>NZ_JBEZKG010000012.1:52915-145704 GCF_040651535.1 Streptomyces sp. NPDC048420
ACGACCCGGCGAGGGACCAGAACCACATGCGACGCCACCTCGGCGAAACGGCGCGTCGACGACACCCTCTGCACCATCCGCTCACCGATCACACCGGCACCTCCGCCCGCTCGAACAGCCGCGCAGCGTCCGCGGCTTGCGCCCGCAGCCGGTGCACGACCCGGCGAGGGACCAGAACCACATGCGACGCCACCTCGGCGAAACGGCGCGTCGACGACACCCTCTGCACCATCCGCTCACCGATCACACCGACACCTCCGCCCGCTCGAACAGCCGCGCAGCGTCAGCGGCTTGCGCCCGCAGCCGGTGCGCGGGGCCGAAGAGCAACTCGTCGCCGGTGGCGCGCTTGAAGTACAGCTGGGCCTCGTGCTCCCAGGTGAAGCCGATGCCCCCGTGCAGCTGGATGCCCTCGCCGGCGGCGGTCCGCAGGGCTTCGAGGGCCTGGGCGAGAGCGAGCCCGCCGACCCGCTGTTCCTGGCGGGCGGTGGCCCACGCGGCGTAGTACGCGGCCGACCGCGCCGCCTGGAGCTGGACGTACACATCGGCGAGCCGGTGCTTCACCGCCTGGAACGACCCGATCACCCGCCCGAACTGCTCCCGCTGCTTCACGTACTCCACGGTCCGCTCCAGCACGCGGTCGGCCGCCCCGACGGCCTCACAGGCGAGCACGGCGGCAACGGTGTCACCGAGGCGGGCGAGAGCGCCGGGGACGTCGGCCTCATCGTCCGCTCCGAGCAACTCCGCTTCCACGTCACGGAGTTCGACGCGGGCCCGGGGCCGGGTGGCGTCGAGGGCGGTCTGCCGGGCGCGGACGAGTCCGGGGGCGTCGGCGGGGACGAGGAAGAGCAGGGTGCGGGAGCGGGCGAAGCCTCCGGCGTGGGCGGCGACGAGGAGGAGACCGGCGGTGTGGCCGTCGAGGACCTGGTCGACCTGACCGTAGAGCCGCCAGCCGTCACCCCGGGGTCGGCTCGCCTGCACCCCTCCCGCCCGCCCTCCCCCGGCCCAGTCGCCCGCATTGTCCCCGGCCAGGCCGAAGGCCGCTCCCGGCGGTACCGCGAGCGTGGCGGTGAGCGCCCCGGAGGCCAGTCGGGGCAGCAGCTCGGCGCACTGGGTCTGGGTACCGAGTGCCAGTACCAGCGGGGCGGTCAGTACCGCCGTGGCCAGCAGCGGTGACGGGGCCAGCGCGGCGCCCGTCTCCTCGCAGGCCAGGGCCAGTTCGGTCACCGAGCAGCCGACACCGCCGTAGACCTCGGGGATCGCCAGGCCGGGGAGCCCGAGGTCCCCGGCGAGGGCGGTCCACAGACCAGGGTCGTACCCGGCCGGGGTGTCGACCGCGGCCCGCACCTCGGCGGCGCCGCACCGCACTCGCAGCAACTCCCGGAGGGTGCGGCGGATCTCGTCCTGCTCGGGCGTGAAGCTGGCCTCCATGGACCCTTCCCTCCCTATCTGACGGTCCGTCATATTAGTAGCCCGGCACCGAGATGCACAGAGGGAGGCAGCCACTCATGACTCCGCGCAGCCGTAAGGTCGCCGTGGTGGGCGTGGCTCTGTCCGACTGCGGCCGCGTGGACGACGCGACGCCCTACACGCTCCACGCCCAGGCCGCCCGCCGCGCCCTCACCGACGCCGGCCTGGACCGCTCTCTGGTCGACGGTCTCGCCTCGGCCGGCACCGGCACCCTCGCCCCCGCCGAGGTCGCCGAGTACCTGGGCCTGCGCCCCACGTGGGTCGACTCGACCTCGGTCGGCGGCTCCACCTGGGAGGTCATGGCGGCCCACGCGGCCGACGCCATCGCCGCGGGACACGCGAACGCGGTGCTGCTGGTCTACGGCTCCACGGCCCGCGCCGACATCAAAGCGGGCCGCCGCACCGGCACCCTCTCCTTCGGTGCCCGCGGCCCGCTCCAGTTCGAGGTGCCGTACGGCCACACCCTGATCGCCAAGTACGCGATGGCGGCCCGCCGCCACATGATCGAACACGGCACGACGATCGAGCAGTTGGCGGAGGTCGCGGTCCAGGCGCGCGCCAACGCGGCACTCAACCCCGAGGCGATGTTCCGCGACCCGATCACGGTCGACGACGTCCTCTCCGGCCCGATGATCGCGGACCCCTTCACCAAGCTGCACTGCTGCCTGCGCTCCGACGGCGGCGCGGCGGTGCTGCTCGCGGCCGAGGAGTACGTACGGGACTGCCGTACCGCTCCGGTCTGGGTGCTCGGCACCGGCGAGTACGTCTCGCACGTCAGCATGTCCGAGTGGCCCGACTTCACGGTGTCCCCGGCGGCGGTGAGCGGACGGCTGGCCTTCGGGCGGGCGGGAGTTCGCCCCGGAGAGATCGAACTAGCCCAGATCTACGACGCGTTCACCTACATGACGCTGGTGACCCTGGAGGACCTCGGGTTCTGCGCGAAGGGCGAGGGCGGTTCCTTCGTGGAGAAGGGCAGGCTGAAGGTCGAGGGCGGGGAGCTGCCGGTCAACACCGATGGGGGCGGCCTGTCCGCCCAACACCCGGGAATGCGGGGGCTGTTCCTGCTCGTGGAGGCCGTACGGCAGCTGCGCGGCGAGGCGGGGGCCCGGCAGGTGCGGCGCCGGGACGGATCCGCGCCGGGACTCGCGGTGGCGTCGGGGACGGGGGGCTGGTTCTGCTCCTCCGGGACAGTGGTCCTGGGCCGCTAGGACACGACCCGGATGACCGCCTGGTCGTTCGACGTGTCCGGGTCCCGGCGGCCCACGTCCCAGGGGCTGGAAGGGTCCTTCTCCTGGAGGCTCAGCACGCCCTCGCCCGGTGCGCCGAGTTCGGCGGTGAACTCGAAGGACCGGCTCGCACCCGGCTTCAGGTCGGGGACCTCGCACGTGTAGGTGAAGCCGTTGTTGTCGCAGTACGGCTGGTAGACGCCGTCGTCGTACTCCTCCATGGGCTGCTTGACGACCTGGAGCTCGAAGGGCGGCTCGAAGACCAGCTCGGTCGTGGCGCCGGCGTCGGCAGGGCCGTTGTTGCGGACCTGGATGCGGAAGGTGCGCCGGGTGCCGGGAGCACCCTTCAGCTCGACGTCGGAGACCTGGTAGTCGGCGTGGGTGTCGACGACGAGGTAGGTCTCTCCGCCGCCGCCGACGAAGGCGCCCTCGGCGTCGGTGGTGGGCTCGGCCTCCAGGGCCGGGCCGTCGCCGACGCCGCCGCCCTCGCTGTAGCTGCGGTAATGCCCCGGGCCCATGTCGAGGGCCCAGACGTCCCGGCCGTAGGAGGCGTAGATGTCCGTCTCGGGGACGCGCAGTCTCAGGGCGGGACGGACAACGACGGTCTCCCCCGGCTCGATCGTCACGTCCGGCAGCTCGCACACGGCTGAGGACCCCTTCTGCGGCTCGGGGTAGCGGCAGTCGTCGTAGCGCTGCGCGAACTCCACCCCGTCGGGGCTCATCGCGAGGCCGAGCCCCTTGACCGGCACCTCGCCGGTGTTGCGCACCACGAGCGGGGAGACCAGGTCGGTGCCGGGCCGCAGGAGGCCCTTGCGGTACTCGGGGGCCACCGCCTCGACGACCGGCTCGCCCACCACGAACCGGGTCCGTGCGGTGAGCTTTCTGCCGTCGTTCGTGGTGTACGTGAAGCGGACGACGGCCGTGGCACCGGGTTTCGCGCCCTTGACGGCGTGCGGCTCGGCGCGGGCGTTGTCCGCCCAATTGCTGTAGTCGCGGTCGACGTCACAGGTCAGATGGGCGGAATCGCCCTCGCAGCGGCCGCCCTTCTTCAGCCGGACCACGTCCCGCCCGTCGGGAGCCACGTCCACCGTGAGCCGGCGGGCCCCGGGCTTGCCCCCGTCCTCGGCCACCACGTGGAAGGGCGTCTTGTCCTTCGGGCCTGCCTTGTCGCCGTAGGGGCGCAGGTAGTAGAGCTCGGGGACGGTGAGCGTGGACTTCCCCTCGGCGGAGGAGTCACAGGCGCCGAGGGACGCGAGGAGGACGCCGGCCGCGCCAACTGCCGTACGGGACAGGCGATTCACGCTCGCTCCACTCTCCCTGCGGGTCGACGTACCCTGCACTGTATGGCCCTGACTCGCGAGCAACGTGAACAGTTCCTGGCCGAGCCCCATGTCGCCGCGCTTGCGGTCGACGCGGAGGAGGGGCGGGCGCCGCTGACCGTGCCGATCTGGTACCAGTACGCGCCGGGCGGCGACCTCTGGATCCTGACCGGCAGGGACTCCCGTAAGCACGAACTGATCCGCGCCGCCGGCCGCTTCTCCCTGCTGGCCGAACGCGTCGAGCCCACCATCAGGTACGTCTCGGTCGAGGGACCGGTCGTGGACAGCTACCCGGCCACTCTCGAACACCTCCGGGAGATCTCCGCCCGCTATCTGCCGGCCGACAAGGTGGACGGCTATGTCGAGTTCGCCCTCAAGAACCACGGCGAGGCGGTGATCATCGTGATGCGGCCCGAACGGTGGCTGACGTCCGACCTCGGTACCGTCTGAGGCATGGCAACGGGTTCTCACCGACCGCCGATACCTCTGTGAGCCCAAGGAAGTCGCCTTCTCACACGGGCATGACCCGCACGTCATACTGCGGGATCCACTTGTCCCGCGTCACCAGGGTCATCCCTTCGATCTGCGCCTGGGCGACCAGTATCCGGTCGAAGGGGTCCCGGTGATGTGCCGGAAGCCGGCCTGCCCGCACCCCGTGCCCGGCCGTCATGGGCAGGCCGGTGAACTGGCTGTCGCGCACCCGCTCGGCCAGGTCCTCCGGGCCTTCCAGTTTCCCGACGGACTGTTTGATGGCGATCTCCCACGGTGATACGGCACTGACGTACACGGCGGGCTCGGTATCGAGCAGATCCTTGATCTCACCGGACAGCTCAGCGGAGTCGTCCAGCCACCACAGGACGACATGGGTGTCGAGCAGCAGTCGCATCAACGCATCCCGAACACGTCGGCGATGTCGTCGGGCAGTTCATCGAAGTCGTCCGGGATGTGGATCTGCCCCCGGAGTGAGCCCCGGCCGGTCCGCTTCACCTTGGGGCGCAGCGGCACCACCTTGGCCACCGGCTCCCCCGCCTTGCTGATCACGACTTCCTCACCGGTCGCAACCTGCTCCAGAATCCGTGAGAAGTGCGTCTTGGCCTCATGGACGTTGTACTGACGGGCTGCTTCCATGACTGCCTCACGAAAAGGTCAACGGGTGGACTAAGCGCTGGACTAAGCCTAGCCCTCCCAGAGGCGCGGCGCACTCATTGCGGCCGCGTGAGCTCGGTACCGTCTGAGGCATGGCAACAGATCTTCACGAACTGCTGAGGTCACTGCGGGTGTGGGACCCGGAGGTCACCTCGCTGCCCGCCTTCGACCCCGACACCGCGCCCGCGACCCCGCTGGAGCTGTTCACCACCTGGTTCGCGGAGGCGGTGACGGCCGGGCAGACCGAGCCGCACACCATGTCCCTCGCGACGGCGGACGCGGAGGGCCGGCCCGACGTGCGGACCGTCATGCTGCACGGCGCCGACACCGACGGCTGGGCCTTCGCCAGCCACTCCCACAGCCGCAAGGGCGGTCACCTGGCGGCGCGGCCGTACGCCGCCCTCGGGTTCTACTGGCCGGCGCTCGGGCGGCAGGTGCGGGTGCGGGGACCGGTGAGCGCGGCCCCCTCCGAGGAGGGCCAGGCCGATCTGCACGCCCGCTCGACCGGCGCGCTGGCCGCCGCGCTCACCGGGCGGCAGAGCGAAGTGCTGGGCTCGCTCGGGGAGTTGGCAAGGGTCTCCGAGGAGTCCTGGGAGCGGGCGCAGCGGGAGCCCGGCGCGCCCGTCCCGTCCTGGACGTTGTACCGGCTGCTTCCGGATGAGGTGGAGTTCTTCCAGGGGGACGAGCGGAGGCGGCACGTTCGGCTCAACTACCGCCGTACCGACAGTGGTTGGGGTCAGGAACTGCTCTGGCCCTGAAAGTCGTACACCGCGAAGTCGGCCACCGGCCGGTAACCGATGCGCTGGTACAGGCCGTTGCTGGTCGGGTTGGCCAGGTCGGTGAAGAGCAGCACCTCCTCGGCGCCCCGCTCCCGCGCGAGCCGGCTGGCCTCGGCGGTGGCGGCACCGGCGTACCCGCGGCCACGGAGCCGGGCCGGGGTGTAGACGGGCGCCACCCGGATCTGCCCTGCCACCAGCGGGGTGAGGCCGGCCATGGAGACGGGGGCGCCGTCGGGTGCTTCCCAGAGGGTGACGCCGTCGTGGGCGAGGCGGGCGTCGGCCCAGGACTCGGCGGACCCGGGGTTCGGCTCGCCGATGTCCCGGGCGAACTCCCCGAACCAGCGCACCAGCAGCTGCCGGTCGCCCTCCCCGGCGGTCCTCGGCCGCCCCTGGGGCACCGGCTCCGGCACGGTCAGCGTGTCCAGCCGGTACAACCGCTGGCGCTGGTGGAGCACGGCCGTGACCCCGGTGCGCCGCTCCCAGGCCCGGGCCAGGACAGCTGCGGTCTCGGCCTCCGCGCTGACCCCGGGGAGCGGGCGACCGGCCAGATGCGCGGCAAGGGAGTCGGCCTGCGCGTCGGTGAGGCGCGTGAGGAAGGGCCGGTGCGGAGGTGTCCGGAAGTAGGCCGCCCTGACCTCCCCGGCCTCCTCCAGCAGCCCGAACCAGGGCGCCTCACTGCCGTAGGCCTGAAGCCCGCGGGTGCGCAGCGCCTCCGTCACGGTGAGCATGACGGTGTGCAGGTCCGGGCGGGACCGCAGGAAGTCTCCGGCGCGGGAGAGGAACTCGTCGAGGTCCTCGGTGGTGTGCCAGTGGCCGACGGGGACGGCGGCAGGGGCAGGACTGGGACGCGAGGTGTCGGGGTGCATGCTCCATGGTCCTGCGGAGGCAGGGGCCGGCGCCCGTGAATCAAGCTTCCCCGCACCAACGAATAACAAAAGATTTGTTAAACTGGGTCCATGGTCACGTCTCCCGCCCCCGGTGAAGGCCCCGTCCGTCCGGTCTCCGTATCCCTCCATGAGGGCACCATCGCCGCCCTGAGGGAACGAACCGGCAAGCGAGGCATGTCGGCCTACGTCGAGGCCCTCATCCAGCGCCAGTTGGAACGCGATCGCCTGCGCGAACTCATCGAGGACGCCGAGGCCGAGCACGGTCCGGCCGACCCGGCGGCAGTGGAGGCCAAGCGAGCCGTCCTGCGCGGCGACGCGGCCGGTTCGGTGGACGCCGCGTGACGGGCACGCTCGTCCTCGACTGCGAGGGCCTGTCCGCACTCGTCCAGCGATCCCCCGAGCTCACCGAGTGGCTGGCTGCGGCAGAGGCCGAGGACATTCGAGTCGTCACGAGCTCTGTGACGCTCGTCGAGGCGCGTGACCCGAAGATCAATCAGGCACGATTCGACTACGCCGTCTCCCGCGTGAACATCGTCCCGCCCACGGAGGCCATTGCTCGCCACGCGAGTAAGCTCCTCGCCGCCGCCGGTCTTCACGGACACAAGTACGCCCTCGACGCAATCGTCGCCGCCACGGCACTTTCGTCACCCGCCCCGGCGACCGTCCTGACCTCGGACCCCGAAGATCTCACCGTGCTGTGCGGACCAGGACCCCTCGTCATCAAGATCTGATCCGGACACAGGGGTCACGAGGGAGCCTTGGTCCATGCCGGCTCCGGATCCGTCGCCAGCCGCGCGTGCAGGTGGACGTCGCGGAACGCGTCGTGCCGCCCCGCCTCGAACATCGCGCCCCGCAGCGTGCCCTCGTAGCGGAAGCCGCAGCGTTCGGCGACGGTGCAGGAGGCTTCGTGGCCGAGGGCGTGGCCCAGTTCCAGGCGGTGCAGGCCGAGGTCGGTGAGGGCCCAGTGGGCGGCGAGACGCAGGGCGCGGGTGGCCACGCCCCGGCCGCGGGCCTCGGGGAGCACCCAGTAGCCCACGCGGGCGGTGCGGAAGACGTGGTCGATCATGTCGACGCCGAGGTGCCCGAGGGTCGTACCGCTCGACTCCTCCGTGATCCGGTACGACGCGCTCGTGCCCTGCGCCGCCCGGTCGGCCCTGCGGCGGATGGCGTCACGGGCGCCGTCGAGGTCGTGGATCAGGGTGAGGGGAGTGTTCCAGCGCCCGAACTCGGGGTCGAGGGTGGCGCGCAGCCAGTCCTGGACCTGGGCGTCGGAGTCCGCGTCCCAGGCGCACAGGAGCAGGCCATGGCCGTGCAGCGAGGTGAAGGGGCGTATGAGGTGCTGATCGTCGACATCGGTCATCCCCCCATTCAACCGTCCGCATCCACGGCCCGTCGGCCGGTACGACGTGCCGATCGTCGAGTTCGGTCAGCCGTCCACTCAAACCGCCGCACTCGTCCCGCGCGGCCTGAATTTCGGCACCCCCTCCGGGAACACCGCCTCCAGCTCCAGCCCCGCCCGCAGATCCCCGTGCGCGCAGTCCACGATCTCCGTCATCATCCGCGGCCCCTCGGCCAAGTCGACCACGGCGGCGACGTACGGGGTGCGGTCGTTGAAGGGGGGCAGGTCGTTGCGGTGGACGACGGACCAGGTGTGGAGCGTGGCGCGGCCGGTCGCCTCGGACCAGGAGACGTCCTCGCTCCAGCAGCGCGGGCAGAACTCCCGTGGATAGTGGTGGACTTGGCCGCAGGCCCGGCAGTGCCTGAGCAGCAGGACGCCTCGCGCCGCCGCGTCCCAGTAGGTCCGTGTGAAGGCGTCCGCCTCCGGCAGGTCGTATCGCGTGTCCCATCGCGTGTTCATCAGAACCAGCCCACCGCGGCGTCGAGCGACCACGCCTGCCAGGACATCCCGAACAGGGCGACCAGGGAGATCAGGGCCATCATCGAGTTCTGCCCCTGCTCGGCCCAGTCGTGGATCATCAGGGTGAAGTAGAGGACGTTCAGGAGGAGGCCGCCGACCAGGGCCAAAGGGGTCAGGAGGCCGAGTATCAGGCCTGCGCCCAGGGCGAGTTCGGCGTACGCAACGACGTACGCCATCGTCTTCGGGCGGGGTGCGACCACCACGTGGAAACCGCTGCGGACCGGCGCCCAGCGGTGCTTGGCGGCGATGTCCGCGGCCCAGGTGATGCCGCCGCCCTCGAACCACGTCCGCTTGTCCTTGTGCCGCCAGCTCTCCAGCCACCACAGCCCGAGACCTATGCGCAGGACGGCCAGCCACTCGGCCCCGGTGAGCCAGATCGTGTCCATAAAATCTGACGGTACGTCAGATCGTGGGACCCGGGAAGACCGCGTCCCCGGTGAGAATCCATGAGAGAAGACTGTGCGCTCCCTGAGAAGCTGTGGGTCCCCCGTGAATACCCCCGGATTGTTGGCAATTTTGTCGGAGCTCTGGCTACGTTCGTTCCCGCCAGCGAAAACGCCGAGGGAGCCAACCGTGAAGCACAGGGCAATCAAGCGCAGGAACGTCGTCATCGGCATCGGTGCGACGGCGGGGACCGCAGCCGTCGGAGGTGTCGCCCTGAACGCCAGCGCCTCGACCGCCGGCTCCACCACGAGCAGCGACAGCAGTCTCGTCTTCGACCCCGACGCCTTCACCAAGCTGACGACGACGGTCACCGACACGGAGGGCACCGAGCACTCGGTCACCTACCACTTCTGGAAGGCGATCACCTACGTCTCCAAGCCGGTCGACGAGACCTACCAGTCGCTGAACGTCAGCGTGCCGGTCGAGATCGACGGCACCGCCGTGGACGCGAGCGACGCCCCGATCCTGTTCGCGAACTCCGTCGGCGGCTACATGCCGTCCTCCGTGGCGGACGCCACCGGCATCGGTGGCGGCGGCATGAGCGGCGGGGCAGGCGGCGGCGCTCCGAGCGGCGCCCCCACCGCGAGCCCGTCGGCCAGCGCCACCGCGCCCGGCGCCAACGGCAACACCAACGCCACCGGCGGCGCCATGAACACCAACCAGATGCTGGCCCTGGCCGCCGGGTACGTCGTCGTCGAGCCCGGCGCCCGCGGCCGTACCCTCAAGAACTCCGCCGGCGAGTACTACGGCACCGCCCCCGCCGCGATCGTCGACCTCAAGGCGGCCGTGCGCTACGTGAAGTCCAACAAGGGCCGCATCCCCGGCGACGTCGAGCGGATCGTCTCCGCCGGCACAAGCGCGGGCGGCGCCCTGTCCTCCCTGCTCGGTGCCTCCGGCGACAGCCCGCTCTACGACAAGTACCTCGAGGAGATCGGCGCGGCCGATGCCTCCGACGCGATCTTCGCCACCGGAGCCTGGTGCCCGATCATCGACCTGGAGCACGCCGACGCCGCCTACGAGTGGAACTGGGGCACCAACGTCACCGCCTCCACCGGCAAGGTCGTCGACCAGACCCTGTCGAAGGAGTTCCAGTCCCAGTTCGCCGAGTACCAGGCGAAGCTGAAGCTGCGCGGCCTCAAGGGCTCCGGCTTCGGCACCCTGACCGCCCGCAACTACGACGACTACCTGGTCAAGCAGTACCTGGAGCCCTCGGCGACCACCTACCTCGCCGCGCTCCCGGACTCCGACCGCGCGACCTACCTGGCTGCCAACACCTTCATCACCTGGAAGAACGGCAGGGCCACCTTCACCTGGGCCGACTTCCTCACCCACGTAGGCGCCCGCAAGAAGACCGCCCCGGCCTTCGACCCCTTCGACCTGTCATCCGGCGAGAACAACGAGTTCGGTGCCGGTACGACCGAGGCGCGCCACTTCACCGCGTACGGCGCCAAGAACGACACCACCGGCCTGTCCACCAAGCGCGTCGCGAGCGACATCCCCGAGAAGCTCAACCTGATGAACCCGATGTACCACCTGGTGGAGAAGGCCAACAGCAAGCGCTCCAAGCACTGGTGGATCCGCCTCGGCACCAAGGACTCCGACACCTCGCTGACGATCGCCGCCAACCTGGCTGCCGGGGCGGGCAACCTCGGCGACAACGTCAACCACCTCTACTACTGGGACCAGGGCCACGGCGCCAACACCGACCCCGGCGACTTCATCACCTGGATCGCCAAGGTCACGGGTTACAAGAAGGCCAGGAAGAAGTAGTCCGCCGCGACCGGCCACGGCACCGGGCTCCGCACCCGCGGACCGGGCGCCGTGACCTTTTCCGTACCCGCACAACCAGGTGACCTACGCCACAGATCCCACCCACCCCTCCTACAGGCGTGATCGATCCGCAACCAATTCCCGGCTTGACCGAGACCCATCAACGCGCTGCCTGATTACGCTCGCGCTCATGGCCGACTCCACGCCCGCAGACCGCCCCGACCAGCCCGGTCAGCCCGATCGCCCCGTGTACGTCATCGGCGGCGGCCCGGCCGGGCTCTCCGTCGCGTACGCGCTGCGCACCCGGGGCATCCGCGCGGTCGTCCTGGAGAAGTCCGACCGCATCGGCGCCTCCTGGCGGCGCCACTACGACCGCCTCCACCTGCACACCACCCGCCGTCTCTCGGCCCTGCCCGGCCTGCCGATGCCCCGCCGCTTCGGCCGCTGGGTCTCCCGCGACGACGTGGTGCGCTACCTGGAGAAGTACGCCGAGTTCCACGAGCTGGAGACCGTGACCGGCGTCGAGGTCTCCCGCGTCGAGCGCACCCCCGACGGCACCGGCTGGCTGCTGCACGCCACCGGCGGCCGCGAACTGACCGGCGCCGCGGTCGTCGTCGCCACCGGCTACAACCACACCCCGCTGCTGCCGGACTGGCCGGGCCGCGAGGGGTTCAAGGGCGAGCTCCGGCACGCCGGCGAGTACCGCAACCCCGAGCCCTACACCGGCCGTGACGTCCTCGTCGTGGGCGTCGGAAACACCGGCGCCGAGATCGCCGTCGACCTGGTGGAGGGCGGGGCGAGTCGGGTACGGCTGTCCGTGCGCACCGCCCCGCACATCGTCCGCCGCTCCACGGCCGGCTGGGCCGCCCAGTACACGGGCGTACTCGTACGGCGCCTTCCGGTCGGCCTCGTGGACCGGCTGGCCCGGCCCATGGCGAAGCTCAGCGTGCCCGACCTGTCCCGGCACGGCCTGCCCCGCCCCGACACCGGCCTCTACAGCCGGGTCAAGGAGGGCGCCATCCCGGTCCAGGACGTCGGCCTCATCGACGCGATCCGCAAGGGCCGGGTCGAGGTAGTGGCAGCCGTCGAAAGCTTCGAGGACGGCGAGGTCCTGCTGGCCGACGGCAGCCGCATCGCCCCGGACGCGGTGATCGCGGCCACGGGGTACACCCGCGCCCTTGACGGGCTGGTCGGCCACCTGGACGTCCTCGACGGGCGCGGGGGCCCGGTCGCCAACGGCGCCCGCGCTCCGAAGAGTGCCCCCGGCCTCTTCTTCACCGGCTACGTCACTCCCATCAGCGGCACCTTCCGCGAGGTCGCGATCGACGCGGAGAAGATCGCGAAGGCCATCGCGAAGGACGGCGCGGACCGGCTCTCCCGGCTGCCTGTCTGACGTAGGAAAGCTCAACTCTCTTCAGTACGGCTCCCGTTACTCATGTGTCAGATGTGACGGGAGCGTTGTCGTGTGCCCCCGCTCGGGGCCAGAATGTGAACATCCCTCATGTTCTAGCTCCACACTCTCTCCACTACGGAGGACGCACGTGGCACGCGAAAGACGACTCCCCCCGCTCTCCCGGCGCTCCCTGCTCGGCGGGGCCGCCGCGGCGGCCGGTGCCGTGACCCTCACCGGCACCGCCGCCGCTCCCGCCTTGGCCGCGACCCGTGACGTGGACGTCGCGATCGTCGGCGCCGGTCTCGCCGGGCTCACCGCGGCCCGTGACCTGGTCGCGGGCGGCCGGACGGTCGCCGTCCTGGAGGCCCGTGACCGCGTCGGCGGCCGGGTCCTGAACCTGCCCCTCGCGGGCGGCGGTGTCACCGAGGGCGGCGGCGAGTTCATCGGCCCCACCCAGGACCGCATCAAGGCGCTCGCCGACTCCCTCGGGGTGGGGACCTTCGCCACCTACAACACCGGCAACAACCTCCTCTACAAGGACGGCAAGAAGACCCCCTACGCCACTGACGGCATCCTCGGCTCGGTCCCGCCGATCGACGCGGCGGGGCTCGCCAACGCGGCCATCGTGCAGGCCTCCCTCGACGACATGGCCAAGACCATCCCGGTCGACGCGCCCTGGACCGCCGCGAAGGCCGACGAGTGGGACCGGCAGACCTTCGAGACCTGGCTGCGCGCCAACGCCGTGGTCCCCTCGGCCAAGTTCCTCTTCGACGTGGCCTGCACCTCGATCTTCTCGGCCGAACCGCGCGAACTCTCCCTGCTGTTCGTCCTCTTCTACATCGCCGCCGCCGGCAACGAGACCAACGTCGGCACCCTGGAACGCCTCACCGAGACCGCGGGCGGCGCCCAGGAACTGCGCTTCGTCGGCGGCTCGCAGCTGGTGCCGATCAAGCTCGCCGCAACGCTGGGCGACCGGGTGGTGCTGAACGCCCCGGTGCGCACGATCGCCAAGTCCGGCTCGAAGTACGTCGTCACGGCCGACGGGGTCACCGTCACCGCCAAGCGGGTCGTCGTCGCCGTACCCCCGCCGCTCGCGGCCCGCATCACCTACGACCCGCTGCTGCCCGCCGCCCGCGACCAGCTCACCCAGCGGCTGCCGATGGCCTCGGTCGGCAAGGCGATCGCGATCTACGACACCCCGTTCTGGCGGGCCGACGGCCTCAACGGCCAGGTCGTCAGCGACACCGGTGTGGTCAGCTCGACCTTCGACAACTCACCGCCCGACGCCTCCTACGGCGCCCTGATGGGCTTCATCGAGGCCGACGAGGCCCGCAAGTTCGACGCGGCGAGCGAGGCGGAGGTCAAGGCGGCCGTCCTCAAGGACTACGTGACGTACTTCGGCTCGAAAGCGGCCTCCCCCACCTCCTTCGTCCTGCAACGCTGGAACAACGAGGCCTACACCCGCGGCGGCCCCGTCTCCATCGGCGCCCCCGGCGTGCTCACCCAGTACGGGCCCGCCCTGCGCGCTCCGGTCGGCGGCATCCACTGGGCGGGGACGGAGACGTCCGTCCACTGGATGGGCTTCATGGACGGAGCCGTCCGCTCCGGTGAGCGGGTGGCCAAGGAGGTGCTCGCGGTGCTGTAGTCGGCGCCGCAACTTTGCGTGCACGCCCGTTCCTGACACTGCGTCAGTTCTGTAATCTGACACTGCGTCAGTTATTCACGCTGTCACACAGGAGCGGGCGGACCGATGCTTGGATCAACCCACGGCACCCTCACCACCGACTCCCGCCGGGCCCGGGTCATCGCATGCGGCGAGCAGCCCGGGCCCGCCGTCCACGGCAGGCCGGCCGAGGTCGACGATCTCGACGTCGGCGGTCGGCCGTTGTATGCGGACGTCCCCGATCTGGACCGTTTCTTCCGGCCGGAGTCGGTCGCCGTGATCGGCGCCTCGGACGCCGAAGGCCGCCCGAACACCGGTATCACCCGGCAGTTGACCGACTGGGCGGGCCGGGTGGGCGCCCGGCTGCACCCGGTGCACCCCACCCGCGAGTCCGTCTTCGGCATCCCCTGCGTGCCGTCCGTCGCCGAACTGCCCGAGCAGGTCGACCTGGCCGTCCTGCTGGTGGCGGAGCCTCTTCCGGTGGTCGAGCAACTGGCGGAGGCCAAGGCGAAGTTCGCGGTCGTCTTCGCCTCCGGGTTCGCGGAGACCGGCGCGCAGGGAGCCGCGGCACAGGAGCGGCTCGCCGCCGCGGTGGCGGAGTCCGGGATGCGGCTGCTGGGCCCCAACACCAACCTGAACGCCTTCTCCTCCTTCCGCGAGGACCTCGACGGCCCGGGCATCGCCCTGATCACCCAGTCCGGCCACCAGGGCCGCCCGGTCCACGCCCTCCAGGAACTCGGCATCCGCCTCACCCACTGGGCGCCCACCGGCAACGAGGCCGATCTGGAGAGCTCCGACTTCCTCTCCTACTTCGCCGAGCGGCCCGAGGTGGGCGCCATCGCCTGCTACCTGGAGGGCCTCAAGGACGGCCGCTCCTTCCTGCTCGCCGCCGACCGGGCCGCCCGCCGCAAGGTGCCCGTGGTCGCGGTCAAGGTGGGCCGCACCGAGACCGGCGCCCGCACGGCCGCCTCCCACACCGGCAAGCTGACCGGCGCGGACACAGTGGTGGACGCGGCGATGCGGCAGTACGGCGTGATCCGCGTCGACGGACTCGACGAACTACAGGACACCGCGACCCTGTTGGCCCGCGCGAGGCCGCCGCGCGCCGAAGGGGTCGTCGTCTACTCGATCTCGGGCGGCACCGGCGCCCACTTCGCCGACCTGGCGACGGAGGCGGGGCTTGCGCTGCCCGCCCTCTCGGAGGCCAAGCAGACCGAACTGCACCAGTGGATACCGGAGTTCCTGAGCGTCGCGAACCCCGTCGACAACGGCGGGCACCCGGTCGGTGACGAGCGCGGCCGGAAGATCATCGACGCGATCCTCGCCGATCCGTCGGTCGGGGTCCTGATCTGCCCGGTCACCGGGCCGTTCCCTCCTCTCAGCGACCGGCTGGTGCAGGACCTGGTGGACGCGGCCGAGCAGACCGACAAGCTGGTCTGCGTGGTGTGGGGCTCGCCCGTCGGCACCGAGCCGGCCTACCGCGAGGTGCTGCTGGGCTCCTCCCGGGTGGCCACCTTCCGCACGGTCGGCAACTGCATCACCGCGGTCCGCGCGTACCTCGACCACCACCGCTTCGTCACCGGCTACCGCTCCCCCTTCGACGAGGCCCCGCGCACCCCCTCGCCGTCCTTCCGCAAGGCGCAGGCTCTGATGCGCCCGGGCCAGCAGCTCAGCGAGCACGCGGCCAAGCAGCTGCTGCGGGCGTACGGGATCCGGGTGCCGCGCGAGCAGCTGGTGACCAGCGCGGCGGCCGCCGTACGCGCGGCGGGCCTGGTGGGCTACCCGGTGGTGATGAAGGCGTCCGGCGCCAGGATCGCCCACAAGACCGAGCTGGGCCTGGTGAGGATCGGTCTGACATCCGCCAGCCAAGTCAGGGACACCTACCGCGAGTTGACCGACATCGCCCGCTACGAGGACGTCTCCCTCGACGGGGTCCTGGTCTGCCAGATGGTCGAGCGGGGCGTCGAGATGGTCGTCGGGGCCGCGCACGACGAGCTGTTCGGGCCGACGGTGACGGTCGGGCTCGGCGGGGTCCTGGTCGAGGTGCTGCGCGACACGGCCGTACGCGTGCCGCCGTTCGGTGAGGAGCAGGCCCGGGACATGCTGGCGGACCTGCGCGGACGGGCCCTGCTGGACGGGGTGCGGGGGCGGCCCCCGGCGGATCTCGACGCCCTCGTGGAAGTGGTTCTGCGCGTGCAGCGCATGGTGCTTGAGCTCGGGGACGAGGTCGCGGAGCTCGACATCAACCCGCTGATGGTGCTGCCCCGGGGGCAGGGCGCGGTGGCCCTGGACGCGTTGGTGGTGTGCCGGTGAGCGAGGTGCGGCACACCGTCGACGGCCAGGTCTTGTACGTCACCCTCAACCGGCCGGAGGCCCTCAACGCGCTCACCCCGGACCAACGGGACCTGATCATCGAGCTGTTGGCGCAGGCGTCAGCCGACCCCGAGGTGCGGGCGGTCGTCCTCACCGGGACCGGGCGCGGCTTCTGCGCCGGGGCGGATCTGCGAGGCGGGGCGACCGCTTCGGACCCGGTCCCCGGCGACGTCGCCCGCGTGATCCGCCTCGGCGCACAACGCCTGATCGCCGCCGTCCTCGACTGCGAGAAGCCGGTGATCGCGGCGGTGAACGGCACGGCGGCCGGTATCGGCGCGCATCTCGCCTTCGCCTGCGACCTGGTCCTGGCCGCCGAATCGGCGAGGTTCATCGAGGTGTTCGTCCGTCGAGGCCTGGTCCCCGACGGCGGTGGCGCGTATCTCCTGACCCGCCTCCTGGGCCCCCGGCGCGCCAAGGAGCTGATGTTCTTCGGCGACGCCCTCTCCGCCCCGGACGCCGAGCGCCTCGGCCTGGTGAACCGGGTCGTGCCGGACGGGGAGTTGGACAAGACGGCCCGCGAGTGGGCGACCCGCCTCGCCACCGGTCCCACCCGCGCCCTCGCCCTGACCAAACAGCTCGTCAACGCCTCCCTGGACACCGACCGCACCACCGCCTTCGCCGCCGAGGCCGCCGCCCAGGAGATCAACATGACGACGGCGGACGCGAAGGAGGGCGTGGCGAGCTTCGTGGAGCGCAGAAGCCCGGGATACAGGGGCCGTTAAGGGGTCGGATCGGACCCCTTCCTATCTGACGCACCGTCAGCTTCAATGGTGGGCGTGATGGGACAAGCAGGGATGGCGGAAGCGGCCGTCCGCTACCTCAGGTCCGGCAAGGCCCTCTCCGTGGAGGCGTTGCCCCGGCCGGAGCTGCGGTGCGTCCGCGAGGACGAGCGGGCGCCGGTCGACCAGGCCGAGTTCCGGCGCGTGCTGGGGAACTTCGCGACCGGCGTGACGGTGGTGACGGCCCCCGGGGCGCCCGGCGAGGCACCCGCCGGCTTCGCCTGCCAGTCCTTCTCCTCCCTCTCCCTCGACCCGCCGCTCGTCGCTTTCATGGTGGGCCGTACGTCCACGACCTGGCCGCGCATCGCCCAGGCGGGCGTCTTCTGCGTGAACGTCCTGAGCGCCGACCAGGGCGAGCTGTGCAGGGCGTTCGCGGTGACCGGCGCCGACAAGTTCGCGGGCGTGCCCCACGAACCGGCCCCGGTCTCCGGCTCACCGCGCCTCACGGGCACACTCGCGTGGATCGACTGCACGATCCACGCGGTGCACACGGGCGGGGACCATCTGATCGTGGTGGGGCGGGTGGACGCCTTGGGGCCGGGCGAGGGCGAGGCACCGCTGCTGTTCCACAGGGGACGGTTCCTCTGAGGCGTCCCGGCACAGGGCTCGGCGGCCGATGCAAGTGGCCTCCGTGATCAGCACCTCGGTCCCGATCACGGGCACAGCGGGAGGCCCCGTTGCCCTCGATCCATGCTCGGCCCGGAGGACTGCCGTGTCCTGCTCGACGCCGACGCGGTCCCGCGGCCTGCTCGCCGGCAAACTCCTCGCGCTGTGGGACCGTCCTCGGATCACTTGGACGACCCTGGAGAACGGCCTCTAGGCCCCTCTAGGCCGCCGCGGGCACAGGCGCCGCCGGTCGACGCCGGATCACCAGCGCCATCAGCGCCGCCGCCGCGCACAGCGCGCCCGAGGCGTACCAGACCATGTCGTACGACCCGAAGACGTCCCGGGCGAGTCCGCCGAGGAAGGCGATCAGGGCCGCGCCGACCTGGTGGGAGGCGAGGACCCAGCCGAAGACGATCGCGCTGTCGTCGCCGTACTGCTCGCGGCACAGTGCGACGGTGGGCGGGACGGTGGCGACCCAGTCGAGGCCGTAGAAGACGATGAAGAAGAGCATCGGCGGGTGGACGGAGGGGGCCAGCAGCATGGGCAGGAAGAGCAGCGAGATGCCGCGCAGGGCGTAGTACACGGCGAGCAGGCGGCGCGGTTCGAAGCGGTCGGTGAACCAGCCGGAGGCGACCGTGCCGACGACGTCGAAGACGCCGATGACCGCGAGCAGCGAGGCGGCGGCCGTGACGGGCATGCCGTGGTCGTGGGCGGCGGGCACGAAGTGGGTCTGGATCAGGCCGTTGGTGGAGGCCCCGCAGATCGCGAAGGTGCCGGCGAGCAGCCAGAAGGGGCCGGTGCGGGCGGCCTTGAACAGGACCGTGACCGCGCGGCGGGCGGCACCTGTCACAGGAGCGGGCTTCGGCACGAACTCCTTGGCGCCGTACGGCCGTAGCCCCACGTCGGCCGGGTGGTCACGCAGCAGCAGCCACACGAAGGGGACCACCGCGAGGGCGGCGAGCGCGACCGTGATCGCCGCCGGGCGCCAGTCGTGCTTCTCGACCATCCAGGACAGCACCGGCAGGAAGATCAGCTGCCCTGAGGCGGAGGCGGCGGTGAGGATGCCGGTGACCAGGCCGCGCCGATCGGTGAACCAGCGGTTGGTGACGGTCGCCGCGAACGCCAGCGCCATCGAGCCGCTGCCGAGGCCGACGAGCAGGCCCCAGTACAGCATCAGCTGCCAGGCCGCCGTCATCCACACGGTCAGGCCCGAACCGACCGCGATCACGGTCAGCGCGACGGCGACCACCCGCCGGATGCCGAAGCGGTCCATCAGCGCGGCGGCGAAGGGCGCGGTCAGGCCGTAGAGCGCGAGGTTGACGGAGACGGCCGCACTGATCGTGCCGCGCGACCAGCCGAAGTCCTGGTGCAGGGGGTCGATGAGGAGGCCCGGCAGGGAGCGGAAGGCGGCCGCGCCGATGATCGTCACGAAGGTGACGGCGGCGACGAACCAGGCGCGGTGGATGCGGCCGGGCTGCTTTTCCGTCGGGGCCGCCTGCACGGCGGCTTCGGTTGTCTGGGTCACGACATAGAGCTTGCGGCCTGCGGCTCCCCCCGATCCATTGGCCCGAAGGACAGCATTCGTTAGGATCGGGCCATGAGCCATGACCGTAGCGACCCGGAGTTCCGCCCGCACCGCGTGGTCGTCCTCGCCATGGACGGTGTCCTCCCCTTCGAGCTGGGCATCCCGCACCGGATCTTCGGCCGCCCCAGGGACGCCGAGGGACGTCTTCTGTACGACGTCATCACCTGCTCGATCCGCCCGCCGGGCCCGGTGCAGACCGACGCCGACTTCGCCATCCAGGTCGAGCACGGCCCCGAGGCCCTGGCCACCGCCGACACCGTGATCGTCCCGGCGTCGTACGAACTCGGCCCGGTCTTCGAACAGGGCGTACTGACCGGCCAACTGGCCGCCGCCCTCGCCCACATCCGCCCCGGCACCCGCCTGGCCTCCATCTGCACCGGCGTCTACGTCCTCGCCGCCGCCGGTCTCCTCGACGGCCGCCCCGCGACCACGCACTGGGCCGACTCCGACCGTCTCCAGGAGCTCTTCCCGCAGGTCAGGGTCGACCCGGACGTCCTGTTCATCGACGACGGCGATGTCCTCACCTCCGCGGGCGTCGCCGCCGGCGTCGACCTGTGCCTGCACATGGTCCGCCGCGACCACGGCACGGCGGTCGCCAACGAGGTGGCCCGCCGCACCGTCGTACCGCCGCACCGCGACGGCGGCCAGGCACAGTACATCCACCGCCCCGTGCCCGACCCCCAGCAGTCGACCACCACCTCCGCCCGCGCCTGGGCGCTGGGCCGCCTCCACGAGCCGATCCAGCTGCGGGACATGGCCGAGCAGGAGGCCATGTCGGTGCGCACCTTCACCCGCCGCTTCCGCGAGGAGGTCGGCGTCAGCCCCGGCCAGTGGCTCACCCAGCAACGCGTGGAACGCGCCCGCCACCTCCTGGAGTCCACCGACCTCTCCGTCGACCAGGTCGCCCACGACGCCGGCTTCGGCACCGCCCAGTCAATGCGCCAGCACCTACAGACGGCCCTCGGAGTCACGCCGACCGCCTATCGCCGCACCTTCCGGTCCGGCGGCTTCGACAGCCCTCCCAGGACTTACGGCGACATCGGCACCCTGCACTGACCCACCCACCCGACGCACCTCGCCCCACCACCCCACCCCGGTCAGCGCGAGGGTCAGCACCACCCCGGCCAGGATCGCGGTGGACGGCACCGTCACCTTGAGCAGGGCTCCGGCGAGCGAACCCGAGGCCGCGTAGCCCGCGCCCGCCGCCGCGTACATCACGGAGTAACCGGCGGCCAGGGCACCGGGGGGAAGCGCGTCACGCAGGGCGAGGTTGCGGGTGAGCAGCGCGCCCGACTGGAGCAGGCCGCCCACGGCCAGCGCGGCCGCTATCCCGGCGGTGACCGGTATCAGCGCGACGAGGGTCACGCAGACCGAGGTGCCGCACATCAGCACGGCACTTCGGGTGCGCAGCAGGCCGGGCCAGGTGCGCAGGCCGTAGAGGAACGCCCCGAGTCCCCCGCCCACCGCCAGCCCGGTCAGCAGCGGCCCGGACCAGCCGACGGGGATGCCCCGCTGTTCGAGCAGGGCGGGCAACGCGAGTTCGGCGAGGCCCAGCAGGCTGAGACTGGCCGCACCCGTGACGTACACCGGCCAGGCGCGGAGCAGCAGCCGGGGCAGCGAGCCGCCCTTCCACGCACCGCCGGTCCCGTCGGTGGGCTCGTCCACCTTCCAGCCGGCCGGCAGCAGCCACAGCCCCGCCACCGAAGCCGCCATCAACCCAGCGGCCAGCAACAGCGGGACCCGCGGCGCCACCCCGAGCGCGAGCCCGGTGACGGCCGCCGGGGAAACGGCCCAGATGACGGAGTTGAGCATCGACTCGGTGGACAGCGCCTGCGCCACGGCCCGCTCCGGAACGAGCTCGGTGAGCAGCGCACGCAGCCCGCCGGTCACCGCGGCCGGCGCGGCCCCGGCGAGGATCGCGAACGCGCCCAGGACCAGGGAGCCCGCGTCGGGAAGCAGCCCGAGCCCCGCGAACCCGACCGCGCCGACCGCGAGCCCCGTGGCCAGGTGGGGCCGGGGACGCTCGGGGCGGAGCCGCAACCCGAGCAGCGGGGCACCGACGATCTCCCCGATGACGTACACCGCCGCGAGGACCGCTCCCAGCGCATACCCTCCCGGTCTCTCGCGCACCAGGAAGACAAGGGCGAGCGGAGCCATCGCCACCGGCATACGGGCGCCGACGGACGTGCAGGCCCACACCAGGACCCTGGGGGTGGCGACGTCGCGGTAGGTCATGAGCCGAAGCTAGGGCCCGGCACTGACATCGCCCCACTGGTTTTCCAGCCCCTGTGGAAAACTCTGAACGCCCGGGAGCACCTGAAGCCCGGGACCAGCCGCCCCGCCGCCGGCGATGAGACCGCCGCGTGTGCGACCTCGGTGCTGTTCGAGATCGAGCTGTCCCTTGAAGATTTCGTTGATCGACTCGATGACCTGCCGCAACGGCTTCAACAGGGATCCGCCGGGCCGCCGCCGTTCGCCCTCGCAGGTCGGCCTCAGCAACTGGAGGCCGTACTCGGCCAGTGCGCGTGGGAAGCCGCGGCCGAAGTGATTCGTGTCCCCGATCAGTGTCTGGCCGGGCCGGGCGGTGAGGAGGTGCGGTTCGGCTGCGAACAAGTCCAGTACGGTCTCGCGCTCGTCGGCCTCGGCCCCGGTCAGGGCGAAGGGCGATGGGCAGGCCCTGGAGCGTGCACACCAGGCGCAGCCGACTCGCAGGCCCCAGAATAAGCAGGTGTGGCCGGCGCGGTAGCCGTACGGGGCCCATCCGGCCAGATCGGAGCTTTCGACGGTCTCCCGCGAGCGGCCGCGCATGGCCTGCATCATCGCCAGGGTGACCAGCTCGGCGCGGGTGAGCTGCGGGGTGATTCCCACGGCCGGCCGCCAAGGCGCCAGGTCCGGACGCTCCTTCAGCAGGTCGTCGGTCGTCGGAGGTTCCGGTTGCGATGACGGAACGGCGGCCCGGGAGGGTCCCCCGGGCCGGGATGTCCTACTCGAACGGCACGTTGACGCAGGCGAGGCGCGCACCGGCCGTTCCGGCGTGGCCCGGGTGCATGGCGGTGCCCATCTCGTGCAGGACCACGGAACGCGCCCCGCCCTCACGGAACTGCCAGCCGACGATGGAGACGGAGCGGTCCGACCCGTCCTTGTTCGTGGCCAGGTCCAGCCAGACCTCGTTGAGCGGGTTGGCGTACACCGGGTCGACCGAGGGCTGCGTCGGGTCCACCCGGTCCTGGTAGTGCGGCCCGGCATCAGCGGGCAGCGCCCCGCACGGCTTGGTGTGGACGTGGGCGCCGTAGACGCGGTTCGGAACCAGGCCCCGCAGGCGCAGCTCTATGCGCGTCCCGCCTCCGCGGCGCAGCTCCTCCTTCACCTGGACCCTCGCGCCCGCCGGCACCAGATCCGGGTTGTAGGTCACCGCCTTGGCCCCGGCCACATCGCTCACCGGCGAGAACGTCGTCGCGACGACGACCTTGCGCACGGGGGCCTTGGAGGTGTCGTGCGGCGTAGCGGCGCCCGCTGTAGCCACCACGCCGGCCGCGATACCGATGGCGGCGACAGCGGCTCCGGCGGCCAGGAGGCCTCTGTGCTGGGTGACGAACCTGTGCTTGGACATGGCGAAGCTCCGTGGGGGGTTGGGATGTGGGCAGGTGCATGCGCTGGGAGTCACCGGGGGCCGGTGGGTTTCCCTGGACGGGCCTGCCTCTCAAGATCTCCGGGACCGTATAACGGAAGCAAAGCCTCCTCCAAGGCTTACCGATGAGTAGCGCGAAGTTTGCATGAAAGTTCAAGATCTATTCACACCAGCCAAACATCCGGGCACCTGGCGTTCCAACCTGGCCGGATGGGCCCAATACGGCTACCGCGCCGGCACACCCGCTTCTTCTGGGTCCTGCCGCTGCGCCTGGTGTGCACCCTCCAGGGCCTGCCCGTCGCCTTCGCCCCGACCGGGGCCGAGGCCGACGAGCGCGAGACCCTGCTGGACCTCCTGGCCGCCGAAGCCGGTCTCGTCGCCGCGCGTCCTGCCCAGACACTGATCGGCGACAAGAACTATGCGGCCGGGGCTTCGAAGACGAGCTCGCCGAACAGGACATCCGGCTGCCTCGGCCGGCCCGAATGACACCTTCAAGGGCCAACTCAATCTCGAACAGCACCGAGGCCGCACGCCCGGCGGTGTCGCCATTCGCGCCACGCAGGGCGTCCTCGCGCTGACCGCAGCGATCCGGCACAACGACCACACCCGGACAGCCTCCTGTGCTCACTGACCGCCTATGACCACTGACCCCTTGGAATCGATCACCTAGAACGTGAGCACCCCCCGAGCCACCCGCCCCGCCTCCGCGTCCCCGACGGCCTTCTCGAAGTCCTCGATCGGATACGTCGCCGTGACCAGCTCGTCGAGGAACAGCCGGCCCTGCCGGTAGAGCTCGGCGTACAGCGGGATGTCCCGTTGCGGCCGCGACGACCCGTACCGGCAGCCGAGGATCGCCTTGTCGAGGAACATCGACGAGACGACGAAGGACGCCTCCGCCTTCGCCGCCGGAACCCCCAGCAGCACCGCCTGCCCGTGCCGGTCCAGCAAGTCGACGGCTGCGCGCACGAGTTCGACGCGCCCGACGCACTCGAAGGCGTGGTCCACGCCGTACGGCAGCAGCTCCCGCACACCCTCCACCGACGTCAGGAAGTCGGTCGCCCCGAACTGCCGGGCCACCGCCTCCTTCGCCGGATTGGCGTCCACCGCCACGATCCGCAACGCGCCCGCGATCCGCGCGCCCTGGATGACGTTGAGCCCGATCCCCCCGGTCCCGATCACCAGCACACTGTCCCCGCGGTCCACCCGGGCCCGGTTGAGCACGGCTCCCACCCCGGTCAGCACCCCGCACCCGATGAGCGCGGCGGACGGCAGGGGAATGTCCTTGGGAATCCGTACCGCCTGCACGGCCTTCACCACCGTCCGTTCCGCGAAGGCGGAGTTGCACGCGAACTGGAACACCCCCTCCCCGTCCCGCGAGAAGGGCTTCTGGGGCCGCCCGATCGCCTTGCGGCACATGGTCGGCCGCCCCCGGTCGCAGTCGGCGCAGGCACCGCAGTTCGCCAGCGTGGACAGGGCCACATGGTCACCGGGCCCGACATGCCTGACCCCCTCCCCCACCGCCTCCACCACGCCCGCGCCCTCATGCCCCAGCACCACCGGCACCGGGAACGGAATGGTCCCGTCCACCACGGACAGATCGCTGTGGCACAGCCCGGCTGCCGAGATCGCGACCAGCACCTCACCGGGCCCCGGATCCCGCACCTCCAGATCGTCGACGACCTGGACCTGCCTCCCGTCGAACAGCACGCCGCGCATCAGACGACCCCCTTGGGTTCCCTGGGCAGACCGAGCACCCGCTCGGCGATGATGGTGCGCTGCACCTGGTCCGAACCGCCGTAGATGGTGTCGGCCCGCGAGAACAGGAACAGCTGCTGCAGGTCGTCGAGTTCGTACGGCGCGGAAGCGGACCAGTCCCCGGACCCGACCGCGGCCTCCGCCCCCCGCACGAGCATCGCCAGCTCCCCGAGCCGCTGATGCCACCCGGCCCACAGCAACTTCGCCACACTGGAGGCCCCGGCATCCCTCGAACCCCCCAGCGTCCGCAGGGCGTTCCACCGCATGGTCCGCAACTCGGCCCACAGCCGCACAAGCAGCGAACGTACGACGGGATCGTCGACCGCGCCGGTACGTACGGCAACCTGGACCACGCGGGTCAACTCCTGAGCAAAACCGGCCTGTTGGGCCAGCGTGGACACCCCACGCTCGAACCCCAGCAGACTCATCGCCACCCGCCAGCCGTTCCCCGCACCCCCGACGACATGCTCCACGCGCGCGTGCGCCCCGTCGAAGAACACCTCGTTGAACTCGCTGGTGCCGGTCATCTGCCGAATGGGCCGCACGTCGATGCGCCCTGGCTGGTCCATGGAGACGAGGAGAAAGGACAGCCCGTGGTGCCGGGTCGACTCCGGATCGGTACGGGCGAGAACGAAACACCAGTCGGCCTCATGCGCGAGCGACGTCCAGATCTTCTGCCCACTGATCCGATACGTCCCGTCCGACGCGAGCGACGCCTTGGTCCGCACTCCGGCAAGATCGGACCCCGCCCCGGGTTCGCTGTATCCCTGACACCACAACTCGTCCCCGGCGGCGACGGCAGGAAGAAAGCGAGCCTTCTGCTCCTCGGTACCGTGCGCAAGAAGGGTGGGAGCCAGAAGCTTCTCCCCAATATGCCCCGACCGAGCCGGCGCCCCCGACCGCACATATTCCTCGGCCCAGGCGACTTGTTGGGTAAGCGTGGCAGTCCGGTTCCCGTATCCGGACTCACCCCAACCAAGCCCGATCCACCCGGACTTCCCAAGGGTTCGTTCCCAACCACGACGGTCCTGAGAACCATCAGCGTGACTGGAGAGCCATTCCCGGACCTCGATTCGGAACGCCTCATCCTCATCGGTGAACCCAAATTCCACGAACGTCTCCTCTCCACCCCGGACCCGGTGTCCCACCTAGGGGCGCGGGGAACTGCGCGACCAGCCACACACAACCCGCAGCCGCCCCACACCCATCACCCCCGACCCACTAGGCACCCGGCCCCGAAAGCAACGGCATCGGATCCACCCCCACGCTCCCGGGCAAGAACTCCGCGATCCGATCCGGCGTCCAACCGCCGGAGGCATACGCCGCACGCAACTCCCGAGGCTGAGCCCACACCGCGATCTTCGCCCCCGCCACGGTGTACACCTGCCCGGTGATCTCCCGAGCCCGCTCCGAGAGCAGATAGACCACCATGGCGGCCACATCCTCCGGCTCCCCGATCTCAGTCAGCTCGAAGGGAACGTTCGCCGACATCCGCGTACGGGCGACGGGCGCCACCGCGTTGGCGGTCACCCCGTATTTGTGCAACCCCAGCGCCGCGCTCCGCACCAGCGAAATGATCCCGCCCTTCGCGGCACTGTAATTCGCCTGCGAAACCGAGCCCTGATGATTCCCGCTGGTGAACCCGATCAACGTCCCCGCCCGCTGCTGCCGCATCACCGCGGAAGCCGCCCGGAAAACAGTGAACGTCCCCTTCAAATGGGTCGCGAGAACCGGATCCCACTCCTCCTCGGACATGTTGAACAACATGCGCTCGCGCAGAATCCCGGCGACACAGACGACACCGTCCAGCCGCCCGTACGAAGACAGCGCCACATCGACGACCCGCTGCCCACCCGCCATGGTCGAGATGTCGTCGGCGACGGCGACGGCCTCACCCCCGGCCGCCTCGATCTCCTTCACGACACCCGTGGCGACATCGCTCGTCGGAGACGCCCCGTCCACGGAGACGCCGTAGTCGTTGACGACGACCCGCGCCCCCTCGGCGGCAGCCGCGATCGCGACCGCCCGTCCGATCCCCCGCCCCGCGCCCGTCACGGCGACGACCCTGCCTGCCAAGAAGTTCCCCATGCCCGGCCCCTTCCCGCGGTTTCTGACGGACCGTTAGATTTTATGACCCGTCAGATGTGCGGACACAAGCCCCGGGGAGGGCCCGATGTCACTTCCGGCCGCGTTCCACGACATCGCCAAGCGCGTGAACAACTGGGGCCGTTGGGGTGCCGACGACGAGATCGGCACCCTGAACCTGATCACCGACGAGGTCGTCCGCGGGGCGGCGGCGACCGTCCGCACGGGCCGTCGCGTCCCTCTCGCGCTGCCCCTCAGGCAGGACGGCGTGCAGACCGGGATGATGCCGGGCCGGGTCAACCCGCTGCACGCGATGGTGCAGATCAACCAGGAGATCTTCGGACCGGGGACGGTGGCCTGCAGCGACGACGCCGTGACCATGGGGCTCCAGGCGGCCACCCACTGGGACGCGCTCACCCATGTCTCGCACTCGGGCATGCTCTACAACGGCCGCCCGGCCGACACCATCACCCCGCACGGCGGCGCCGGGTTCAGCGGCATCGACAAGGCACGGCACGTCGTCTCGCGCGGGGTACTGCTCGACGTGGCACGCGCGCGGGGCGTGGACCGGCTCGACGGGGCGCACGCCGTGACCCCCGAGGACCTGGAGGCCGCCGAGGAACTCGCGGGCACGCGCGTGCGTGCCGGTGACATCGTGCTCGTACGGACGGGGCAGATCCAGGTGTATCTCGCCGGGGACAAGGAGGCGTACGCCTACCCGTCGCCGGGTCTGTCGGTGCGCACTCCGGAGTGGTTCCACGCGCGCGATGTCGCCGCGGTCGCCAACGACACCCTCACGTTCGAGATCTTCCCACCCGAGATCGAGGACCTGTGGCTGCCGGTGCACGCGCTGGATCTGGTGGAGATGGGGATGCTGCAGGGCCAGAACTGGAACCTGGAGGAGTTGTCCACAGCCTGTGGAGAAGCGGGCCGCCACGCGTTCCTGCTGTCGGCCATGCCCGAGCCGTTCGTCGGCGGCACCGGCACGCCCGTGGCCCCGGTGGCCGTTCTGTAGGGAGGTCGGCCGGCGGCGCGCGGGCCCGCCCCGAGCACGGCATCGCGCGCCGCCGTCATCGACTCCCCTCCGCCCCGGGGAAATCGACACCGCGTCACGATCCGCACTCGTCGAGGCCTTCCGTCACCGAAGCCCTCGGCGTCCCCTCACGGCGAATCGCTGACACCAGCGTGATCAATCGAACACAGTGCGTCAACACCCGCATGAGGATTTATTGCTTACGACCTTTTTGTCGCAGCCGCGCACCGAAGCACCTCCCGGCGCACCGGCACACCGCAGTGCAGGGGAGACAGCGGTTTCTGCGACCATGCGCCGGTCACACCGCCTCGAACGCCAGCCCCTCGTAGGCCGAGGCCTCGATGGCGTAGACCTCCGTGCTCTTCCGGGGCCGCTCGCAGCGGTCCAGTTCGCACCAGATGCTCTTGCCGGCGCCCTCGGGGCTCCAGCCCCAGCGGTCCGCGAGACCGTCGACGAGGGCGAGGCCGCGGCCGCCGGTCGCGTCGCCGTCCACGCAGCGCGGCACCGGGGCCCGGCCACTGCGGTCGGCGACCTCCAGGCGGACGGTGGCCGACTCCGCCTCGCAGCCCGGCAGGGACAGCCTCAGAACGGCCGGACGGCCGGTGTGCACCACGGCGTTGGTGACCAGTTCGGACACGAGCAGGATGAGGATCTCGGCGAGCGACTCGTCGGCCCCTATCCCGGACCCGGCGAGCCGCGAGCGGGCCCACCTCCGGGCTCGCCCCACCTCTGCGGGGTCGGGCCGGATCTCCAGCTGCACTTGAAGCACCTGCACCGCTCACACCATCCGAACCGGCGGGCACATGGGCTCGCGCCTCACGAGGGCCACGATCGTAGCCATTTTTTGCATGACCGGAACAAGGACCGAAGCCGGGGTCACGGAACGTGAATCCCTTACAGGACAGCATGGTTGACGTACAGTCACGCCAACAAGCGCTTCGGGCATATTCCAGCGCGAAGGAGTACCCGTGCGGGATACTGTGCGACGCTCGCCGCGGGAAGTCGAACAGGCGCAGGACGCAGGCCCTTCCGCCCTGCGAGCAGCGGCGCGCATCGCCGGGTCCGGGGCCGCCCCATCGGCAACACCGGCATGGCTCATGCTCCGAACCACTCGCATCTCACACAAGGTACCGGAGCGGGCCGCCGACTCCAGGACGTGACGAGTCACACATAGGACACAACCAGATATCAACGCTCCGTGATTCCGGTATGCCACAATCCGCGACATCCGCTCCGGGCACCTCCGGGACCGGGCAGGCCGCGGGCACCTCAGGCCAGCAGATCGACGGCGAGCGACTCCTCACTCTCCGCACCGCCACCGGCCCGCCGGCCCCGCACCCAGGCCCGCTTCAGATGCAGATGCACCTCACACTCCCAGGTGAACCCCATCCCGCCGTGCACCTGAAGACAGTCCCGTGCACCCCGCTCGGCGGCCTCGTCGGCCAGCAGCCGGGCCGCGGCGATGTCCACGGGGTCCGCGGTCACGGCGGCCGCGTAGACCGCGGCCCGGGCCGTCTCGGCCCGCACCAGCATCTGCGCGCACAGATGCTTGACCGCCTGGAAGGCCCCGATCGGCTGCCCGAACTGCTTTCGCGTCCGCGCGTGTTGCACGGCGAGCTCACACACGCGCGTGGCGGTGCCGAGCTGCTCGGCGGCGGTCAGGAGCACGGCGACGGGATCGACGGCGCCCCCCGACACCCCGGGCACCCGATGCAACGGCGTCAGCGGATCCACCGACCTCAGGGGTACGGCGCCGGCGGCCTCCCCGCGCACGACGTCAGCCGCGTCCAGCCACTCCACGAGTCCGTCCGGGTCGACGCCGGTCACGACGACCTCCCCTTCGGCGGCCCCGTCCACGACACCGGCCGCGAGGTGGCCGGCCACGAGCGGCCCCGGCAACAACACCCGCCCGGCCTCCTCGAAGACCAACACGGCTTCCGGCAACCCCAGTCCAACCCCACCGTCCGCCTCGGGCACCCGCAGCGAGAAGAACCCGGCGGCCCCCAACTCCCGCCACAGGGCACGGTCCAGTTCCGGAGCGTCCACGGCAGCGCGCAATGCTTCCCCGCCAAAGCGCCGAGCAAGCAACTCCCGCACACCGGCCTGCAAGGCCACCTGATCATCGGTCAGTTGAAACCGCATGCCACGCCCTCTTCTCAACTCAGGCCGCGGTGGCCACCCCAGGGGCGGGGGGCTGTGCTCGATTTGCGGCTACCGCCGCGCGGGCGCGACCAGCCACAACGAACCCGCACCCGGCACTCAACCGCTACCGCCCCTTGGGCAACCCAAGAATCCGCTCGGCCACGATGTTCTGCTGAATCTGCGAGGTCCCGGCCGCGATGGTGTACGACAACGACGACAACCGGTCGATCACCCAGGGACGTTCAAGATCCAGCGACTCGACACCCAGCACTTCGCCCGCAACGTCGTACAACTCCTGCCGAGCATGCGAGTACCGGAGTTTGAAAACCGAACCCCCCACCCCCGGCACCCCACCCCCCGCCTCCGCCTCACTCACGTTCCACTGCGTAAGCCGCCACAACGCCCGGAACTCGGCGTTCAACCGCCCCAACCGACGCCGAAGCACAGGATCGTCCCAACACCCGTTCTCCCGCGCCGTGACGGCAAGTTCACCCAGCACCCGCCGACAGGCGACGACCTCGCCCACAAAGGCGGTCCCGCGCTCGAAGGACAGCGTCACCATGGTCACGCGCCACCCGTCGTTCTCCTCCCCCACCCGATTCCCCACCGGCACCCGCACCTCGTCGAGAAACATCTCGGCGAACTCGGCGGACCCGGCCAGCGTCCGCAGGGGCCGCACCTCGACACCGGCCGCAGACATCGGCATCGCCAGCCAGCTGATCCCGCGATGCTTGGGCGCAGCCGGATCCGTCCGCACCAGCAGCTCGCACCAGTCGGCCGCTTCGGCGTGCGAGGTCCAGATCTTCGACCCGCTCACCACATAGTCGTCGCCGTCCCTACGCGCGCGCGTGCGCAGCGCCGCGAGGTCGCTCCCGGCATCCGGTTCGCTGAACCCCTGGCACCACACCTCCTCGCCCCGCAGGATCGGCGGCAGCCAGCGTTCCCGCTGCCCCGGTGTCCCCTCGGCGGCGATCGTGGGCCCCGCGTGCAGCAGTCCCACGAACCCGGCACCCACGTAGGGCGCGCCCGCGAGCTCCGTCTCCTCCAGGAAGATGAGCCGGGTCGTCGGCGATGCGTCCCAGTGCACCTGCGCGTACCCCGCGTCGTACAGCGTCCGCTGCCAGCCGAGGTCGTACGCCCGGCGCCCGGGCCAGTCCTGCGGGGAGGGCTTCGGCGGCAGCGTGGGGAGCACCTTGGCGAGCCACTCCCGTAGCCGCGCCCGGAACTCCTCCTCTTCCGGTGTGTACGCGAGGTCCATGACAGCCGCCCCATCTGATGAACCGTCAGTTCCTGGAAGGCTAAGTCCCGCACCCCTGGACCGACAAGGCGTCCCGCCCTACGCTCTGCGCACGATCTGACTGTCCGTCAGTTCTACCAAGGGGGCCGCCGTGACCGACACCGCCCACGCGCTCAGCGCGTCCCGCACCCTCTGGGAGCTGGTCGCCCGCCGCGCCGACCTCACCCCCGACCGCCCGGTCCTCCTCCAGGACGACCGCACGCTCACCTTCGGCGACCTGCGCGCGCGTGCCGAGCGGGTCGCGGCCGGCCTGTACGACATGGGCGTACGCCCCGGCACCGTCGTCGCCTGGCAGCTGCCGACCCGGATCGAGACGGCCCTGCTCTCCTTCGCGCTGGCCCGCCTGGGCGCCGTGCAGTCGCCGGTCATCCCCTTCTACCGGGACCGCGAAGTCGGCTTCGCCCTCAGGGAGTCGAAGGCGGAGTTCTTCGCGGTGCCGGGCGTCTGGCGCGGTTTCGACCACACGGAGATGGCCCGGCGGCTCGGCGCGAAGGGCGTCTTCGAGGCGTACGACGACCTCCCGGACGGCGACCCGGCCGTGCTGCCCGCCCCGCCCGCCGACGGCACCTCCGTCCGCTGGATCTACTGGACCTCGGGAACCACCTCCGACCCCAAGGGCGTTCTCCACACGGACCGTTCGCTCATCGCGGGCGGCTCCTGCCTCGCGCACGCGCTGAAGCTGACGGCGGACGACGTGGGGTCGATGGCCTTCCCGTACGCGCACATCGCGGGCCCGGACTACACCGTGATGCTGCTGCTGTACGGCTTCCCGGCGGTGATGTTCGAGCAGTTCGCACTGCCGGACGCGCTGGAGGGCTGTCGGCGGCACGGGGTGACGGTGGCGGGCGGTTCGACGGCGTTCTACTCCATGTTCCTCACCGAGCAGCGCAAGCAGCCCGGTGTTCCCGTGATTCCCTCACTACGGCTGCTCGCCGGGGGCGGGGCGCCCAAGCCGCCGGAGGTCTACCACGCCGTCGTACGGGAGTTGGGGGTGCAGCTCACGCACGGGTACGGCATGACCGAGGTGCCGATGATCACCATGGGGGCGCCCGACGACACGGTGGAGAACCTTGCCACGACCGAGGGGCGGCCGCCGGAGGGCATGTCCGTGCGGATCGTGGACGGGGAGGTGCGGCTGAAGGGGGAGGCGGTGTGTCAGGGGTACCTGGATCCGGCGCAGACGGCGGAGGCCTTCGACGAGGAGGGGTTCCTGCGCACCGGTGACCTGGGATTCGTGACGGACACCGGCCATCTGGTGCTCACCGGACGACTCAAGGACGTGATCATCCGCAAGGGCGAGAACATCTCGGCGAAGGAGATCGAGGACCTGCTGGCCGCGCATCCGGCCGTCGGGGACGTGGCGGTGATCGGGCTGCCGGACGCCGAACGCGGGGAACGCGTGTGTGCCGTGGTGGAACAGCCCGAGGGGGCCCGGAAGTTGACCCTGGAGGACGTGTCCGCGTATCTGCGCGCGGAAGGGCTGTCGACGCACAAGCTGCCGGAGCAGCTGGAGGTGGTGGACGCCCTTCCGCGCAACGAGACCCTGCGCAAGGTCCTGAAGTACAAGCTCAGGGAGCGCTACTCGGGGACCGTGAAGTAACGGGCGAAGGCGGCCACGATCTCGGCCTCGCCGACCTTGCCGTCGCCGTCGGTGTCCAGGGTGGCCGCGGCGGCCCGCGCGATGTCCTCGCTCACGCCGAGGATCCTGAGCACGCGCGCGGTGTCCTCGACAGTGGCGCGTCCGTCGCCGTCCTGGTCGGCGACGTCGATCGCCGCGTGCAGGAAGGGGCGGGCGATCTCGGCGAACCGGTCCGGGTTGTCGCGCAGCCGCTTGAGCGCGCCGTTCACGAACTCGTCGCGGTTGATCCGCTGGTCGCCGTCCCGGTCGGCGATCCCCGCCATGCCCTGCCAGAACGCCTCGGCGCCGATGTACAGCGCCTGTCCCTTGTCGGAGCGTGCCGCCATGCCGAACTCCGTGAGCAGCGCCTTGGCCGCCACGTTGAAGTCCTCGCGGTCGATGTAGCCGTTGCCGTCCTGGTCGAAGGTGGCGAACCGGCCGGCGATCCTGCGCTCGTACTCGCTGCTGACCATGTCTCTTCGGGCCGCCTCACATCACATCGGGTGCTTCTCGCACGGAGCGTACGACGCGAGCGGGGCCCCGGGGGCCGTAAGGGGGCGCTTGTGCCAAGACCGGGGAAATTTTGGGACAACGGTGTGGCAGTCGGGGTGCCCCAGGTCACAGCCGTGCGGGTCCGTCCCGGGAGAGAGGCGGCGGTCGAGGGCATACGTCGCAGGTGACACCCCTCCGGGCAGCCACAGGTGACACTTCTCCGGGCTGACGGTCCGCCGAACGGACCCTACGCGGACAGTGGCCCCGCCTCCTCGTCGGTCGCCGAGTCCAGGTCCGGGTGGACCTCGAACAGGCGGCGGACGCCCAGGGCGCCGAGGACGCGGTTGACGTGGGAGCCCTCTGCGGCGCCCCGGTCCGGGAGGATCAGGCGCAGATCGCCCCGGCAGGAGCGGATGAGGCGACGGGACGCTATGAGTACGCCCACACCGCTGGAGTCGCAGAAGTACACCTGGGAGAGGTCGAGCACAAGACTGTGGCGGCCCTCGGCCACCACGTCGTGGACGCGCTGGCGGAGCACTGGTGAGGTCACCAGATCCAGCTCGCCCGACACACTGAGCACGGCCCAGTCGCCCTGCTCGTCGCCGGTCACATTGAACGCCACCACCATGCCCTTCGCTCGCCGGAAAGCAAACGGAAGCCTTTCCTACGCTTCCTTGCAGCGCGGCTGCCCAGCGGCCGTTCCCTGAAACTCAGGCCGAGAAACGGAAATCGTTCGAAAGAGGCTTGTTTTAGTCGGCTTCGATCCTGTTCGATCAGGTCTGGTCGGTGAGTGGCCGGGTAGGGGATGGTCCACAAGGTCCACTACCACCTGAGGCCCCTCAGGGGGCGTGCATTGAAACAAAGGGGCGTGCGCTGTCGGGGGTGCCGACTACATTCGAGGAGACGGTGGGCGCAGGCTTGCCCCGGAGACTTCCAGGGGTGAGGGGGCCGCATGGCGAAGAAGGACGCACCGCCCCGCTGGGACCGCAAGATGCAGCAGCGGCTCGCACGCGGTGAGGCGGCCGCCCTCGGCGAGCTCTACGACCGTTTCGCTTCACTCGTGCACGGACTCGCCCACCGCGTGCTCGGAGATGAGCGCGCGGCCGACGGCATCACCCGGGACGTCTTCGCCCACGTCTGGGAACACCCCGAGGCCTACGACCCCAAACAGGGCCCGCTGCGCTCCTGGGTCGCCGGTCTGACCCACCGCCTGGCCGTGCAGCGGCTGCGCGCCACCGAGACCGCCGCGCTCACCCGGGGCAGCGAGGGGGCGGTCGCCGACTCCGAGGAGCTGGAGCGCAAGGTGCACCGCGCCTCGGTCGCCGCCCGCGCCGACTACATCGTCCAGGCCATGCCCACCCCGCTGCGGGCCGCGCTGGAGCTGGCCTACTTCCAGCGCCGCGACTACCGCCAGACCGCCGCCGACCTCGGCGTCACCGAGGACGAGGCCCGCCGCCGCCTCCGCCTGGGCCTACAACTCCTGTCCACGGCCCACGACGCGGGAGCTCCGCCGGGATACGGAGGCGCGGCGTGAGCGACCGCTTCGAGGCGTACGACGACCATGACGGGGACGGGGTGTTCTCCGAGGATGCCGGGGGAGCCGGAGCTGCCGGGAACACGGGCGCCCCTGGGATCGGCGGCCATGGCGACGGCATCGACGGTACGGGCGACGACGGCCGGGACGGACTGAGCGGCGGCCCGAGCGCGGTCGGCCGTGGTGACACCGGACCGCAGGGCTCCGGCACGGGCGACGCGGGCGCGGGCGGCCCGAGCGAGCCCGGTGGCCCACATACGTCGGGTGGCCCCGGCAGCCCGAGCGAGCCTGATGCGCCTGGCGGCCCCGGGGACCCCCGCGACCCCGGCAGCCCTGCCGGCGGCAACGGCCCCGCCCCCGACCGGCCGCCCCGCATACCCCTCCCACGCGCCTCCGTCGAGGACACCGGCCTGCCGTTGCCCGTGCCGGCCGAGCCGTCCGCTCCGCTCGTTCTGGAGCACCAGGTGCTGAAGGCGCTGCTCGGGGCGTGGGCGATCGCCGCGTGTTCCGTGGCGGAGACGGCCGCCGTGGAGGACCACCTCGGTGTCTGCGGCTCCTGTGCCGACGAGGCGCTGCGGCTGCGCGAGGCGGTGGGCCTGCTGCAGCGACCGGAGAGCCTCGACCTGGACCCCGGCCTGCGCACCCGCGTCCTCGACAGCTGCCTGGACCGGCGCCCGCCGCGCATCCCGATCCCGGTGTGGGCCACGCCGTACGACGCCGAGACCGCCCGCCTCGACGCCCTGCTGCAGGACTTCGGCGACGCCGAGTGGCACGCGCCCGTACGGCTGCGCTGGTTCGACGCGGACGAGGCCACGAGCCGCCGTACGACGGTCGCCGGGGTCATGGCCCACCTGCTGTCGGTCGACGGCCTCGTCGCGGTGGCCCTGGGCCTGGACGACCCGATGGGCGAGATCCCGCCGGACGCGCCCACGCCGGCCGGCCGCACCGAGGCGTACTGGCGCGCGTCGCACTTCCCGCCGACCCGCTCCGTACGGACGCCGTGGCGCGAGCAGAGCCACGACCTCGTGCGCACGGTGTCCTTCACCGGCAGCACCTCAGGGAAACTCGCGGTGGCCTACGGCGACTTCGACCTCCCCCTCCACGACGCGATGCTGGACCGCGCCTTCGAGTGCTGGGTCCACGCGGAGGACATCGCGGAAGCGGTCGACTACCCCTACGAGCCCCCGTCCCCCCGCCACCTCAACCGCATGATCGACCTGGCCGCGCGGATGTTGCCGGCGGTGTTGGCGCACCGGCGGCAGAAGGGGCTCGCGTCACCGGTCCCGGGACGGCACCTCGTGAGCGCGGGAGGCCTCGGCCGCACCCTCCGCCTGGAGATCGAGGGCCACGGGGGCGGAGAGTGGCTGATCCCTCTCGACTCCCCGGCGGCGGTGGGGTCCGCGGAGCACGAGGTGGCGCATGTGGCGCTGGACGGCGTGGAGTTCTGCCGGCTGGCTGCGGGGCATGTGCCTCCGCCGGAGGCGGCGGTGGGACAACGGGGTGACCGTGAGGCGATCAGGGACGTCCTGTACGCGGCGGCGAGCTTGAGCCGGATGTAGGGGCGGGTTGCGGTTTCGTCGGCGGCGCGGGTGAGTGGGGGCTGGTCGCGCAGTTCCCCGCGCCCCTGAAAGCACGTCCACTGCGCCTACTCAAGGGGCGCGGGGAACTGCGCGAGCAACCACGAACCACCCGCAGCCGCCCTACAACCAGAACCCCCCGAGCCCCTAGGCGAACACCACCGTCCGCCGCCCGTTCAGCAGAATCCTGCGCTCCGCATGCCACTTCACGGCCCGCGCCAGCGCCTGGCACTCCACATCCCGCCCGATCGCGACCAGCTGGTCCGGCGTGACGTCATGCCCCACCCGCTCGACCTCCTGCTCGATGATCGGCCCCTCATCGAGGTCGGCGGTCACATAGTGCGCCGTCGCCCCGATCAGCTTGACCCCGCGCGCGTGAGCCTGGTGGTACGGCTTCGCGCCCTTGAAGCTCGGCAGGAACGAGTGGTGGATGTTGATGATCCGGCCGCTCAGCTGCTTGCACAGATCGTCGGACAGCACCTGCATGTACCGGGCCAGCACCACGAGCTCGACGTTCTGCTCGCGCACCAGCTCGAGGAGTCGCGCCTCCGCCTCGGCCTTGTTCTCCCGCGTCACCGGAATGTGGTGGAAGGGAATGTCGTACGACCCCACGAGCTCGGCGAAGTCCATGTGGTTGGAGACCACCGCGGCGATCTCCACCGGGAGAGCTCCTATACGCGCCCGGAACAGCAGGTCGTTCAGGCAGTGCCCGAACTTGCTGACCATGAGCACGACCCGCATCTTGTCCTCGGCCCGGTTGATCTGCCAGTCCATGTGGAAGGCGTCACCGATCGCCGCGAAGGACGCCCGCAGCTTGTCCACGGTCACCGGCTCCTCCGCCGAGAAATGGACGCGCATGAAGAACAGACCCGTGTCGTGGTCGCCGAACTGCTGGCTGTCCTCGATGTTGCAGCCGGTCATGAAGAGGTAGCTCGACACGGCGTGCACGATGCCCTGCTTGTCGGGGCAGGACAGGGTCAGGACGTACTGCTCGGCGGGGGTGGACTGCTCGTTCATGCAGGACAGGGTCGCATATCCATCGGTTGGGCAGACACCGCGTCCGTCACGCGGACCGGGTCATGATCTGCAGCACCTGGAGCGTGCGCGGCGGTGCCTCGGGGTCCTCCCCGTCGGCCGTCGCCATGCGTACGTGCGCGTCCCGCGCCGCCCGCACCGCGTCCGGCCACCCCGCGTTCTCCATGTACACGGAGACGGGGGCGTCGGGACCGACCTGGTGCATGATCCTGAGCACCCGCAGAACGGCGGTGTCGACGAGGGCCGCCTCCTGGGAGTCCCGGAAGATCGTGCCGACGTACTTCTCGGCGGACCAGTTGTCCAGCCAGGTGTCCTCGACGAGGCGGTACACGGCGTCGGTGACGTCCCCGTACCCTTCGACGCCGGCCAGCCAGACGTTCTGCTGGAAGCCGGGGTCGGAGAGCATGTGCAGCGCGGAGCGCACATTGCTGCGCCAGCGCCACCACGGCATGTCGTTCAGTGGCATGTCGCCCATGGTGGAGGAGCGACGGCCGCGACGGGAAGAGTTCTCCGAACCTTGCACGGTCACCGATCGTACGTTCTTCCCCTTTCGTGCCTCACAGGACCCCGGTGTTCACCTTTACGTCACCCTTCGTTGACCTAGGGTCACTTCCGAGTTGGCGATGTGGCGGAAGCGTGTGTGCCCATGACCGGTAGGCGACGCATCCGCAGCACCTTCCTCCCCAGGCACCACCGGCCCGTCAGAGCCCTCCGCGCGGCGGGGGCGCTGCTGGCGTGTGCCTCGCTCGCCGCCGGCTGCGGGGTCGTCCCCGGTACCACGGGGGGTTCCGGGGACACCCCGATCAAGGTCATGACCTGGGCCCCGTCGGACACCAACGCGACCAACAAGCCCGGCATGCCCGCCTTCGCGCAGGCCTACGCCCGCTGGATCAACTCCAAGGGCGGCATCAACGGCCGTAAACTCACCGTCCTGACCTGCAACGACCACAACGACGGGGTGGCCGCGGCGAAGTGCGCCCGGCGCGCGGTCAAGGAGAACGTGGTCGCGGTCGTCGGCTCCTACAGCCAGTACGGCGACTCCTTCTTCCCGCCCCTGGAGAACGCGGGCATCCCCTACATCGGCGGCTACGGCGTCACCAACGCCGAGTTCACCAGTCCGCTGTCCTACCCCGTCAACGGCGGCCAGCCCACCCTGCTGGCCGGGCTCGGCAAGGAGCTCGCCGCGGTCTGCGGCAACGTCACCCTCGTACGGCCGGACACCATCGCGGGCGACGAGCTGCCTGTCCTGCTGGACTCCGGGCTGACCACCGGTGGGCACCGGGCCGCGAGCGACGTGCGGGCGGCGGACGACGCCACCGAGTACTCGGCGGAGTCGACGAAGGTGCTCGACGGCTCGGCCTCCGCCACCTCGGCCTCGACCGCATCGGCCTCCGGCTCGGCGAAGGAGGGGTGCGTGGTGCCCGCGCTCGGCGACCGGACCAGCACCTTCATGGACTCCTTCCGGCGTGCCCGCGAGGACTACCCGAAGGTGCGCACGGCTGTGACGATGGGCAGCGTCGACCAGACGGTGATCGACGCGTCCGGCGGGGCGTCCGGGCCGTACGAGGGGTCGTACATCACCGGCTGGTACCCGGTGGAGAGCGACGCCCGCTGGGCCGCGATGAAGAAGGTCATCAGCGAGCAGGCCTTCGGCGACAACCGCATCGACTCGGCGGACGCGGGGGTGCAGACCACCTGGATCGCCTACACGGTGTTGAAGAGGGTCGTCGAGTCGCTCGGTGGCGGCGAGGTCTCCTCGGGCAGCGTGCGCGGCGCCCTCAACGACGGGCTCAAGATCACGACCGGCGGTCTCACGCCGACGCTCCAGTGGGCCACCCGACACACCTGGAGCGCCGCGGACGACCTCGCCACGGTCGGGTTCCCGCGCATGGTCAACGCCAACGTGACGCTCCAGGTCGTACGCCAGGGCCAACTCGTGGCGGCCCGCAAGGGCTTCACCGACGCGACGAAGACGCTCCAGAACGCCGACATCGACTAACCGGACGGGCGGGGGGCCGCGTACGGCACCCCACCCGGCCTGGCACCTACAGCTGGGTCGCCGAGCGCTCGGTCAGGCTGTACTTCTTCGCGATCACGTTCCACAGCCGGGCCGCCTTGGCCTTCTCGGTGCTGGCGGTGCCGCTGTCCCGGTTGCCGGCCGCGGTCTGGCCCGTGGGGCGGGCCTGGCCCTTCTTGCAGCCCTTCTTGCCGGCCGCCTGGTCGGCCCAGGCCGCGTAGTGGTTGTCCGCGGACGCGGACGCCTGCCAGGCCTTGGTGAGGGCGGCGGTCAGCTCGGTGTGACTCGGCAGCTGGTCGACCGAGAGCGCCCCGAGCCGGGTCACCAGGCCGGTGCGCTGGCTCGCCGCCGCCCTCAGGTCCTTGGCGGCCGCGGCGAGGTTCTTGCAGGACTTCACGTTCGCCACCGCGTTGATCACCGAGGAACGGCTGTTGCCGCTGTCGGCGAGCAGCTTGTCCAGCTCCACGGCCTGCGCCTGCGCCGCGTCGGCCGCCGGCGAGGCGGACCCGTCGGTCGCGGGGGCCGTGGCCGAGACGGTCTGGTTCTTGTTCCCCTGGTCGTCACCGCCGCCCCCGGCGAGCAGCGCGCCCGCGCCGATGCCGAGCACGACGATGCCGATGCCGACGGCGGCGATGACCGGCACCCGCGAGCGTCCACGGCCGCCCCGGTCGCCGTCGTCGTAGCCGTCACCGCCCGGCGGGACGTACGGCGGCTGCTGCGCGGCGTACGGCTGCTGCTGCGCGGCGTACGGCTGCTGCTGGGCGCCGTACGGCTGCTGGTGGGCCGCGTACCCGTGCGGTACGGCCTCGGGCTGGGCGAAGCGCGGCAGTTGCTGGGTGGCCCCGGCCCCGCCGTCGGTGCCCGGTCCGCCCCTGAAGAGGTTGTCGAACTCGGAGGGCGGCTGCCGTTCCCCGCCGTAGGACGCGCCGGGGGCCTGTCCCGGCACGGGCGCGATGAACTGCGTGGCCTCGGCGTCGGGGCCGGCGTTCTGCGGGGGCTGCGGGGCGTACGGGGACTGCCCCTGGAACTGGGCTCCCGCGGAGGCCTCGGGCGGGAGCGCGCCGGGGCGGACGGGCGGGAGGTACTGGGTGGCTCCCTCGGGGGCGCCGGGCGCGGCCGCGACCGGCGGGATGAACTGGGTGGCGCCCTCGTCGGCGGGCGGCAGGGGCGCGGAGGCGGGCGTGCCAGGGGCCGACGGGAGGGGTTGGCCTACCGGGGGCAGGTAGTAGGAGGTCGGCTCGTTGGTGTCATAGCCCGGCGCGGACGGCTGCTGCGCGGCGGCGTACGGCGCCACCTGGCCCTCCTGCGGAGGCAGCGGCTGGGACTGCGGGGCGGAGGCCGGCGGGAGGGGCCGGCCGACCGGCGGCAGGTAGTAGGAGGTCGGCTCGTTGGTGTCGTAGCCCGGCGCGGACGGCTGCTGCGCGGCGGCGTACGGCGCCACCTGGCCCTCCTGCGGAGGCAGCGGCTGGGACTGCGAGGGGGCCTCGGGCGGTATGCCGCCGGGCTGTTGCGGAGTGCCCCAGGTCTGGGCGGGCGGCTGCGACCAGTCCTGGGCCTGCGGCTGGGCCGAGTCCTGGTGCTGGTCGGGGCCCCACGGGGTGCCCCAGGCCTGGCCGCCGGGCGGCTGGCCGTACGCCCCGTCGGGCGCCGGGCCGGACGGGGCCGCCTGCGGAGGGCTGCCGTAACCGCCCTGCGGCTGCGCACCGCCGTATCCGGACTGCGGGCCGCCGTATCCGCCCGTCTGTCCCGGCAGCAGGGGTTCCCCGCCGTCGGAGGGCAGCACGATGCCTTCGCGCGCTTCGCGCGCCGAGGGCTGCTCGCCCTGTCCACTCTGCGTCACCGGGACTCCTACTTATGGGGGAACTTCGGAATCGTCGGCTCACGCTACCGGGTCCTCCGAGCCCGGTGCCACGTAGCACAGGACGTGACCTGCGTCCCTGTGACCGCAGTAACAATTCCCTGGTGATCACGTGACGGTTCCGGGCCCGTATCCGCTGTACCTGTCCTCCTCTATGCGGCCGCCTGGAGGTCGAGGCGGGCCCCGAACTCCCTGACGACCGGCTCGTCCCGGAACGGATCGAGGCGCTGCTGGAAGTCGTCGAGGTACTCCGCGCCCCGGTTGGAGCGGACCGTCTCCAGCAACTCCACCGCCTTCAGACCGGTGTTGCAGGCCTGCTCGATCTCGCGCTGCTGCACCTGCGCGCTGGCCAGCAGGACGTAGCCGATGGCCCGGCGGCGCGCCTTGTTCTCGGGAAGCCCGTCCAGGGACTCCTGGGCGCATCGCGCGGCCGCGTCGGCCTGACCGAGGTCGCGGTGGCAGTGGGCCAACTCGTCGGCGAGGTAGGCCTCGTCGAAGTGCGCGATCCACGCCGGGTCGTCGCCGCCGGCCGGGTCCGCCGCCTCCAGCGCGTGCACGGCCCGCCCGGACGCCGCCTGGGTGGCCCGCACATCGCCCATGAGCGCGTGTCCGCGGGCCTCCGCCGCGTGGAACATCGCCTCCGCACGCGGTGTCACCCGGCCCCGCGCCCCTTCCTGGGCCGCCCGCGCCAACTGGGCGATCTCGCGCGGGTTCCCGAGCTGCGCGGCGAGGTGGCTCATGGACGCGGCGAGCACATAGCCGCCGTATCCGCGGTCGCCGGCCGCCTGTGCGAGCCGGAGCGCCTGGATGTAGTACCGCTGGGCCAGGCCCGGTTGCCCGGTGTCGATCGCCATGTACCCGGCGAGTTCGGTCAACCGTGCGACGGAGGCGAACAGTTCACGCCCGACCGCCTCCCGGTACGACCCCGCGAGCAGCCCGGAGACCACGCTGTTGAGGTAGTGCACGACGACCGGGCGCACATGCCCGCTGCCGTACTGGTGGTCGAGGTCCACGAGCGCCTGGGTCATCGCCCGCACCGCCGCCACGTCGGACTGCCCCACGCGCGGGCCCGCCTGGCGTGCCACCTGCGAGTCGGGCGAGGAGATCAGCCAGTCCCGGCTCGGCTCGACCAGCGCGGACGCGGCGACCGAGGAGCCGGACAGGAAGTCCCGGCGGCCCACGTCACTGCGCCACAGCTCACACACCTGCTCGATGGCGCCCAGTACCGTCGGCGAGAACTGGAGACCCACCCCGGAGGCGAGGTTCTTGCCGTTGGCCATGCCGATCTCGTCGATCGTGACCGTACGGCCGAGTTTGCGCCCGAGAGCCTCCGCGATGATCGCGGGGGCCCGCCCCCTCGGTTGCTGTCCGCGCAGCCAACGGGCCACGGACGTCTTGTCGTAGCGCAGGTCGAGGCCGTGCTCGGCGCCGCACATGTTGACCCGGCGGGCGAGCCCGGCGTTCGAGCACCCCGCCTCCTGGATGAGCGCCTGCAGCCGTTCGTTCGGCTGCCGCGCGACGAGAGGCCTTGCGGCCATGGCGTACCCCCTGTGGCTGCGGTGCCTGCCCACGCACCGAGTTGACGTGTCTTCCACCGGACCACCGAAAAGATCCGGCCTTGAAGATCAATGCCCCGCCAACGTGTCGAAAATGCGAGGCATGCCAGGATTGCCGGGGTAGAGACTCGTACCGACCCCACACGTGGTTACCCAGCTCACGCGGAGGTTCCTCCTCTGCGCCCCCACACATGCATCCATGCGCCCCGGATGCGGAATCGATGCGCTTCCCCCGCGCGCGGTACGGCCGTAACCCGAGGTGGGTGCGGGAGTTGTGTTCAGCGTGGAAGAGACGATCGCGGGTACCGAAGCCGCTCAGATTCCGAAGCAGCGCGGGGAATCGCTGCTGGAGACAGCCGTACGTTACGCCGAGGAGCGCCACTGGGACGTCTTTCCCGGGACCTGGCTGGAAGCCGTCGACGGGGTGCAGCGGTGCTCCTGCGGTGACACCGCGTGCGCCGCACCCGGGGCGCATCCCGCGCGGGAGGACTGGGCGACGCAGGCCACCGGCAGTGCGACGGTCGCGCGCCGGATGTGGCAGAAGCAGCCGACGGCGTCCATTTTGTTGCCGACGGGCCGGACCTTCGACGCGATTTCCGTCCCGGAGACCGCGGGGTTCCTGGCGCTGGCCCGTATGGAGCGGATGGAGTTGACGCTGGGGCCGGTGACGTTGACGCCCGATCGTCGGATGCAGTTCTTCGTGTTGCCGGGGGCGTCGGTGAAAGTGCCGGAGCTGGTGGGGAAGCTCGGGTGGGCTCCCTCGTCCCTTGATCTGGTCGCGCCTGGGGAGGGGGCGTATGTCGCTGCGCCTCCCACTCGCTTCGGGTCGTCCGGGGCTGTGCAGTGGGCTTGCCGTCCTACCCCTGCGAACCGTTGGCTGCCGGATGCCGAGGAGTTGATCTCGCCGCTTGCTTATGCGTGCGGTAGGGACAGGTGACGTGCACCCCTAAAGTTGGCGTTCATGACGTCGGCTGTGAGTGTGCGTGGGCTCTGGAAGCGGTTCGGGGAGCAGGTTGCCGTAGGGGGAATTGATCTCGAACTGCCTGCCGGGAAGTTCATCGGGCTCGTCGGGCCCAACGGGGCAGGGAAGACCACCACTCTCTCCATGGTCACCGGGCTGCTCCGCCCCGATCAGGGAACCGTCACGGTCGTCGGGCACGACGTGTGGCAGGACCCGGTGGCCGTCAAGGCCCGGATCGGCGTTCTGCCCGAGGGGCTGCGGCTGTTCGAGCGGCTGTCCGGGCGGGAACTGCTGGCGTACAGCGGGCGGTTGCGCGGGTTGCCCGGTGCCGAGGTCGACCGGCGGGCCGCTCAGCTGCTCGATGTGCTGGATCTCGCCGGGGCCCGGCACAAGCTGGTCGTCGACTACTCGACCGGGATGCGGAAGAAGATCGGGCTCGCGGCCGCCCTGCTCCACAATCCCGAAGTGCTGTTCCTCGACGAGCCGTTCGAGGGCGTCGACCCGGTCTCCGCACAGACCATCCGAGGAGTGCTGGAGCGGTACACCGCCTCCGGCGCCACCGTCGTCTTCTCCTCGCATGTGATGGAGCTCGTGGAGTCCCTGTGCGACTGGGTGGCCGTCATGGCCGCCGGCCGTATCCGCGCCCACGGACCGCTCGACGAGGTGCGCGGGGCCGCGCCCTCGCTGCAGCGGGCGTTCCTGGAACTCGTGGGCGCGCAGGGGCAGAACGCCGGTGCCGACCTCGACTGGCTGGGCGGCGGGGCCCGATGACGGGAGACATCACACCGGTCGTCGTACGGCTGAAACTGTCGCTGCTCAGGAACGGACTGCGGCAGTCCGGCGGGCGACGGGCCGCCTACATCGCCTCGGCCGTCGCCGTACTGCTCTTCTCCGTCCTGCAACTGCTCGGTCTCATCGTCCTGCGCGGCAACGAGCACGCCAGCTCCGTCGTCGTCCCGCTGGTCGCGGTGCTGGCCGTCGGCTGGGCCGTGATGCCGCTGTTCTTCCCCGGCGGCGACGAGACCCTCGACCCGACCCGGCTGGTGATGCTGCCGCTGCGGCCGCGGCCACTGGTGCGGGCACTGCTGGTGGCCTCGCTGCTCGGCATCGGGCCGGTGTTCACGCTCTGCATGCTCGTCGGGTCCGTCGTCGCGGTCGCGCACGGCGGGACGGCATACGTCTTCGCCGTGCTCGGCGTCGGGCTCGCGCTGCTGGTCTGCGTGGCGCTCGCGCGGGCCGTCGCCGTGGCCAACGTCCGGCTGCTGACCAGCCGCAAGGGCCGTGATCTCGCGGTACTCAGCGGACTGCTGATCGCCGTCGGCGCCCAGGTCGTCAACTTCGGCGCGCAGCGCCTCGGTTCGGGCGGCCTGGGGCAGCTGGACGGGCCCGCCGAGGTGCTGAAGTGGGTCCCGCCCGCCTCGGCGATCGGCGCGGTCGACTCGGCGAGCGAGGGGTCGTACGGTGTCGCCGTCCTCCAACTCGCCCTGTCCGCCGGTGCGCTGGCGGGACTGCTCGCCCTCTGGTCGCGTCATCTGACCCGGCTGATGACCTCGCCCGACGGCTCCACGCTCCCCTCCGCCGAAGGGGCCGCGCGGGAGCGGAGTTCGAGCGGGCCGGCCCGGTTGCTGCCGGCCGGGCGTACCGGCACCGTCATGGAACGCAGCCTGCGCTATGTGTGGCGCGACCCCAAGACCAAGGCCGCGTGGGTGACTTCGCTGGCCATCGGGCTGATCGTGCCGGTGTTCAACGCGGTGCAGGGCACGGGGTCCATCTACTTCTCGTGCTTCGCCGCGGGGATGCTCGGTGTGCAGATGTACAACCAGTTCGGGCAGGACACCTCCGCGTTCTGGATGGTCGCGATGACCATCTCCTCGACGCGGGACGCCTACGTCGAACTCCGCGCGCGTGCACTGGCGTTGCTGGTCATCACACTGCCGTACGCCACGCTCGTCACCGTTCTGACGACCGCGCTGACCGACGACTGGCCGAAACTGCCCGAGGTGCTCGGGATGTCCTTCGCGCTGCTCGGGGCAATGCTGGCGACCGGGGCGTGGACGTCGGCCCGCTTCCCGTACTCCATTCCGCAGGAGGGCCACAAGAACGTGGCCCCGGGGCAGTCGGGGCTCGCCGCCGCCGCCGTCGTGGGCGGGATGGTCTCGGCCGCCCTGCTGTGCGCGCCCGTGATCGCCCTGACGATCTGGGCCAACGTCAGCGCGGACGGCGACGAGTGGAGCTGGGTGCTGCTGCCGGTGGGCGCGGTGTACGGGGCGGTGATCACGTTCGGGGGGCTGCGGCTGGCGGCGCCGCGGACGGCTCGCCAACTGCCGGAGATCCTGGTGGCGGTCAGCAAGGGCTGACACAAGCAGGTGTTCGAGTGTCAGAGTCGGCCCTTAGAGTGAACCGAGCGACTCCTGTGAGGTGTCAACCAGGTGGGTCGCGAAGGGGATCAGGGGCAAGGGGGCTCATTCATGCACGGTGTTCGAAGATCCGTCGGGGCGGGGCTGTGCGGGGCGGTCATCGCCGCGTCCGTACTTCTCGCGCCCCCGGCCACGGCGGCTCCGACACCGGAGGGCACAGGGAGGATCACCTCTCGGCCGGGCGCGCCCGGCGTCGAGTTGGGCAACGGCGACCGCGTGGACCTCGTCGGCGGCCGGAACCTCCGGGTCACCGCGGCGGACAGCGCGGAGCGGACCCGCTACACCGTCGCGTCCCTCGGCGGCACGGTGTCGGTGCGGCCGAGCGCCGAGCGCGCGGCGGAGCGGGAGCCGGCGAGCCTCGCGCTGAAGTCGGCCCCCGCGGCCGCGACGACGGCCGCCGCCTCGACGTACTCCGTCAAGCTGACGATCACGCACGCGGACGTGGCGAGCAAGCTGTTCACCGTCTGGGACCGCAAGACCTGGACGTCGTACCCGGTCGACAGCGACGCGTACGGGCCGACGTCCAGCGTCAAGCTGCCGCCCGGCGACTACTTCGCGGTGGCGCTGCACTCCGACTTCCTCCAGCCGAGCTATCTGCTCACGCAGTCCTTCACGGTCGGCTCGGCCGCCAGGACGGTGACCTTCGACCAGCGGGCGGCCAAGGAGACCGGCATCCGCACCGACGACACCAGCGCCACCCGGCAGTCCGCCGCGGTCTGGCTGAGCGTGCCGGGCGGTGACGTGGCGGGCTTCGCGGGCGCCGACGACGCCAAGGTGTACGTCACGCCGTTCGCCCTGCCGGGCGTCTCGCTGCGCATCCACGACGTCCTGGCGAAGAAGGGCTCCTCGGCGAACGTCCCGAGCCCCTACCGCTACGACCTCACCCACAGCTTCACCAACACCGTGCCGGCCTCGCCGGTCAAGAAGGTCACCCGGGCCTCCCTGGCCAGGACCGTCACCCGGATCGGCGCCCCGGGCACCCGCACCACCGCCGTCCTCCAGTCGGTGCCGTACCTCGGCGATTGGACCGGCGTCTACATAGGCAACGCGGTACCGGTGGCCGGTTCCGTCACCGAGTACGTCACCCCGGGCGTCGAGTACGGCCGGATCCTGGACTACGGCACCTTCGACCAGTACCTGAACCTGCCCGCCCGCACCCTGCCCGCGGGCACCGGTGCGGGCGAGACACTGGGCGCGGCCCCGCTCCAGCCCGTGCTCGGAGAGGGCACCGGCTCGGAGCTCTACAACCACAGGTTCTATCTCGACGAGGGAAGCGCGTTCGGCGACGCCGACGGGCACCAGGGGACCGACGACCGCGCGCGCTCGTCGTACCGGCTGACGGGCGCGGACGGCGTGGTCTACGCCGACGGTTCCGGCATCGACGCGTACCACTCGCTGATGTCCTCGGCGCTGCCGGTGCGGGAGCAGTCGTACACCCTGCAGCAGAGCGTGCACCGCCGGGTGCCGTACGCGCGGCTGGCCACCGACGTGCACAACACGTGGACGTTCCGTTCCGGCAGCACCTCCGCGGGTGCCGCCGGGCAACAGCTCCCGCTGATCGACGCCCAGGTGAAGGTCTTTGGCCTCGACGCCTCGGGCCGGGCCGGTGCCGGGACAGTGCGGGTCGCCGCGACCGCGTCCACCCGCAACGCCGACGCGGACACCGCGCACACCCGCGTCACCGGCCTCGCCGCCTCGACCGACGGCGGCACCACCTGGACCGACCTGCCGCTCGCGGAGGACGGTTCGGCGCAGTACGCCGTCCCGGCCGGCGCCGCCTACGTCACCCTGCGTGTCACCGCCGTGGACGACCAGGGCGGCAGCCTCAGCCGCACGCTCGTGCGGGCCTTCGGGGGCCCGGCCCGGCAGGGCGACGAGACGGCCGGCTCGACCCGGATCTCCAACGTCGTCGTCAACGGCGGCAAGCCGGTCCGTCTCAGCGACCAGCCGCTCCAGCAGTTCACGGCGAAGTTCACCGCCACCGACCCGTCGGGCATCGCGAGCGGCGACATGTACCTCTACAAGGGGTCCTACGACGCCCCGAGCGCGGTCCTCTACGGCACCTCGCCCGCCTCCTGCACCAGGGTCGGCGCGACGACGTCGACCTGCACGGCCCAGTTCGCCTACATCCAGCCCCGCTGGAACTTCGGGCGCAACGCCTTCGCCGGCACCTGGAACACGGCCGCCTGGGCCGAGTCCGGCGACGGTGTCGGGTTCGCCGACCGACACGCGGTGAAGGCGGTGCCGGTGCTGCGGGACGCGGCCCTCACGGTCAACGCCTCGCCGGAGCCCGTCGCCAGGAACAAGACCCTCACCGTCACCGGGAAGCTCTCCCGGGCCGACTGGGAGACCCTCGGCGGCTTCCACGGGTATGTGGGACAGAAGGTCCAGCTGCAGTTCCGCAAGAAGGGCGCGAGCACGTACACGACCGTGAAGACGGTCACGACGAACAGCACCGGGAACCTGAAGACCACGGTCAAGGCGACCACCGACGGCTTCTGGCGCTACACCTTCGCGGGCAGCGCCACGACCGCGACCGCCACGGCGGGCGGCGACTACGTCGACGTGCGCTGATCCGTTACGGCCCCCGGCCTCCGGCGAGCGTGGTTCGCCGGAGGCCGGGGGTCAGCCGGTGTCCCCGCCGCCCAGGCCGTCCGGACTGCCCAAGCCGTCCAAGCCGTCCAGGAACGGCTCTGTGACGGCCCGCCACGCCTCCGGCTGGTCGTAGTGGACCAGGTGGCCGGCGTCGGCGACCTCGGCGTACTCGCCGCGGGGCAGGACGCGGACCATCTCCTGGGCCTCGGCTCGGCCCAGCTCACCGTCGAGGCCACGGACGACCAGGGTGGGGCACCTGACCTGGGCGAGTTCCTCCCAGTGGGCGTCGTGGACCCAGGTCTCGCGGGACTGGAGCATCTGCTCGGGCTCGAAGACGGGGCGCCAGCCGTCGGGGGACTCGGCCATCACCTCGGCGTAGAACTCACCGCGCGCGGGGTTGGGCCGCTCCACCCAGGGGTCGTCCTCGCCGAACCACTTGCGGACGTCGGAGAGGGTGGCGAAGGGGACGGGCCAGGCCCTGAACCACTCGCCCCACTCCCGCTGCGAGGCGGCGCCGAGGGCGGAGGCCCGCATGTCGCAGATGATCAGTCCGCGGACCAGGTCGGGACGTCGGGCCGCGAGCTGCCAGGCGGTCAGGGCGCCCATCGCATGGCCGATGAGAACGGTCGGGGCGAGGCCGAGCTGTTCGAGGGCCGTCTCGGCGTCCTCGACGTACGCGTCACGGGTGAAGGAGGCCCGAGGGGGCTTGTCGCTCTGGCCGTGACCACGCTGGTCGAGCGCGACGGCCCGGTACCGCTCGGAGAGCCAGCGGGCGGTGGACGCCCAGTGCGAGGCACGGCCCATCAGGCCGTGGAGTAACAGCACCCCGGGTGATCGTTTCTCCGGGTCGGTCTTGGGAGGGTCACCGAACTCCCAGGCCGCAAGACGTACGCCGCCCGCTCCGGTCACGTCGATGCGCTGCGCCATTGGCACCCCCCTGGCCCTCTGACTGATGTGCCTGCTGTGCTTGCCCTGCCTGCCGCTTTCTCGTCGCCCATCTCTGCAGCGCATGTCCCCCGCGCCACGTCACCCTCAGGTTATCGAATGCATATTCGAAAATGCGGTCTTGCGCGACAACACCCCTCGTTCGAGTGACCACGCGCAAGGAATGATCGCCGCAGCCGAGGGGAGATCTTCATCGGGAGGCGGACCGCTCGGGGAAATCGGTCCGAGGGGAATGACCCTGGGAGCTCGGGGCTCCGGGTCAGCACCGGGGAGGACAGGCCCCGGCACTGTAAGGTGCCGGGGCCATCCACACGTCTACGGCACATCCGCCCGCCCCCTCAGGTCATATGCCCCACGCGACAGCCTTGCACGGGAAGCGTCGAAGCGCTGCGATTCCGCACCGTGAATCTCGGATTCGACGAGACCGGAACCGCCCCAACCGCCTCACAGGTTCCGGCAATTGAGAACCGGCGCCACCCCTTCGCGCCAGCCCTTCGCGGCACCGCTCAGCGCTTGGCGACGAACACGTGCGACGCGACGTCCGACTCCAGCTCGGCCGCCTCACCGCCGCTGCCCACCAGCACCCCGCCGGCCGACTCCGTCACGCTCACCACCGAACCGGGCTGCACACCCGCCCGACGCAGCGTGTACATCAGCTGCGCGTCCGTCTGGATCGGCTCGCCGATACGGCGTACGACGACCGTCTTGCCGTCGAGACCCGGGTCCAGCTCGGCCAGCGACACCATGCCCTCGTCCAGGAAGGGATCGGCGCCGTCCTTCTCACCCAGCTCCTCAAGCCCCGGGATCGGGTTGCCGTACGGCGACTCGGTCGGGTGCCGCAGCAGCTCCAGCACCCGGCGCTCCACCGCCTCGCTCATCACATGCTCCCAGCGACACGCCTCCGCGTGGACCTGCTCCCACTCCAGGCCGATCACATCGACCAGCAGACACTCCGCGAGCCGGTGCTTGCGCATCACGCGCGTGGCCAGCCGTCGGCCCTCGTCCGTCAGCTCCAGGTGCCGGTCGCTGGCGACGGACACCAGCCCGTCCCGCTCCATCCGCGCCACGGTCTGGCTGACCGTCGGCCCGCTCTGGTCCAGCCGCTCGGCGATCCGGGCGCGCATGGGGACCACACCTTCCTCCTCCAGCTCGAGGATGGTGCGGAGATACATCTCCGTGGTGTCGATCAGTCCGGACATACGTGCCCCTTGATGAGATCTGCCGGAAGCACGACAGCTTCCCGGCGCGTGCGCTGGCCCTGACGTCAATTCTGCCGGATACCACTGACAAGCGTGCCGCGCCGTTGAAACCAAGCGGTTACGACCGGGCCCGCGGCCGTATTGACATCCCACTGGTCCAGACCGCACGGTGATCCGCGACACGGCGACGAAGGGTTGGGCGACGCATGGGCGAGACGGGCTCCGCGACCAGAAACGACAAGTTGTCCGGACAGTTCCTCGACGCCGCGATCGGGCTGCTGCAACGGCTCCGCGACGAGGAGGGCGAGGCGATCACGGCGGCCGGGGCGCTCCTCGCCGACACCGTCGCCTCCGGTGGCCGCCTCTTCGCCTTCGGCGCCGGACACTCCTCGCTCGCCGCGCAGGACCTCGTCTACCGGGCCGGCGGACTCGCCCTCATGAACCTGCTGACCGTGCCCGGAGTCGTGGGCGTCGACGTCATGCCCGCCACGCTGGGCTCCGCCCTGGAACGCGTGGACGGCCTCGCGAGCACGGTCCTCGGCTGCTCACCACTCCGCGCGGGCGACGCGCTGGTGATCATCTCCCTCTCGGGCCGCAACACGCTCCCCGTGGAGATGGCCCTGACCGCGCGCTCCATGGGCGTGAAGGTCATCGGCGTCACGTCGGTCGCGTACACGACGTCGACGAAACCGCGCCACTCCTCGGGCACCTTCCTGAAGGACCACTGCGACGTCGTCCTCGACTCCAAGATCGCCGTGGGAGACGCGGTGCTCTCCCTGGACACCGTCCCGGCACCGTTCGCGCCCGCGTCCACGGTGGTGACGTCGGCCCTGTTGCAGGCGGTGATGGCCACGGCGGCGGGCGCGCTGGCGGAGCGGGGGATCGAGCCGCCGTTGCTGCGGTCGGGGAACGTGGACGGCGGGCTGGAGTGGAACGAGCGGGTGTTCGAGGAGTACGGGGAGCGGATCTTCTACCGGCAGTAGCCCTGCAAGCCCTACACCCGCCCCACCACTCCGCCCAGATCCAACGCCGACGCGATCCGAACCGCCACATCCTCCGCGTACACCGCATCGCCCCGCTCGAACTGCCCCCTCCCGGAGCCCCGCAGGAACGTCACGACACCCAGCGTCCGGCCCCGGCTCCGCAGCACCGCGCACAGGGCGTGCACCACGTCCCCGGGCCACTGCCGGGCCAGGGCCCACTCCCGGGCCCGGTCCGCCGGCACCGTCCCCACACTCGCCCGCACCGAGCCCACCCGGTCCACGCACTGCAGTGCCGGATGGCCCTCCCCGTACCGCACGGGCAGTCCGGCCGCGCCCGACGCCTGCAGGCTCGGCCCGGGTGCCCCGGAGGGTGTCGCCGCGACCCGTACCAGCCTGACCGGACCGGACTCCTCCCCGTCGGCCACCGCACCCCCGGCCACCCGGTCGATCAGCGCGTGGTCGGCGAATCCGGCGAGTGCGAAGTCCAGGTGGACGACCGCCGCCTCGGTCGGGTCCTCGCACTCCGCCGCTGCCCGGGCCGCCCGGTGCAGCTGGTTGGAGCGGAAGCGCAGCAGCGAGGCCTCCTGCTCGCTCTGCTTGGCCTCGGTCACGTCGTGGAACAGCCAGCCGACGCCCAACGGCACCGGCTCCTCCGTGAGCGGCGAGGCCAGCCGTACGAAGCCGGAGCGCCAGCAGCGCCGCTTCTCACCGTCCGGCGTCCGCACCCCGACCCAGATCTCGGCCGGGGCCGGCGGCGCTCCCTCGGCCAGCACATGCGTGAGCGCGCTCTCCAGCTCCTCCACGCCCTGCGCGAGCAACTCCCCGAGCGGCCGCCCCAGCACGGACGTACGCCCGACGCCCAGCGACCGGGCCGCGTGCGCGTTCACCACGGCGGGCCGCAGATCCGCGTCGACCAGCACGACACCCCACGAGGCGTCCTCGAACAGGGCCTCGCTCAGCGCGATCGACCGCTCCAGGTCGATCTGGGTGTGCACCTCGCTGAAGGCGCAGTACAGCCCGGCGGGCTCGCCGTCCGGTCCTCGTACGGCCGCGGACTGGGTCCGCACGAGGACCCGGCCGCCGTCCTTGGTCAGCAGCGCGAACTCGTGCACCTGCCGGCCGGGGGCCCGCATGGCGGACATCAGCCGCCCCTCGACCTCCTCGGCGTCGGCCGGCCGTACGGCCCACCCGGCGAAGCCGTGCCGGCCCACGGCCTCGGCCGCGGTCCAGCCGAGGATGCGCTCGGCCTCACGGTTCCAGTGCGTGACGACCCCGTCGGCATCGAAGGCGCACAGTGCCGCGTCCATCCCGTCGAGGAGCGCGGCGAGCAGGTCCGAGCCACCGCCCGAGCCCTCCGGGCCGTCCGGCCCGGGCCCGTCGGGACCCAGCTCGTCGGTGGTCCCACTACGCCGGGAAGCACTCACCTGGACCCCCTGCCGGCTGCTTCGCTCACTAACAATCATTCAACTCGAACGTGACGCAGCACACACCACGTTCCCGCAAGATTAAGAGAATCGTTGTACGCCGGAAACGCCCGGAATCCCCTTAAACGGCTCCCCGGTCCGGCTCCAGCCGCAGGTCGATCCACTCGTCGCTCTCGCCGTCCAGCACATAGCGGTCGACCTCGACGAACCCGCGCGCCCGCGCGAACCGCGTCCCGTCCCCATTGACGGCCAGCACACATGTCTCGATCACCCGGGCGCCGAGCACGCGCGCGTGATCGAGACCCTTCTCGTACAGAGCAGTCCCGAAACCCCGTCCCCGGTAATCGGGCAGCACGCGCGCGATGACGGTCGCCACGGCGTCCTCCCCGTCCGGCGGCCGGACGGTCGAGCAGCCCACGAGCGTGGTCCCGAGATACGCGTTCTCCAGCCGGTACCGCCGACCGCGCTCCCGTACGTCCGCGAGTCCCATGGCGGCGGGCGGAACGATCACGTTGTGCACGTACCGCCACTCCTCGGCCATCTCGTCCCCTACGACGGGTTCGATCCGCAGATCAGTCATGGGCCGCACGCTAGGTGGTCGTTCCGGGTGCGTCCATCGACTTCGGGGACTGCCGATGCACCTCCCCCGAAAAAGGGGTTGAACCGGAGGGGGCAGTCTTTTTAGGCTGCGGGTACTTCGGAGAGGAGGTGGTTCGGCAGATGTATTCATACCGGACGGAAGAGGTGGCTGCGGGCTAGCGGCCCGTCACCCACCGAGTGCGGTGCCGGACCAGCGTGTACGAGATGCACGCAGCCGGCCAATCCAACGCAGTCACCCGACCCGCGAGCTCGCCGGTAACGTCCGGCCGGCTCCCCCGCCGTCAGGCGGAGGGACCCAGAGCTCGCGGGTCGCCTGCGTTTCAGGGACTCAGCCGCTCCACCCGCCAGCTCCCGTCCGGCTGCGCCACATAGCGCAGTCTGTCGTGGAGGCGGTTCTCGCGGCCCTGCCAGAACTCGACGGTCTGCGGGGCCACCCGGAAGCCGCCCCAGTTCGGGGGGACCGGGACCTGCTCGCCCTCGGGGTAGCGGGTGGCCAGGTCGGTGTAGGCGGTGTCGACGGTCTCGCGGGTCTCGATCACCGAGGACTGCGCGCTGGCCCAGGCGCCGAGCTGGGAGCCGTGGGGCCGGGTGCGGAAGTACGCGGCGGTCTCGTCGCGGCCGGTGCGGCGGGCGACGCCGGTGACGATGACCTGGCGGGCCATGGGGTGCCAGGGGAAGAGCAGCGAGATGTACGGGTTCTGCGCGAGGTCTCTGCCCTTGCGGGAGTCGTAGTTCGTGAAGAAGACGAAGCCCTGTTCGTCGAACTGCTTCAGGAGCACCGTGCGGGAGCTGGGGCGGCCCTCGGCGTCCGCGGTGGAGACGACCATGGCGTTCGGCTCGAAGAGGTGCGCCTCGGTGGCGGCCTGTTTGAACCAGCGCGCGAACTGTTCGACGGGCGTGGCGGCCAGGTCGGTCTCGGCGAGGCCCTCCGCGCGGTACTGCTTGCGCATGGAGGCGGGGTCCGGGGCGGCGGCGTCTGCTGCGTCGGTCACGCCGTCATCTTGCCGTACGGACCCTTCCCCACGGACGGTGGCACTGAGTGCCGCCAGCACTCCCCAAAGGTGGCACTCGGGGATATCGTGGCGTCATCCGTCGTACACATCATGAGGAGCCGCCTGATGTCCGACTTCGACCCCGGCTTTGACCCCGGCTTTGTACCCGGCCTCGAAGGCGTCGTCGCTTTCGAGACGGAGATCGCCGAACCGGACAAGGAGGGCGGCGCGCTGCGGTACCGGGGCGTCGACATCGAGGATCTGGTCGGTCATGTCTCGTTCGGCAACGTGTGGGGGCTGCTGGTCGACGGCGCCTTCAATCCCGGTCTGCCGCCGGCCGAGCCGTTCCCGATCCCGGTGCACTCCGGGGACATCCGCGTGGACGTCCAGTCGGCGCTCGCCATGCTCGCCCCGGTGTGGGGGCTGAAACCGCTGCTCGACATCGATGCCGAACAGGCGCGGGCCGACCTCGCCCGGGCCGCCGTGATGGCGCTCTCCTACGTCGCCCAGTCCGCGCGCGGGCAGGGGCTGCCGATGGTGCCGCAGCGGGAGATCGACAAAGCGCAGTCCGTCGTCGAGCGGTTCATGATCCGCTGGCGTGGGGAGCCGGATCCGAAGCATGTGGCCGCCGTGGACGCGTACTGGACGTCGGCCGCGGAGCACGGGATGAACGCGTCGACGTTCACCGCGCGCGTGATCGCCTCCACGGGGGCGGATGTCGCCGCGGCTCTCTCGGGGGCCGTGGGAGCGATGTCCGGGCCGCTGCACGGAGGTGCTCCGTCCCGGGTGCTCGGGATGATCGAGGAGATCGAGCGGACGGGCGACGCAGAGGCCTACGTCAAGCAGGCGCTGGATCGTGGTGAGCGGCTGATGGGGTTCGGGCACCGGGTGTACCGGGCCGAGGATCCACGCGCGCGTGTGCTGCGTCGTACGGCTCATGAGCTGGGGGCGCCCCGGTTCGAGATCGCGGAGGCGCTCGAGAAGGCGGCCCTTGCGGAGTTGCATGCGCGGCGGCCGGATCGGGTGCTGGCCACGAACGTGGAGTTCTGGGCGGCCATCGTGCTCGACTTCGCGGAGGTGCCGGCGCACATGTTCACTTCCATGTTCACGTGTGCTCGTACTGCTGGGTGGTCGGCGCACATTCTTGAGCAGAAGCGGACGGGGCGGTTGGTGCGGCCTTCCGCGCGGTATGTGGGGCCCCCGGCTCGGGATCCTCGGGACATCGAGGGGTATGGGGGGATCGCCGACTAGAGCGCCTCGTTCAGTAGTCCCGCCCACTGCTCCACCACACGGTCCCGTCTGGCCGCGTCGTCCGTGAGGAGGTTGGCCAGGCCCAGGCCTCTTGCCATGTCCAGGAGGCCCTGGACCGTTTCCCGGACTCCCGGGCGGGACTCGTCCGCGCCGAGCAGGTCCACCGCGATCCGGTGGGTCTCCCGGCCTACGCGCGCCTCCAGTTCGGTGACCTGGGGGCGCAGTTGCTCCTCGTTGGAGGCGGCGACCCAGAGGTGAAGGGCGGCGCGGAACAGCGGGCCTGTATAGAGGTCCACGAGGGCTGAGATCACCGCGCGGCGGTCTTCCGCCGCGCCCTGCGGGAACAGGGCGCGCAGGGCCGTGGAACGCTCTTCTGCCACGTATTCGACCGCCGCCGTGAACAGGTCCTCCCTGGTCGGGAAGTGGTGTTGGGCGGCGCCTCGGGAGACGCCGGCGCGCTCGGCGACGACGGTGACCGTGGAGCCGGCCCAGCCGTGTTCCGCGAGGCAGGCCACGGCGGCTTCAAGGAGGCGCTGCCGGGTGGCGCGGCTGCGGTCCTGCTTGGGTACGCGTTCGGCCCGGTCGCCGATCGTGGTCACACCACCCATGAGGGATCCCGTCGTTCCAGGAAGGCTGTCATGCCCTCGCGCGCGTGCGGCGAGGCGAACAGCCGGGCCGAGAGCGCGGTCAGGTCGGCCGCGTCCCGGTCGAAGGTCTCCAGCACCCTAGCTGTGAGCAGCCGTTTCGTTTCGGCCAGGGCTTCGGGGGCGGAGCGGCGCAGACCGTCGAGGATGGGTTCGAGTACGGCGTCCACGTCGTCGCCCGCCGCCGTGACCAGGCCGATGCGGGCCGCCTCGGCCGCGTCGAAGCGCTCGCCGGTGAGGTAGTGACGGGCCAGCGCGCGGGGGTCGGTGCGGGGCAGCAGGGTCAGTGAGATGACCGCGGGGGCGAGCCCGATCCGGACCTCCGTGAAGGCGAACGTCGACTCCGTGGAGGCGGCCGCGATGTCGCAGGCGGCGAGGAGGCCGAGGCCGCCCGCGCGGACGTGTCCGGTGACCCGGGCGACGACCGGTTTGCCGAGTTCCACGATCTGGCGCAGGAGGCCGACCAGGGAGTTCGGGTCCGGCGGGTCCTTCAGGTCGGCGCCCGCGGAGAAGGTGTTGCCGGTGTGAGTGAGGACGATCGCGCGGACGTCCGGTTCCTTGGCGCAGTCCGTCAGCGCGGCGGCCAGCTCCCCCACCAGGGCGGCCGAGAGGGCGTTGCGGTTGTGCGGGGAGTCGAGGGTGAGGGTCTCGACGGCACGCGCGCGTGTGCGGGCGATGAGCGTCATACGCGTTCCCTGAGCTGTCGTCGGAGGATCTTGCCGGAGGCGGCGCGGGGCACCCCGGCGATGAAGGTGACCTGGCGGACCCGTTTGTAGGGGGCGACGCGTTCGGCGACGTACATCATGACCTCGCCCTCGGAGAGCTCGGGGGCGCTGGGCTGGCGGACGACGAAGGCGTGCGGGACCTCGTTGCCGTCCTCGTTGTAGACGCCGATGACGGCCGCGTCGGCGATGCCGGGGTGGGTGAGCAGGAGGGCCTCCAGTTCGGCGGGGGCCACCTGGAAGCCCTTGTACTTGATGAGCTCCTTGACCCGGTCGACGACGAACAGCCAGCCGTCGGCGTCGACATGGCCGACGTCACCGGTGTGCAGCCAGCCGTCGGGGTCGATCATCGCGGCGGTGTCGTCGGGGCGGCCGAGGTAGCCCTTCATGATCTGCGGGCCGCGGATGAGGATCTCGCCGGGCTCGCCGATGTCGAGGTCCTTGTCGGGGTCGTCGAGGGAGACGATCCGCATCTCGGTGCCGGCGATGAGCTTGCCGACCGTCCCCGGAGGCGCCTCGCGCATGGCGGACAGGGGGACGACGTGGGTGCCGGGCGAGAGTTCCGTCATGCCGTACGCCTGGCCGACGGGCGGGAGGCCGAGCCGGGCCGAACAGGCGGCGGCGAGTTCGGCGTCCAGCGGGGCGGCGGCGCTGATGATGTGGCGGAGGGACGAGAGGTCGTACTCCTCGATCAGCGGGTGCTTGGCGAGGGCGAGGACGATCGGCGGGGCCACGTACAGGCCGGTGATGCGGTGGTTCTGGATCGCCGCGAGGAAGGTCTCCAGGTCGAAGCGGGGCAGGACGACGACGGTGGCGCCGAGGCGCAGGGGGGCGTTCATGAGGGCCGTGAGGCCGTAGATGTGGAAGAAGGGCAGGACGGCGAGGATGCGGTCCTCGGGGCCCGCCGACATCACCGGTTCCAGCTGGGCGAGGTTGGTGGCGATCTGCCGGTGGGTGAGCATCACGCCCTTGGGGGTGCCGGTGGTGCCCGAGGAGTACGGGAGTGCCGCCACGTCCGTCGCGGGGTCGATGGCGATGTCCGGCTCGGGGGCCGTCGAGGCCAGCATGTCGATGAGGGAACGGTGTCCGGGGGCGCTGTCGCAGACGAAGATCTCCCGTACTCCGCCCGCGAGTTCGGCGGCCCGCCGTGCCGTCTCCAGGAGCGGGGCGACGGTGACGATCCAGCGGGCGGCCGAGTCGCCGAGCTGCTTGGCGAACTCCTCCGGCGTGGACAGCGGGTGCACGGTCGTGACGGAGGCACCCGCGCGCGTGGCGGCGTAGAACGCGGTCGGGAAGGCGATCGTGTTGGGGCTGTGCAGGGCGAGTACGTCCCCCTTGGCGACGCCCGCCTCCGCCAGGCCCGCGGCGACCCGGCGGTGGAAGGCGTCCAGTTGGGCGTAGGTGAGGGTGGTGCCGTCGGTGCCGTCGATCAGGGCGGGCGCGTCCCCGAACTCGGCGGCACGGGCCAGCACCGCGTCGTGGATGGGGAGCTCTACCGGCGTGACGTCTGGGTACTCACTGCGGAACACGGTTCCTCCAAGGCGGCCTAGTACGACTTGGGCAGGCCCAGGGTCTGGTGGGAGACGTAGTTGAGAATCATCTCCCTGCTCACCGGTGCGATACGAGCCACGCGCGCGGCCGTTATCAACGAGGCGATGCCGAACTCCCGGGTGAGGCCGTTGCCGCCGAGGGTGTGGACGGCCTGGTCCACGGCCTTCACACAGGCCTCGCCGGCGGCGTACTTCGCCATGTTGGCGGCTTCTCCCGCGGCCACGTCGTCGCCCTCGTCGTAGAGGTGGGCCGCCTTCTGCATCATCAGGCGGGCGAGTTCGAGGTCTATGTGGGCCTGGGCCAGGGGGTGGGCTATGGCCTGGTGGGCGCCTATGGGGGTGTTCCAGACCGTGCGGTCCTTGGCGTACTTGACGGCCTGTGCGAGGGCGTAGCGGCCCATTCCGATCGCGAAGGCCGCGGTCATGATGCGTTCGGGGTTGAGGCCTGCGAAGAGCTGCAGGAGGCCTGCGTCCTCGTCTCCTACGAGGGCTTCGGCGGGGAGGCGTACTTCGTCGAGGGTGAGCTCGAACTGCTTTTCCGGGGCGTCCAGTTCCATCTCGATACGGCGCCTGTCGAAGCCCGGGGCGTCTCGCGGGACGATGAACAGGCAGGGCTTCAGGCGGCCGGTCCGGGAGTCCTCCGTGCGGCCGACTATGAGGGTGGCGTCCGCTATGTCGACACCGGAGACAAAGACCTTTCGGCCCGTGAGCAGCCAGTCGGCTCCGTCGCGGCGGGCCGTGGTGCTGATGCGGTGGCTGTTGGAGCCGGCGTCGGGTTCCGTGATGCCGAAAGCCATGGTGCGGGTGCCGTCGGCGAGTGCGGGGAGCCAGTCCCGCTTCTGGGAATCCGTGCCGAAGCGGGCGATCACCGTGCCGCAGATGGCGGGTGACACGATCATCATCAGGAGGGGGGCGCCGGCTGCGCCGAGCTCTTCCAGGACGATGGAGAGTTCGGCTATTCCGCCGCCTCCGCCTCCGTATTCCTCGGGGAGGTTGACGCCGAGGTAGCCGAGTTTGGCTGCTTCGGACCAGAGTGCCTCTCGGTCGTAGGTGCGGCCGTGGCGTTTGCCCAGGGCGGATACGGCTGTTCGGAGGGCCTTGTGCTCATCGGTTTCGATCGTGGGCATGTGGCTCCTTCAGGTGGATCGGACTACTGCCAGTAGAGAGCCGACCGTCACCTGCTGGCCGACGACTGCATTCAGCTCGCTGAGCGTTCCCGTGTGCGGGGCCGTGATCTTGTGTTCCATCTTCATCGCCTCCAGCCACAGCAAGGGCTCTCCGGCTTCTACGGCGGAGCCCTCCGCCAAGCCCTCCGCCACCCTCACCACCGTTCCCGGCATCGGGGCCAGCAGGGAACCCGGCGCCAGCTGGGCCGTCGGGTCCGGGAAGCGGGGTAGGGCCTTGAGGGTCGTGCCGTTGACGTAGACCTCGTCGCCGTACCTCGTCACCTCGAACTTCCGCTGCACGCCCTCCACTTCGAGTACGACCCTGCTCGCGTCCGCGTGGAGCACCCGGACCCCGTCCGCCGCCAGACCCTCCCTCGTGTGGCGGTAGTGGACCTCGTGCTCCTCCCCCGCCATCGCGTACCGCTTCGTCTGCGGGGCCGAGTGCAGGTTGCGCCAGCCGCCGAATCGGGAGCGGCCGACCGCGTCCGCGAGGGCCGCCGCGAGGGGGGCGTACGGGTCGGTGGGCCGGGTCGTGAGTTCCGCGAGGTGGCGGTCGTAGAAGCCCGTGTCCATGCGGGCGGTGGTGAACTCCTTGTGGCGCAGGGAGTCGACCAGCAGATCTCTGTTGGTGATCGGGCCGTGGATCGTCGCTCTCTCCAGGGCGCCGGACAGTTTGCGGAGCGCCTCCGCGCGGGTGGGGGCGTGGGCGACGACCTTCGCGAGCATCGGGTCGTAGTGGACGGGGATCGGGTCGCCGTCCTCGTACCCCGTGTCGAGGCGGACCGCGGGTGAGAGGGACAGGCGGTGCAGGGTGCCCGTCTGCGGGGTCCAGTCGCGCGACGGGTCCTCGGCGTAGAGGCGGGCCTCGACGGCGTGGCCACGCGCGCGTGGGGGCTCGTCGGGCAGCGGGGTACCTTCGGCGATCCGGATCTGTTCCGCCACCAGGTCGAGGCCGAACACCGCCTCCGTGACCGGGTGTTCGACCTGGAGGCGGGTGTTCATCTCCAGGAAGTGGGCCCTGCCGTCGGAGCCGGAGATCAGGAACTCGACCGTGCCCGCGCCCACGTAGTCCACCGCGCGTGCGGCTCGTACGGCCAGTCGGTGCAGTTCCTCGGTGAGGTCCTCCGGGAGCCCGGGGGCCGGGGCCTCCTCGATCACCTTCTGGTGGCGGCGCTGAAGGGAGCAGTCGCGGGTGCCGAGGGCCCAGACCGTGCCGTGGGTGTCGGCGAGGATCTGGACCTCGACGTGGCGGCCGTCCTCGACGTACGGCTCGACGAAGACCTCGCCGTCGCCGAAGGCGCTCGCGGCCTCGGCGCGGGCGCTCTCCAGGGCCGGGGCCAGGTCCTCCAGCCGGCGCACGACGCGCATTCCGCGGCCTCCGCCGCCCGCGGCCGCCTTCACCAGCACCGGCAGGTCGGCCTCGGTGACCTCGGGCAGCAAGGCGATGCCCATCAGTTCCTTCGCGCGCGTCTTGGACGCCATCGCCTCGATCGCGGCCGGGGGCGGGCCGATCCAGACCAGGCCGGCGGCGAGGACCGCCCTCGCGAAGTCGGCGTTCTCGGACAGGAAGCCGTAGCCGGGGTGCACGGCGTCGGCGCCGGACGCGATCGCCGCCTTCACGATCAGGTCGGCGCGCAGGTAGGTGTCGGCGGGGGCCGCTCCGGGGAGTCGTACGGCCGTGTCCGCCACGCGCGTGTGGAGGGCGTTCGCGTCCGGGTCCGAGTGCACGGCGACCGTTCGGATTCCCAACTCACCGCAGGTGCGGAAGATCCGGCAGGCGATCTCGCCCCGGTTGGCGACGAGCACAGAAGTGATCACTGAAGGGTTTCCTCACATCCGGAAGACGCCGAAGCCGCCGCGTGCGCCCTCGTAGGGGGCGGTGTGGATCGCGGACAGGCACATTCCCAGGACCGTCCGGGTGTCGCGGGGGTCGATGACGCCGTCGTCGTAGAGCCGCCCGGACAGGAACATGGGCAGCGACTCGGACTCGATCTGCTGCTCCACCATGGCGCGTAGGGCGGCGTCACCCTCCTCGTCGTACGGCGCTCCCTTCGCGGCCGCCGACTGGCGGGCGACGATGGAGAGCACACCCGCGAGCTGCTGGGGGCCCATGACGGCCGACTTGGCGCTGGGCCAGGCGAAGAGGAAGCGGGGGTCGTAGGCGCGGCCGCACATGCCGTAGTGGCCGGCGCCGTAGGAGGCGCCCATCAGGACGGAGAGGTGGGGGACCTTCGAGTTGCTCACCGCGTTGATCATCATCGCGCCGTGCTTGATGATGCCGCCCTGTTCGTACTCCTTGCCGACCATGTAGCCGGTGGTGTTGTGCAGGAAGAGCAGGGGGATGTCGCGCTGGTTGGCCAACTGGATGAACTGGGCCGCCTTTTGGGACTCCTCGGAGAACAGGACCCCTTGGGCGTTGGCCAGCACACCGATCGGGTAGCCGTGTAGTTCGGCCCAGCCGGTCGCCAGGCTCGTCCCGTACAGGGGCTTGAACTCGTCGAAGTCGGAGGCGTCGACGATCCGGGCGATGACCTCGCGCGGGTCGAAGGGTGTGCGGAGGTCGCCGGGGACGATGCCGAGGAGTTCGTCCTGGTCGTACTTGGGGGCCTCGGCGGGGCCCGGATCGCCGTACGCCTTGCGGTGGTTGAGGCGGGCCACGACCCTGCGGGCCTGCCTCAAAGCATCCTGCTCGTCCACGGCGAAGTAGTCCGCGAGGCCCGACACGCGCGCGTGCATCTCGGCGCCGCCGAGGGACTCGTCGTCGCTCTCCTCACCGGTGGCCATCTTCACGAGCGGCGGGCCGCCGAGGAACACCTTGGCCCGCTCCTTGACCATGATCACGTGGTCGGACATGCCGGGGATGTACGCGCCGCCGGCCGTGGAGTTCCCGAAGACGACGGCGACGGTGGGGATTCCGGCCGCCGACAGCCGGGTCAGGTCGCGGAAGATGGCCCCGCCCGGGATGAAGATCTCCTTCTGGGAGGGCAGGTCGGCGCCGCCGGACTCGACGAGGCTGATGCAGGGCAGCCGGTTGGCGAGCGCGATGTCGTTGGCGCGCAGGGCCTTCTTCAGCGACCAGGGATTGCTCGCGCCCCCGCGTACGGTCGGGTCGTTGGCGGTGATCAGGCACTCCACGCCCGCCACCACCCCGATCCCGGTGACGAGGGAGGCGCCAACTGCGTACTCGGGGGAGGCACTGCCCCAGGCGGCCAGCGGGGACAGCTCCAGGAAGGGCGTGTCGGGGTCGAGGAGCAGTTCGATGCGCTCGCGGGCGAGGAGTTTGCCGCGCCTTCGGTGCCGCTCGACGTACTTCTCGCCGCCGCCCGCGAGAGCCTTCGCGTGCTCGGCGGTCAGCTGGTCCAGCTTCGCGAGCATGGCCTCGCGGTTGGCCCGGTGGTCGGGGCTGTTGGGGTCCAGGGTGGTCGGCAGAACGGTCATAGCAAGGCCTCCGGGATGTCCAGGTGGCGGGAGCGCAGCCATTCGCCGAGGGCCTTGGCCTGCGGGTCGAAGCGGTGCTGGGCGGCGACGCCCTCGCCGAGGATGCCCTCGACGACGAAGTTCAGGGCGCGGAGGTTGGGCAGGTCGTGGCGGGCGACCTTCAACTCCGCTGTCTCCGGGAGGAGTTCGCGGAGGCGGTCGACGGTGAGGGTGTGGGCGAGCCAACGCCAGGCCTCGTCCGTGCGGGCCCACACCCCGACGTTCGCGTTGCCGCCCTTGTCGCCGCTGCGGGCGCCGGCGATCAGGCCGAGTGGCGCGTGACGGGTCGGGCCTTGCGGCAGGGGCTCAGGGAGGGGTGGGTTGGGCAGGTTCTCGAGTACGGCGGTCTCCTGGGCCGGTGCCACAGAGATCGGTGACACAGGGATCCGTCGCCCGTCGTGGAGGACGGCCACATGGTCCACGGCTCCATGGGGGACGTACACATCCTCGAAGACCCCATAGGGCGAGCCCTTCCCGGGTGGTGCCAGCACATGGAACCCGGGGTAGCTGGCCAGGGCCAGTTCCACGGCGGCCCCGCTGAGCGCCTTCCCGACGACTCCCTGGTCGGGGTCACGGACGACGAGCCGCAGCAGTGCGCTCGCCGTCTCCTCCGTCCCTGCGTCCGGGCGGTCGGTGCGGACCAGGTCCCAGCGGGTGTGGGCGACCTTGCTGAGCGCGGGGGCCATCTGCTCCCGCACCAGCGCCGCCTTGGCCTCGATCTCCAGGCCGGTCAGGACGAAGGTGACCTCGTTGCGGAAGCCGCCGAGCCGGTTGAGGCCGACCTTGAGGGTGGGGGGCGGGGCCTCGCCGTGTACGCCGGAGATCCGGACCCGGTCGGGGCCGTCCTGGGTGAGCCGGATGGTGTCGAGGCGTGCGGTGACGTCGGGTCCGGCGTACCGGGCGCCCTGTGTCTCGTACAGCAGCTGGGCGGTCACCGTGCCGACGTCGACGAAGCCGCCGGTGCCGGGGTGCTTGGTGATGACGGCGGTGCCGTCCTCGTGGAGTTCGGCGAGGGGGAAGCCGGGCCTTCTCAGATCGCGCCGGGCCTCGGTGAAGAAGGCGTAGTTGCCGCCGGTCGCCTGTGTCCCGCACTCCAGGACGTGCCCGGCGACGACGGCCCCCGCGAGGCGGTCGTAGTCCCCCGGCCCCCAGCCGAAGTGGGCGGCGGCGGGACCGGTGACGAGAGCCGCGTCCGTCACCCTTCCGGTGACCACGACGTCGGCGCCCTCCCGCAGACAGACGGCGATACCGAAGCCGCCGAGGTAGGCGTGGGCGGCGAGGGCGCCGGGGTGGTCCCGGGTCAGGTCGTCGCCCTCGACGTGGCCGACGCGGACCGGCAGGCCGAGGCGGCTCGCCAACTCCCTTATCTCGTCGGCGAGTCCGGCCGGATTGAGCCCGCCCGCGTTGGCCACGATCCGGACACCCCGCTCGTGCGCGAGGCCGAGGGACTCCTCGAGTTGACGCAGGAAGGTGCGGGCGTATCCGGCTCCGGGGTCCTTCAGCCGGTCGCGGCCGAGGATGAGCATGGTCAGCTCGGCGAGGTAGTCACCGGTGAGGACGTCGAGTTCACCGCCGGTGAGCATCTCGCGCAGGGCGTCGAAGCGGTCGCCGTAGAAACCGGAGGCGTTGCCGATGCGGAGGGTCATTCGGCGGGGTCCTTCGGGGGGCGGCTGGGGGCTGTTTGCTCCGCCGGGTGTCCGGGGGCTGTTTGCTCCGCCGGGTGTCCGGGGGCTGATTCCTTTGCCAGGTGTCCGGGGGCTGATTGCTCCGCCAGGCGTCCGGGGGCTGATTCCTCCGCCAGGCGTCCGGGGGCTGATTCCTTTGCCAGGCGTCCGAGGGCTGATTCCTTTGCCTCGCGGTGGGGTGCCGCGCCGTTCCCCGGGAGGCCGGGAGCCGCGTCCTCCTCCGGGCGCCCGGGAGCCACGTCCTCCTCCGGGAAGCCGGGAGCCGCGTCCTCCTCCGGGCGCCCGGGAGCCGATCCCCTTGCCGGGTCGCCAGGAGCGGATTCCTCCGCCGGGTGCCCGGGAGCCGTTCCCTTCGCGGGGCGGCCGGCAGCCGTTCCCTTTGCCGGGCGGCCGGCGCCGGGTGGGCCCGCGAAGGCCTGGGCGATGTCGAGCCAGCGGTCGGCGTCCTCCCCTACGGCGGTCAGGGCGAGGTCGGCGCGGTGGGCGCGCTGGGTGACCAGGAGGCAGAAGTCGAGGGCGGGGCCGGTGACGCGGTCGGCGGCGTCCTCGGGGCCGTAGACCCACAACTCCCCGGAGGGGGCCGTGAGTTCGATGCGGAACTCCTCGAACGGCGGGGTCAGTCCGTGCACGCCGAAGGAGAAGTCGCGGGTGCGGACGCCGAGGCGGACGATGTGCCGGATCCGGTCGGTGGGGGTGCGGGTGACGCCGAGCGCGTCGGCCACGTCCAGGCCGTGGGCCCAGGTCTCCATGAGGCGGGCGGTGGCCATGGAGGCGGTGGACATGGGCGGGCCGTACCAGGGGAAACGGGCGCCGTCAGGGGCCGCACGCAGAGCCTCCGCGAGGTCCTCACGTCCGGCACGCCAGTAGGCGAGCAGCCGGGCGGGCGGTTTGGCGGCCCCCTCCTCGGCGCCGTTGTCCACGAAGTCCCCGGGCGCGGCGAGCGCCTTCTCGACCTCGCGGGAGAAGGCCTTCGGGTCGGTCACGGCCAGCAGGGAGGAGTGGTCGGTCCAGGCGAGGTGAGCGATCTGGTGGGCGACGGTCCAGCCGGGGGCGGGGGTCGCGAGCGCCCACTGCTCCTCGCTCAACTCGGCTACCAACAGGTCGACTTCGTCGCTCTCCGCGCGGAGGTCGTCGATGACGTGGGTGGGGTCGGCCATGGGGCGAGGATGGCAGGAGGGGCCAAAACAAGCAAGCGTGCTTGCATTAATTCGGGCGAGCATGGCGTTCACCACCTTTCCATTGCAACGAACACTCGCATGACGTTGCATTAATGCCAGAACCATTGCAATGAATTACGACCCTCTACCTGCATCTAGCGCGTTTTAGCGCAACAACAGTGTTGCCAGCCTCATGAACGCAACGTAGCTTTTCCAGAGTCGGAAACCACAACGGGAGGAGCCCATCATGAAGTCGCCGCGCGCACCGCAGCCCGGCTCCCTCGCCGCATTCCTACGGTTCGTGGTTCTCGGGGGCGGTGTCGGAGTCCTCGCCGGCTTCGCCGTACCCCTACTCGCCATGGCCACGCCGTGGGCGGTCGCGAACGCCGTCGTCACTCTCGCTTCGACCGTCCTGTGCACCGAACTCCACGCCCGTTTCACCTTCGGCAAGGGTCGCGCTGCCGGCTGGCGCGAGCACTGGCAGTCGGCGGGCTCGGCCACCGCCGCGTACGCGGTGACCAGCATCGCCGTGTTCGTCCTGCACCTGGTGCAGTCATCCCCGGGCCTGCTGACGGAGCAGGTCGTCTATCTGGGCGCGTCCGGCCTCGCGGGCGTGGGGCGGTTCGTGGTGTTGCGGGTGTACGTCTTCGCTGCGCGCCGGGATGAGGCGGGGCCGCGGAAGCGGCGGGGGGCGGCGACTGCGCCGGTGCTGCTGGCGGCGTAGGCGGAGACTCCTCAGTTCGCGAAACGACCAAGCGGTGGGCCGAACATCGTGAAGCTCTCGGCCACGGGCCGACGAGGCGTACGACGAGTTGGTCAGGGTGATGCGCGCGACGGAGATCTTCGAGCCGGTCGTGAACCACGCGCACCCGCCGAATCGCGAACTCCCCTGCCAGACAAGCCTCAACGCAGGTTCAGAGCGCGGCGGGCAGAGCTGATGACGTTGTGGGCGTCGGCCCCGTACACGGCCGACTCACTCAAGGTCTTCCAGACCTTCTTGTACAAGGCGATGTTGTCGGCGTCGTCCAACCACAGTTCGGCGTGCCAGTCCTCCGCGACCACCAGCCGCTCATCAAGGACCCAGAAGCCGTTGGCGGGCACGATCTTGACGGACGCGGTGAACGGGATGATGCCGAGCTCCACCGTGTCCATCCCGAGCATCCCGGTAAGGCGGTCGACCTGCGCGGCCAGCACGGAGGGCGGACAAATCAGCGACCGCAACGCCGCTTCCCACATCAGGACGTGCAGCTTGCGTCCGGGTTGGTACAGCCACTCTTGTCGCTGCACCCGGGAACGCACGGCGGCCTCGATGTCACTCGCCCCGCCCAACAGCTCGGAATAGCGCTGGATGACGTGGCGCGCGTACTCGGGCGTCTGCAACAGTCCTGCGATCACGGACTCTTCCCAGACCCACATGTCCGAGGTGCGGTCGATCTCGGCGCTCAGTCCCTCGTGCAGCGGCTTGAAGCCGTTCGCCAGCGCTCTGCGCCATGACCTGATGTGCGACTCGAACCCCGCCAGCCGGGCGGCGAGTTCGGCGTACGCCCCCGGCTGCTCGGTTGCGTCGGCCCACGCCCTCAGGTCCTCGGGGGTGGCCGTCTGCTTGCCGTTCTCCAGCTTGCTGACCTTGGAGCCCGGCCAGCCGAGCCGCTGGGCGAGTTGCTGACCGGTGAGCCGACCACCAGGGCACGTGAAGCGGAGTTCACGCAGTCGCGTCCCCAACGCCGCCCGTGCCTGCTGGTAGTCAGTGCTCACCGGTCACGCGCTATTCGGTCTCGGCCACCTGCGCGGCGAACTGGTCGCGCGGGATGGCGTGGTGCATCGCCGCGTCACGCACCATGGCGTAGCGCACGACCTCGGCCGGTTCGGTGATCAGCTCGATGTTCAGCAGGTCGTCTTCGTCGTCGAAGCGCAGCAGCGCAACAAGGCGCGAGTCGAAGATCCAGAAGTCCTCAGCGGGCAGGCCGGCCGCGTCCTCGCGCCACAGGTACCGGACGTCCTCGCCGAACGCGGCGTTGTGCCGGGCGTAGTCGAGCAGGAAGAGCTGTTCCGTCGTGGGTGGGCAGTCGGCGACGCGTACGCGGCCGACGGTCTTGCCCGCGTCGGTCTGGGTCTTGATGTTGACAAGCCAGGGCTCGTTGGGGTCGCAGGGCGAGGCGCCGGTCGCCAAGAACACCTGAAAGTCGGGGTCCTGTCGGTCCGACGCGTATCCACGCCGCGTCTCCAGCCGCCAGGCTGTGTGCTGGAAGGTCTCGAACAGACGGCGGAAGGTGGCCCGGTCCACGATGTCGGACACCCGCTCCACCTCCTTCGGTCCCCAGTTCACGAGCAGTTCGCGCGGTACGGCCACCGCCGCCTCGTCGGCCCCGAAGTGCTGGAGCTGTGCGAGGTCTTCGGGGTCAGTGATGGGCGTGCCCTGCACGATGATCTCGCCGGTGCCCTCGTCCGTGTGCAGGGCGGGGCAACCGTCGACCTTGCTGTCTGTGCCGGTGAAGCGCAGCTGACGAGCCATGGACGCTCTCCCTTCGAGGAGTCTTGATCCAACAGCATGGCCGGAGCCGTGGCCCGGTTCTACGAGGTCAGGTGGGGTCCAAGAGAAAACACCAGCAATCTCGAACACATGACGAGCAAATTCGAGAAAACAGCGTACCGCCGGACAACTGCCCGCTTCTAGCGTCCGGTTCATGGCTACGAAGGAACGCAACAACGTCGACCCGCACACAGCGGCGGAGACCTTGAGAGCAGCGCTGTCCGATGTCGGGATCGTCCTGCCCTCGCTGAGGGTCGATCCCGCCTCCCCTCAACTGCGGCTGATCGAGCTGGGGCGGGTGCGCTCAGACGTCGCCGCGCGCCTGGCCGAAGCGATCCGGCGGGGGGCGACACGTGATGACTGAGCCGCAGGGCACGTTGGTCCTCGACACCGAGCGCAACAAGCTGGGCTACGTCATGGGTCACGAAGGCCCGTACATTCAGCTCCGGCCGGTTACAGGCGGGCGCGAGTGGGACGCCGACCCTGCTCTCGTCCGCCGTGCCACCGACGAGGAGCGGCAGCACGCCATGCGGGAACGCACCCGCGCCCTGAACTCGGCGAGCAGCGGTGGCGTCTTCTCATGACCGCGCCGGACACCTCGACCATGTCAGCCGAGTGCGCCCTCGCCCAGCAGCCGGGCTACAAGGACCTTCACCGCGAATGCCGACAGACGAAGGACGTGTCGCTGCCTCACGGTCACGGGGTTCTACTGGTGCACCGCTGTGCCTGCCCCCACCACCACGCCCCCGCCGGGTGACGCCTTCTCATGCAACTTGACCAGGATGGGGCTCTGTTGTGTGCCACAGTCCCCGTTTCAGGTCTGGGCCGACCGCGGCTACGCCGGCGACCTCGTCGACTCGGCCCGCGAACGCCTCTGGCTCACCCTGCGCATCGTCTCCCGGCCCAAAGGAGTCAAGGGCTCCATCGTGCTTCCCCGCCGTTGGAAAGTCGAGCGGACGATCGGGGGGTGCGGCCACGATCCACGGCCAAGTCATCGCATCCTTCCGAACGGCCGAATCACCAGACTGGTCACGCCTGACCGACACACCTCAACAAGATCGTCTTGTGAGCTCTTACGCACCGGGGCCACCAGGGCCGCAGTCAGCTCGTGATCCGCCGCCTCACCCGGAAACCGGCACAACGTCAGACGCGGACCGCCACGGCGGCGATGGCAGCCGCCGCCTGACGGCCGACGTCACTGACACTCAGCCTGCTTGCGCAGCCAGTTCTCCGCTGCCTGCAGAACTTGGTCCGCATGAGCTCCGCTCCTCAGTTTCATGGTGGGGATCTCCTCGTCAGGAGAGATCGGCGCATCGTAGCTACGGCCGGTACGGTCAGCGTCCTTGACCTCTGTGAGGACCAGCAAGGCACCGTCGGAGAGGCGATGGTCGTTGTTCCCGGTGGGGACGCCGTACGTGTCCTCGCCGAAGGACCGGGTCTGCGGTCGCCCCCGGAAGGCGACCGCCACCGCCTCACCCGCGCTGGCCGTTCCCCCGTCGGTCAGGACCGCGACCGGGGCGGCAGGGTCGGCCACGGGAGCGCTGTCTCCCCAATCGAACGGTCTGCCGTTCTCTCTCGGGCTGCCGTTCTGGATCGTCCACGGGTACTTCTTACCGTCGGGATCCACGAACACGCCGATCTTGCCGTCCCCCAGAACCGGGCCTGCGACGGCGAGCATGGGCCACATGTTCCCACCGTGGTTGCCGCGCAGGTCCACGACCCAGCCGCACGCCCCCGGGCGGTCAGCCTTCGCCACCGCCTCGCGGCCCTGCCGCACATACCGCTTGTACACCACGTCAGATCCCTGTACTGCAGGCAGTGACACGTACGCCACGTGACTCCCCAGCGAGCGAGCCTCCGGCCCTTGGAAGGAAGAGTCGGGCGGAGCCTCGATCACCTCTTTAACCTGCTTGGGATCGAAGAAGGAACTGTGCCCATCGCCGACTGTCCGAAGGGCGAAGCGGATCGCGTCGTAGGTGTCTGACGGCTTCTGCGCGGCCCGGGCCTGCGAGAACGCCTGGCGGCGTACCTCCGTCCACTTGACCTGATGGCGGAGGAGCGCATTCTTCTCCATGATGTCCAGCACCTTCGACAGGTATGACCGGGCTGCGCCCGACATTCTTGGCCCTTCTGCCGCCTCCGAACGATCCGTGCATCCCGTCCCCGCAGCAAGGACACTCACCAGCCCAGCCCACGCAGCCCAACGCAGCAACCGTCCCCGCCCCATCCCTACCCCCAACTCTGCGATCACGAGCAACCCTAGGCTGCCGAGCAGTCGCGCTGGGGTTGGATTAGTGCAGAAAGACGTTGTCAGGCGGCGATGGCCACCGGAACCGGATCGGAGCGAGAGCGGCACCCGGAAAGAGGTGTGGGCGGGCCCGTGTCATTCCATCAGCGAGGCCCGGATGCGTTCAATGGCGCGCAGCACCTCAGCGCGGTTCCTTGCCCTTTTGATCCAGGTCGGCAGACGAGCCACGGCCGTCATCCTGCGGCCCGGCTCATGCCAGGGAGCGTGCTCCCGCAGGGAGGCCTGCACGAACTGCCTGATCAACTCCAGGTGTTCCGGGTTGTATGCCCACAGCCAGCCATGTCGCGTCTCGGTCTGAAGGAACAGCGGCTCGTGAAAATAGGGATCCACAGCCTGTCCCGTGCCCCGGAAGAAGTGGACGCCTCCTCCCTTCGACTCCCTCGACAGCCCGCAGTTGCGGCAGACTAGACGGCGCTTGGCGAACATCGATGGAGCCGGATCATCGACACTTCGGGGGAACGGCTCGACATGGGCCACCTTGGAGCAGGTTGGGCAGCGCACGAGGATCGCATCAAGAAGGTCGTACTTCGTCCAGCGAGGGTCCCGGAACCGAGACGACGCGAGCCTCGATGTCACCTGCTGTCAGCCCTGGCCGTCGGCGAACAGGTCGTCCGCCGTCGTCGCGTGGACCGCGCGCTGGGCCCACGTTTCGAGCTGGTCGAGGTCGGAGCAGGCCTCCACGCGGGCGCGTACGGCATCCGGTACGGGGATGCCCCGCCATTCCAGGATGCGCAGGGTCATCTGGGCACGGTCCCTGACCATGCCTTCCTCGCGGCCCTGCTCCCGTCCCTGCTCGCGCCCCTGCTCCCGCACCTGCTCCGCCAGCGGGTGCCGCCAGAAGTAGTTGATCGCCGTCATCAGGTCCCTCCAGATCTGCTGCGCCTGGGGATCGGCCAGGCATGAGTCGACGAACTGCACGAAGACTGCTGCGCTCTCCGCGTCGATGGTCCGCAGGGCGGCTGCCAGCGACTCCAGTATGGCCGCGGACTTCGGCCCCCGGCCATGTGTCATCGCCGAGAGCACCGCAAGGGGTACGTCCTGTGCGGCCTCCCGCTCGTCCGCGATGACCGGCACGTTGTCCGGGCCCAGGACGAAGGGGCGCACGGTCAGCGAGGGGCACCCCCGCACTCCGAGATGGATCGGCTGCGCCGCCCACCGGGCCGTCGCGCTGTTCTGCGTGACGACGATGAGGACGGGCTCACAGCGGTACTTCTCGTACAGGTAACTGAGGTAGTACGGCCAACTGCCCCACTTGCGCTTGTCCGGCTTGCCCTGCGACTCCACGACCAGCAGGTAGGCCCCCTCGTCGGTCTCCGCCCGCAACAACGTGTCGACCCGCCGCTCCACCGGCTCGACCTCGGTGACATCGACGTTCATGGCGGCGAACTCACGTGGTTCGGGAATGGGTACGCCGAGGACCTGCTGCAACGCCCGTGTCAGCAGCGCCGGATCCTTCTGGAAGATCCGGTGCATCGCCTCGTGCGACGAACTGACCATCACCTCTCCCTTCGATACGACGTGATCAACGAGCTACGCCGCGGCCAGGTCACACCACACGAACTTGCCTTGCCGACCCTGCCCCGTGAGCGGACTCCAACCCCACATGTCCGCGCAGGCTCGGATCATCGCCAGGCCTCGGCCCGCCTCCGCGTCGGTCAGCGTTTCCAACTCCCCTGGGGGTTCGGGCGGTTCGGGGCTTGCATCCCATGCGCCGATCCGCAGCACCCCCGCCGACCAGCGGATCCTGAGGGCGGCTGGGCCCTTCGTGTGGCGTACGGCGTTGGAGACCAGCTCCGTTGCGAGGAGCTCCGCGAGGTCGACGAGGGGGATCAGGCCGTGCATCGTCAGGATCAGGCGGAGGGTGCGGCGGCTGACGGTGACGGCTCGGGGGTCGTTGGGGATGTGGAGGACGTACTCCCAGGGTTCGGGGTCGTTTTCGGGCATGAGGGTGACTCCGTTCAGGTGAGGGGTTCGACGGGCGGTGGCAGTGCCGCGCCGTCATGGCAGGACGGGGCGGTGCGCTTCCGCACTGTGTGCGTCGCGTCACCGACAGTAGGGCTATCATGTCATCCGGGGCAAGCCGGTCGCGTAATCTGCCCCTCGAACGAGTCGCCCCACCAGGCGTGTTGAACCGAGGAGCAGTCGATGGTTCTGAGGCGCGAGCCCACGGCACGCCAGATGCGCTTGGCTGCCGAACTCCGCAGACTCCGCGACGCGGCAGGGCTGTCAGCCGCCGAGGCCGCGGCGCTGATCGGGACAGGGCGTGTCCAGATCACTCACATCGAGACGGGCCTCACGGGCGTGAGCGAGCAGCGGCTGCGCAGCCTCGCGGCTCACTACGCCTGCACGGATGCCGAGTTCATCGACGCCCTGGTCATGATGGCCACCGATCGCACACGCGGCTGGTGGGAGGAGTACCAGGGGCTGCTGCCCACGTCGTTCCTGGACCTGTCCGAACTGGAGTACCACGCCTCGTTCCGCTGGGACGTGGACTTCCTGCATGTGCCGGGCCTCTTCCAGACCGAGGACTACGCGCGGGCGATCTTCTCCCGCCGGATCCCGGAACTGCCCGCTCAGGACCTGGAGTTGCGCGTCCGGCATCGGATGCAGCGGCGGGCAGTCCTCGATTCTCCGCAGCCGATTCCGTACGAGGCCGTGGTCCACGAGGCGGCACTGCGCATCAGGGTCGGTGGCCGGGCCGCCTCACGGGCGCAGCTGACCCACATCCTGGAGCTCTCCGAGTCCGAGCACGTCACCGTCCGGGTCATCCCCTTCGAGCTGGACGACTTCGCCGACGTCACCGCCGCCATGGTGTACGCCGGCGGTGCTGTCCCGAAGCTGGACACCGTGGTGCGCGACGGTCCTCACGGCACGCTTCTCATCGACTCCGAGGCACAGCTAGGCGTCTTCCGAGCGCTCTTCCATAGAGTTGAAGGCGTGTCGCTCGACCCCGTGCGGTCGCGTGACCTCATCCACAGCCTGGCCAAAGAACTGTGAGGCACCCGGTGAACATCCTCGGCGACTGGAGGAAGTCCTCCTACTCCGGCAGCGGCGACGGCAACGCCTGCGTGGAGATAGCCCACCGCAACACCCACATCGCCGTACGCGACTCCAAGCACCGCACCCACGCCACCCTCAATTTCCAACGCACCACCTTCGCCACCTTCATAGCCGCCCTGAAATTCCCGCGCCCCCACCCCCGCCCCCGCAGTACCGTCCCCCGGTGACCGACAACGACGGCTACTTCTCCGAACCCATCGCCGCGACCTACGACGAGTCCTCCGCGGACATGTTCGCCCCGGACGCCGTGGAGCCCGCCGTAGACCTGCTGGCTGAACTCGCCGGCGGCGGCCGGGCCCTCGAACTCGGTATCGGGACCGGGCGGATCGCCCTGCCGTTGGCGGCGCGAGGCGTCGACGTGCACGGCATCGAGCTGTCCCGGGCGATGGCGGACCGGCTGCACGCCAAGCCCGGTGGGGACGCGATCGGCGTGACGATCGGGGACTTCGCGACGGCCAAGGCGCCCGGCGACTTCACCCTCGCCTACCTCGTCTTCAACACGATCATGAACCTCACCACCCAGGACGCCCAGGTGGACTGCTTCCGCAACGTCGCCGAACACCTCGCCCCCGGCGGGACGTTCGTCATCGAAGTCATGGTCCCCGACCTGCGGAGACTCCCGCCCGGGCAGAACGCCGTCCCCTTCCACGTCGGCGACCGGCGACTCGGTTTCGACACCTATGACCTCGCCACCCAGGCCATGGCGTCCCACCATGTGAAGGTCACGGAGGACGGGCAGGGCTCCCTCTGGTCCATCCCGTTCCGGTACGTCTGGCCCGCCGAACTCGACCTGATGGCCCGGCTGGCGGGCATGCGGCTGCGGGACCGGTGGCAGGACTGGGGGCGGACGCCCTTCAACCACGACAGCCGTCAGCATGTCTCCGTGTGGGAGAAGACCGCGGGCTGACAAGGTCAGTCGACCGAAGAGGTGGCGGCCTTACCCCGCCCCACCTGCGTACGCACCGCCCCCATGCTCGCCGCGATCACGAGCGCGATGGCGAGTGCCTGGACCGCGGACAGGGCCTGGTCGAGGATCAGGAAGCCCGCGAGGGCGGCCAGGGCCGGCTCCAGGCTCATGAGGATCGCGAAGGCGGCGGAGGGCAGGGTGCGCAGCGCGAGGAGTTCGAGGGTGTAGGGCAGCACGGAGGACATCAGGGCCACCGCCGCGCCCAGGCCCACGGTCACCGGGTCGAGGAGTTTCGTGCCCGATTCCGCGATGCCCAGCGGCAGGAAGGCCAGCGCGCCGATCGCCATCGCCAGGGCGAGGCCGTCGGCCTGCGGGAAGCGGCGGCCGGTGCGTGCGCTGAAGACGATGTACGACGCCCACATGGCGCCCGCGGCCAGGGCGAACACCACGCCCCACGGGTCCAGGTCGCCGAAGTCGCCGCCGCCGAGGAGGAAGACTCCGGCGAGCGCGAGTCCGGCCCAGACCGCGTTGACCGCGCGGCGGGAGGCCAGGACGGAGAGGGCGAGCGGGCCGAGGACCTCCAGGGTGACCGCGGGGCCGAGGGGGATGCGGTCGACGGCCTGGTAGAAGAGGCCGTTCATCGCGGCCATGGTGAGCCCGAAGGCGACGACCGTGCCCCAGTCGGCGCGGGAGTGGCCGCGCAACCGGGGGCGGCAGACGAGCAGCAGGACGACCGCGGCGGCCACCAGGCGCAGGGTCACGACACCGAGCGCCCCCGCCCTCGGCATCAGCAGTACGGCCAGCGCGGCGCCGAACTGCACGGAGACACCGCCGGCGAGCACCAGGCCGACGGGTCCGAGGGTGGTACGGCGGCGGGGCGCGCCGACCGCGGTGGCCGGGGCCGTGGTGGCGTGGGCGGTGGCGGTGTCGGGCGTGGTCACGGGCGGTCCAGATGATCGGCTCGGGGTGGTCCGGTGCAGTGCACCTCACCGTCCAGCAGGGTGCACTTCCGAGTTCAGGGTAGTGGACTGCGTCAGGTGCGTAAACTTCTTATGCCACTGTTTCGGGGTCGCCAGGACCCCTCAGCCCGTGCGCGGCTCCCGCACCATGAAGACGTCCACCGGGTTCTCGCTCTCCACGCTGAACCCGTGCCGCTCGTACAGCCGTCGGGCCGCGCTGCCCTGGAGGACGTTCAGGCGGACGAGGGTGCCGTCGGCGTCGGTCCGTTCCAGCAGGGTGCGCAGGACGGCCGAGCCGAGGCCGCGGCCCTGGAGGTTCGGGTCGATGAAGAAGTGCTCCAGCCAGTGCGCGTCCTCGGCGGGGCGCAGGGCGACACAGCCCGCGAAGCGGCCCTCGGCCAGGATGACCGACGCGTGCGGCGCGACGAAGGAGTCCCGGAAGCGCTGGCGCACCCGATGCTCGTCGAACCGCCCGAGCCGCTCCAGGTCGGGGCGCATCACCACGGCCCGCAGTTCGGCTATCGGCTCGACGTCGTCCGGCTCCGCGGGGCGCAGGGTCCAGGTGCTGGTATCCATGGCCGGAGTCTCTCAGCCCGTTGACCGCCTGCCATCCCGCACCCCGAACGCCTCCAGCACCTCTGCGTCCGTGCCCGCGTCCCGGCCCCTTGAGCAAGGGCCCCAGCGCCACAAGGGACCTTTCGCTTGCCCGAAATATTAGTTCGTGCTAATTTTTTGTGGTGGCCGAACCCTATGAGCTGCGGTTCTTTGAAGATGTGCTGGACTGGATCAAGACGCTTGCCAAAGAGGACCCGGATAGCCACCTTCATGTCATAGCCGCCCTGGAACGGCTCCAGGAGGTGGGTCCGGCGCTCCGCCGTCCGACGGTCGGCGCGATCGAGAAGAGTCGTTACCGGAACATGCGGGAACTGCGTCCGCGCAGCGGTGGGGCGGTGAGCATCCGGATGCTGTTCGTCTTCGACCCGGAACGGCGGGCCATCTTCCTGGTGGCGGGCAACAAGGCGGCCGGGCGGCAGTGGGCAGCCTGGTATCCCAGGGCGATCAAGGAAGCGGACGGCAGGTACACGGCCTATCTTGAGGCGCTGGAGCAGGAGAAGAAGGAAGGGCAGGGCAGATGAATCTCGGCACCATGGCCGACCTGACGGCCGACATCACCCCCGAGAAGCGCGAGCGCATCGATGCCATCAAGGCGGAGATGGTCGACGCCGAGCGAGGACACGAACTGGCCGCCCTCCGGAAGGCCCAGGGCTTCACGCAGATCCAGGTCGCCAAGGCCATGGGGGTCACCCAGGGGCGGGTCAGCCAGATCGAGCGGGGCCTCGCCCGCCTGGACACCTCGACCATGGCCGCATACCTGCACGCGATCGGTGGCGAGCTGACCATAACGGCCACGGTGGGCAACCTCTCCGTGAAGCTGTAGAAGGCAGCCCAACCGGTTGGACGTGGTGTCTGGCGAGCGCTTCTCCGCGCCGGTGAACGATCACGCAGACAAGAACCGCGACGCGGCGCAGAGCGGAACGGTCATGGCCCCACCCTGCCCGCGTCGATGCGCGTTCAGCCCTTGTCGGCAGGCGCGAAGTGCACCGGGATGTACTGGTCGTAGAGCCGGCTGCTGGTGGCCGTGAAGTCGGCGCGGGTGACGATCGCGCACTGCACGGTGACGTCGCAGACGGCGCCGTCGGCGATCTCGGGCTTGAGGTCGAGGGTGGTGGTGAACCGGCCGCCCTTCTCGTAGGGGATCGTGACGCCGGGCGTGCCCGTGCCCTGGTCGGTGATGCGGCGGGCGGAGCCGTCCGTCGACTCACGGCCGCCGAGGCAGGGGGTGGGAAGGGTGGTGTAGGTGGAGGGGTCGCCGACCCGGACGCCGTCGGGGATCACGCAGAACGCGAGGAAGATGCCCTGGGCGCGGTTGTAGCCCTTGCCCCGGACGTCGACCGTGCCGCCCACGGCGGGCAGCAGGGTGGACTCGGCGGTCAGCCGCAGGTGGAAGGTCTCACCGGCGTCGGTGGTGACCGTGCGGTGCGCGTGGCCTGTGAACGGGGAGGCACTCGCGGTGCCGGCGAACGGCAGCAGCGCGGCGAGTCCGGCGGCCGTGGCCGCGAACGCGCCGCGCAGCAGGTTTGTGGTGGTGGGGGGTGTCATGGGGCGGATTCTGCCTGCTCGCGGGCTGCTCACGGCCTTCGGTCGAGGGCCTGCGCCAATACCTCCACCAGATGTTTCCCTCGTAGACCCGCGAGTTGCTCCAGCTGCGTACGGCAGGAGAACCCGTCGGCCAGCACCACCGCGTCCTCGGGCGCCTCACGCACCGACGGCAGCAACTGTTCCTCGGCGCAGGCGCGTGACACCTCGAAGTGTCCTTTCTCGAAGCCGAAGTTGCCCGCCAGACCGCAGCAGCCGCCGGTCAACTCGCCGGTGAGGCCCGCGGCTTCGCGCAGGCGGCGGTCCGCCGCGTCGCCGAGGACCGCGTGCTGGTGGCAGTGGGTCTGGCCGACGACCGGCCGGTCCAGGGCCGGTGGCCGCCAGTCGGGGGCGAGTAGCTCCAGCGCCTCCGCGAAGGTGAGCACCCGGCCGGCGAGACGGGCGGCACGCGGGTCGTCGTGCAGCAGCTCCGGGAGGTCGGTACGGAGGGCTGCCGCGCAGCTCGGTTCCAGGACGACAACCGGAGCCGGGGTCTCCAGTACCGGGGCCATCAGGTCAAGGGTGCGGCGCAGCACCGTACGGGCGCGGTCGAGCTGGCCCGTCGACACGTACGTCAGGCCGCAGCAGACGCGGCCACGGCCCCGCAGCAGGGACACGGGGTCGAGGGCGACGGTCGTCCTGTCGCCCGTCGGCGCCTTCTCCAGGCGCACGGTGGGCGGGAGCACCACCCGCAGCCCCGCAGCCTCCAGCACGCGTACGGCCGCCTGCCCGACAGCCGGGGAGAGGTGCTCGGTGAAGGTGTCCGGCCACAAGATGACCGGATCACCGGTACCACGGGCCTTCCGCCCGCCCCACCACCGGCTGAACGTCTCCGTCGCCACCTTCGGGATCCGCCGCTCCCCCGCGATCCCACCGAGCCGTTTCGCGACGGCCGCCAACGGCCGTACCGCAGCGAGGGAGTTGACCAGCGGAGCCAGCCGCAGCCGGTCCACCCAGCGCAGCCACACCGGCAGCCGGCCCATGCTGTAGTGGGCGGCAGGCCGCCGTCGCCCCGCGTAGTGGTGGTGCAGGAACTCCGCCTTGTACGTGGCCATGTCGACCTCGACCGGGCAGTCGGACCGGCAGCCCTTGCAGGACAGGCACAGGTCCAGCGCGTCCCGCACCTCCGTCGACCGCCAGCCGTCCGTGACCAGTTCACCGGCCAGCATCTCGTGCAGCAACCGGGCACGCCCGCGCGTGGAGTGCGCCTCCTCGCCGGTGGCCCGGAACGACGGGCACATCACCGCGGACCCGGTCGCCGACGTCGTACGACATTTCGCGACCCCGACACAGCGTCGTACGGCCGCGGAGAAGTCACCGCCGTCGGCCGGGTACCCGAACGCGACGTCGACGGGCTTGCGGGGCAGGACGGAGAAGCGGAGGTTGGAGTCCAGGGGCGCAGGGCGGACCAGCATCCCCGGGTTGAGCAGGTCGTCCGGGTCCCACACCGCCTTCGCCCGCTCGAACAGCCCGACCATCTCGTCGCCGTACATCCTCGGCAGCAGTTCGGCCCGCGCCTGCCCGTCCCCGTGCTCCCCGGACAACGACCCGCCGTGTGCCGTCACGAGATCGGCGAGCTCCTCGGAGAAGCGGCGGAACCTCCCGATCCCCACCTCCGTCAGCAGGTCGAAGTCGATACGGACGTGGATGCAGCCGTCGCCGAAGTGTCCGTACGGCGTCCCGCGCAGCCCGTGCGCGACCATCAGCCCCCTGAAGTCCCGCAGATACGCGCCGAGCCGCTGCGGCGGCACCGCGCAGTCCTCCCAGCCGGGCCAGGCCTCGGAGCCGTCCGGCATCCGGGTCGCCGTGCCGCTGGCGTCCTCGCGGATCCGCCACAGTGCCCGCTGCCCGGCCGGGTCGGTCACCACGAGCGCGTCGAGGACGTCGGCGGCGCGCACGATCTCCTCCGCACGCGCGCGTGCCTCGGCCGGCGACTCCCCGCCGGTCTCCACGAACAGCCAGGCCCCGCCCCTGGGCAGCGCGGCCGCCGAGGGCACCAGGTCGGCCGCCATGCCCTCCACCGTCAGGGGGCGGTGCGACAGCAGCCCGGCGGCGGCCTCGGCGGCCGCGCCTTCGTCCGCGTACCCCAGCACCGCGAGCGCACGCGCGCGTGGCGCCTCGACGAGTCGTACGACGGCCTCGGTGAGGACGCCGAGCGTGCCCTCGCTGCCGCAGAAGGCCCGGGCGACGTCGGCCCGGTGCTCCGGCAGGAGGGCGTCCAGGGCGTATCCGGAGATCCGGCGGGGCAGCTCGGGGAACCCGGTCCGCAGCCGCGCGAGCTCCCCGTCGACCAGCTCCCGCAGCCCCTCGGGAGCCCCGGACCACCCCTGCCCGAGCCGCAGCCGCTGCCCGCGCGCGGTGACGACGTCGAGCTCGCTCACACTGTCCGCCGTGGTCCCCCACGCCACCGAGTGCGACCCGCACGAGTTGTTGCCGATCATCCCGCCGAGCGTGCAGCGGCTGTGGGTGGAGGGGTCGGGGCCGAACCGCAGCCCGTGCGGGGCGGCGGCGTCCTGGAGGCGGTCGAGGACGAGGCCGGGCTGGACGACGGCGGTACGGGCCTCGGGGTCCAGGGAGACCAGCCGGTTCATGTGCCGGGTGAAGTCCAGCACGACTCCGGTGCCGGTGGCCTGTCCGGCGATGGAGGTACCGCCCCCGCGGGGGACGACGGGGACGCGGTGCGAGCGGCACACCTCCAGTACGGCGGCCACGTCGTCGGCGTCCCGTGGGGCGACGACCCCGAGGGGGACGCGTCGGTAGTTGGACGCGTCCATCGTGGTCAGGGCCCGGGAGGTGACGTCGAAACCGACCTCACCCCGGACGACCTTCCGCAGATCGGCCTCAAGATCCGTCATGACTCCAGCAAACCAGTCCGGTCAACACCGCCGCGTCTCACCCGACGGACTACGTTTCGACCAGGTTTCCTCCACCGGCTACGCTCCCCTCGTGGCTGAGATCCAGATTCCCGCTGACATCAAGCCCGCCGACGGTCGATTCGGCGCGGGCCCCTCCAAGGTGCGGGTGGAGGCGCTGGACGCCCTCGCCGCAACCGGCACGTCCCTCCTCGGTACCTCCCACCGCCAGGCCCCGGTCAAGAACCTGGTCGGCCAGGTACGCGAGGGCATCTCCGAGCTGTTCCAGCTCCCCGAGGGCTACGAGGTCGTCCTCGGCAACGGCGGCTCGACCGCGTTCTGGGACGTCGCGACGCACGGCCTGATCGAGAACAAGTCGCAGCACCTGACCTTCGGCGAGTTCTCCTCCAAGTTCGCGAAGGCGTCCAAGCTGGCCCCGTGGCTCGCCGAGCCGACCGTCATCTCCTCCGACCCCGGCACGCACCCGGAGCCGCAGGCCGAGGCGGGCGTCGACGTGTACGCCTTCACCCACAACGAGACCTCGACGGGTGTCGCGGCCCCGATCAAGCGCGTCGCGGGCGCGGACGCCGGGGCCCTGGTCCTGGTGGACGCGACGAGTGGCGCCGGCGGTCTCCCGGTGGACGTGTCGGAGACGGACGTCTACTACTTCGCCCCGCAGAAGTCCTTCGCCTCCGACGGCGGCCTGTGGATCGGCGTGTTCTCCCCGGCGGCGATCGAGCGCGCGGAGCGTCTGCACGCGTCCGGCCGCCACATCCCGGAGTTCTTCAGCCTGCCCACGGCGATCGACAACTCCCGCAAGAACCAGACGTACAACACCCCGGCGCTGGCCACCCTCTTCCTCCTGAACCAGCAGCTGGAGTGGATCAACGGCCAGGGCGGCCTGGCATGGTCCACGGCCCGCACGAAGGACTCCTCGACCCGCCTCTACTCCTGGGCGGAGGAGTCCAAGCACGCGACCCCGTTCGTCACGGACCCGGCCAAGCGCTCGCAGGTCATCGGCACGATCGACTTCGCCGACGAGATCGACGCGGCCGCGATCGCCAAGGTCCTGCGCGCCAACGGCATCGTCGACACCGAGCCCTACCGCAAGCTCGGCCGCAACCAGCTGCGCGTGGCGATGTTCCCGGCGATCGACCCGGCGGACGTCGAGGCGCTGACGAAGTGCGTCGACTATGTGATCGAGAAGCTGTAGCCGTTTTCAGAGGTACGACGACGAAGGGCGCCCGGCGGACACCGGGCGCCCTTCTCGCATGTTCGGGCTACTCCTCGCCGAACAGTTCCTCGGCGTTCTCCACGGTCAGGGAGCGGTCGAGCCAGGTCTCCAGGATCTCAAGGTCGACGCAGGCCATGACCCGTTCCTCCACGGACTCGGAGACCTCGACGCCCCGCGTACGGAGGACCCGAAGGACGGCCTTGGCCTCACCCTTGGCCTCACCTTTGGCCTCACCATCGGAGTGAACCTTGGTCCAAGCCTCCTCCATCACGCTGCCGAAGCCAGGGAAGTTCGGGGTGTACACGGCCATCAGTCGCCTCCAATGATCGCGGGCCGGACCTTCGTCCAGACCGACCTCGATGTATTCGGCCCATTTCGCGTTGGGCCCCAGCACCGGCGCCACCGCGTCCAGTATCGCAAGGATGGCCGGGTCCTTGCCGTTGATGAGAATGGAGATGGTGGTGAGGGCCAGGTCTTTCGCCGCCTCCTCCGGGTCGGTGATCGGACGCACGCCGAACGGCCCCACGACCAAGGGAAACACCTCCATGCTCGTATGGAAACTTCGCCCGATGCGGATGGGCTGCTTCGCCCACGCCGCCGTCTTCTTGTCCCGGCACACCACCAGCAGAATCGGCGGCAACCGGTACTTGGCGTACATGTGCGCCAAGTAGTACGCCCAGCTGTTGTGCTTGTCCGGGTCCGGCTGGCTCTGCGACTCGACAGCGAGCAGAAAGCCGCCCTCCTCGTCGACCGTGCGAACCCGGAAGAAGCTGTCCACCCGGCGCTCCAGCGGCCTGATCTCGGTGAGATCCGTGTCGAGCGGCTCGATCGAGCTGTACTCGGGGAACTTGACGCCTGCCTCCGGCACGAGGCGGGCCAGGAGGTCTGTCTCCTCCCGGAAGATCCGGTGCACGGCGTCATGTTGCGAACTGACCATGCGACGGAACGTAATCGAGCAAACACACGCTCCACGTTCAGATGCCCACATGATCAACCGCACGGGTGAACATGTCATCGGCGATTGACAGACAGCGAGGGCGCCCGGTGAACACCGGGCGCCCTCAAGGTCGTTCAGGTCGGGCTCAGCCTCGGAAGCCGAGCATCCCGTGCAGGGCGGCACCGCCGGGAACCGTGGCGCCCGGCTCCGATGTGCCACTCAGGGCCGACTTCGCCGGCTGAGCCTCCAGCGGTGTCGGGTCCGGGAGTTTCTGGCAGACCGCGTCGGCCGTGCCGTGTCCGCGCGGGACCGTGCCGTCGGTCAGGTACTTCACGAGGTACTTGTCGAGGCAGGCGTTGCCGCTCAGGGTGATGCCGTGGTTGCCGCCGCCCTGCTCGACGACCAGGCTGGAGTTCTTGAGCAGGTGGTGGACCCTCACACCGCCCGGGTACGGAGTGGCCGCGTCGTTCGTCGCCTGGAACAGGAGAACCGGCGGGAGCTTGGAGTTGGCGACGTTCACCGGCTTGAGCGACTTGGTCGGCCAGAAGGCGCACGGCGCGTTGTACCAGGCGTTGTTCCACGCCATGAACGGGGCCTTCTCGTACACGGCCCAGTTGTCCTTCTGCCACTGCTTCCAGTCCCGCGGCCAGGACGCGTCACGGCACTGCACGGCCGCGTAGACGCTGTAGCCGTTGTCTCCGGAGGCGTCGATCGCTGCGAAGTTCTCGTACGCGTCGACCAGCGGGGCGGCGTTCTTGTCGTTGACGTACGCGGCGAACGCGTCGGCCAGGTAGGGCCAGTAGCCGTTGTAGTAGCCGCCCGGGATGAACGTGTCCTCCAGCTCGGCCGCGCCCACCTTGCCGCCGGCCGGCTTCTTGGCCAACTCAGCCTGCATCGCGTACCACTTGGCCTCGATCGCGGCCGGGTCGGTACCGAGCTTGTACGTGGAGTCGTACTTGGCGATCCACGCCATGAGCGCCTTGTGGCGGGCGTCGAAGGCGTAGTCCTGCGAGATGTTGTCGTCGTACCAGACCCCGTCGGGGTCGACGATCGAGTCGAGGACCAGCCGGCGCACGTGGCTCGGGAAGAGCTTCGCGTAGACCTGGCCGAGGTAGGTGCCGTACGAGTAGCCGAAGTAGTTGATCTTCTTGGCGCCGAGGGACGTGCGGATCGAGTCCATGTCCTTCACGGCGCTGATCGTGTTGATGTACGGCAGCACGCTCGCGTACTTGCTGCCGCATGCGGCGGCGAAGGACTTGGCGCGCTTGAGGTTGGCCTTCTCGATCGCGGGCGAGCTCGGGACGCTCTCCGGACGCACCGGGTTGAAGTAGCCGGGCTTGCAGTCGAGGGCGGGCTTGCTCTTGCCCACGCCCCGCGGGTCGAAGCCGATGACGTCGTACTGGGACGCGACCGCCTTGGGCAGCGAGGAGGCGACGAAACCGGCGAGCGTCAGTCCGCTGCCGCCGGGTCCGCCCGGGTTGACCAGCAGCGGGCCCTGGTACTTCTTCGCGGTGTGCGGCACCCGGGACACGGCCAGGGTTATCTGGGGTCCCTTCGGCCTGGCGTAGTCGAGCGGCACCTTCACCGACCCGCACTGCAGGGTCGGATAGTCGTCGGTCCCGCACTTCTTCCAACTGACCTTCGCCACCTGGGCACCGCTCACGGACGTGCTTGCCTCGGCCGGAACGGCCGTGACGGTACCCGCCAGGACGACGGCCGCACCGCACAGCACAACTGCGCTTCTTCTCATGGCCGGATCCTGCCGAAGAAACACTCGTATGAGAAACGTCTGAACGAAAGTTTTGAAACACCTTTGATCCAGGGGTACTTGGTGCACACCCGACCCGCAGCGCGCCCTCACGCCGCTTCCGCGCGGACGATCAGTGTGCCGATGTGGCCGGCGGGTGGAGCGTCGAGCACCCGCGCCTCGACCGAGGCGGAACTCCTTGCCGTGCTTCGGCGGTCGCCCGCCCGGGGGTAGGCCAGGGCGTACTCCTTGAGCGAGGGCGTCGGACGTCGCATCACGCGGTCGGAGCGCATCCGTCCCAGTGAAGAAGGCAGAGCGCCCGACGAGAACCGGGCGCCCCTCTCCTCACGTCGCCGTACAGCTCACACTCGGTACACCTCCACCTCCGGGCGCTCCCCCGAACCCGAAGCTCGCCGAACCGCCCACCGCGACAGCCCCGTTGTGCGAGGCGTTCGTCGCCGTCACGGCCGAGCCGGTCTGGGTGTACGAGGCGTTCCACATGCTGGTGACCTTCTGGGCGCCGGGCCAGGTCCAGGTCACCTTCCACGACTTGAGAGCCGTCGTCCCCGAATTGGTCACCTTCACCTCGGCGTTGAAGCCGCCGCCCCAGTCGCTGCTGACGGAGTAGGCGGCGGTGCAGGCCGCCGTGCCGCCGCCGGGGTCACCCGGATCGGTTCCACCGCCCGAGCCCGGGAACCCCGGTGCCTTCACGCTCGCCAGGTAGCCGTCCTTCACCGTGTCGACCGTCTGCCAGTCGTCCTTCAGAATCCCGCCCGTGTCACCGGAGTTGGGGTTCCATGACCAGAAGGTCCAGTGGAAGGAGTCCGCGCCGTACGTCGACGTCGGGCGGAGGTACGAGACCAGTGCCGCCAGCCACTTCTGGTCCACCGTCGACGTCAGCGTCGTGCCGAACTCGCCCACCCACACCGGCGCGATGTTCTGCTTGAAGATGTAGCCCCAGTACTTGTCCCAGATCCCCGGCATGTTGGCGGGGAAGGACGGGTCGCTGAACCAGCTCTGCTGGGCCACGCTCGTCGCGTAGTCGTGGGCCGAGTACACGACCCGGTTGGCGACGCTCAGCTGCACCGGGTACTGGGCCACCCCCATCAGGTTGCCGCCCCACCAGCCCGAGACGCCGTTGAAGGTCTGCACACCCTCGACGAAGATCAGCAGGTCGGGGTTGACCCCCAGCACCGCGTTCCCCGCCCGCTGGGCCGCGAGGCGCCAGTCCAGAGAAGCGTCCCCGCAGCCCCAACACGCCGGATCGTGCGGCTCGTTGTGCAGATCTATGCCTACGACCGCGTCCTGGCCCTTGTAACGCGTCGCCAGTGCCTTGAGGTTGGCGATCCACGTCGACTCCGGCACCGCGGCCGTGTACCAGAGCGCCGACTGGCCGCCCGCGTCCGGGCGATGCCGGTCGAGGATGACCTTGAGGCCGTCCTGACCGGCGTACGACACGATCTTGTCCAGGATGCCGAGGGAGTTGAGTCCCTGGAGGTCGGCGTTCTTGCCGCTGGAGAAGTCGATGCTGTTGGGGACGGTCCCCGGCTTGAAGATGTCGTCGCTGAACGGGATGCGGATGGTGTTGTAGCCCAGCGACTTCATCTGGTCGATCATGGACTTGTAGTCGCGGGACCAGAGGCCGTGGACCACGTAGTTGCCGGTCTCGAAGCCGAACCAGTTGATCCCGGCGATCCGGACCGGCTGCCCGGAGGCGTCCAGGATCTGGCGACCGCTGGTGTGCCAGTAGCCGGCACCGGCGTCGGCCCTCGCCTCGGCAGCCTGGGCCGTCTGCGCTCCGACCAGGAGCGGTAACAGAAGTGCCGCCGCACACAGCGCTCTTCGCAAACTGCGGAACATGTTCGCTGCTTCCTCTCGAAGGGGGAGCAGGCCCGGAACCATGATGGGAGCGCTCCCACCATCCTGCACCTCCCATGGAAGTCAGGTCACATGGACACGTCAAGACACGGGACGCTACCTACTCAGCTTCTGGAACCTCCGCACCGCCAGCGGCAGGAAGATCGCCGTCAGCACCACCGGCCACACCCCGGCCATCAGCAGCGCGTGCTGTTCCACCCAGGAGTCCCCGCCCCCGACCGGCGTCCCGAACAGGTCACGGGTCGCCGCCGCCGTGGAGGAGATCGGGTTCCACGCGGCCACCGCGCCCAGCCAGTCGGGCATCAGCTGCGGTGCGACGAAGATGCTGGAGATCATCGTGAGCGGGAAGGCGACCGCGAACAGGCCGCCCGCCGCCTCCGGGTTGGGGACCATCAGGCCCAGCCAGACCCCGATCCAGATCAGCGCGAACCTGAGCCACAGCAGCAGGCCGAACGCGGCCAGGAAGCCGAACCCGCCGTCCGGACGCCAGCCCATCGCCATCGCGGTGAGCATCATGATGGCCAACTCGGCGCAGGCGACGAGGAGATCGGTCACCCCGCGCCCCGCGACCACCGCGGAGGAGGCCATCGGCATCGAGCGGAACCGGTCGATCACGCCCTTCGTGGCGTCGTACACCACCAGGGTCGCGGTGTTGATGAAGCCGAAGGCCATCGTCATCACGAACATGCCGGGCATCAGGAAGTCCTTGTAGTCCCCGCCGCCGGGCACCTGCATGGCGCTGCCGAAGATAGCCGTAGAGCAGGACGGAGAGGATCGGGAACCCCAACTGCCAGGCGATGTTGATCGGTTGGCGCTGGTAGTGGGTGAGGCCGCGGCGGACGATGTTCCAGACGTCGGCGAGGACCCAGTAGGTGCGGCCGCGGGTGGCCTCCATGGTGCTCATGCCGCTGTCTCCTTCTCCGTGCGGTGTCCGGTCAGGCGCAGGAACACGTCGTCGAGGCTCGGCCTGCGCAGTCCGATGTCCTCGACCTTCACGCCCTCGTCCTGGAGGGTGCGGGCGACTTCGGTGAGCGCGGAGACCCGGTCGACGACGGGGGCGTGGACCCGCAACTCCCCTTCCTCCGCCTCGGGTTCACCGTCGGAGACCCGGGCGACGACCTTCACCACGCGCGGGATCTCCGACCGCTCGGCGACCACGACCTCGATACGGTCGCCGCCGACCCGGTCCTTGAGGCCGTCCGGGGTGTCGTCGGCGATGGCCCGGCCCTGGTCGATGACGGTGATGCGGGAGGCGAGCTTGTCGGCCTCCTCCAGGTACTGCGTGGTCAGCAGGACGGTGGTGCCGCTCGCCACCAACGCCCGTACGGACTCCCAGACTTCGCCGCGGCTGCGGGGGTCGAGTCCCGTCGTCGGCTCGTCGAGGAAGAGCACGGCGGGCGCGAGGATCATCGAGGCGGCGAGGTCGAGGCGGCGCCGCATGCCGCCGCTGTACTTGCCCACGCCCTTGTCGGCGGCGTCGGTGAGGTCGAACTGCGACAGGAGTTCGGTGGCGCGCTGCTTGGCCCGCTTGCCGCCGAGGTGGAACAGCCGGCCGAACATCTCCAGGTTCTGCCGGCCGGTGAGGACCTCGTCGACGGCGGCGTACTGCCCGGTGAGGCCGATCCTCGACCGGACCTCGCGCGAGTGCCGGACCACGTCCAGTCCGGCGACCGAGGCCCGGCCGCCGTCCAGCCTGATCAGCGTGGACAGGATGCGGACCGCCGTGGTCTTGCCCGCGCCGTTCGGCCCGAGCAGGCCGTGCACGGTGCCCTCGCGGACGGCGAGGTCGAAGCCGTCGAGGGCGTGTTTCTCGCCGTACCTCTTCTCCAGCCCCTCGGCGTGGACGGCGTATCCGTCGTCGGACATGGCTCCCCCTTCTCGTGAATTGAGTACAGCGTACCCGATTGCGCGTACGGTGTACTCAGTATTTCCGCGGAACTAAGCTGCACCCATGACGAGCAGCGGGGACACCAGTGGCAGCGGGGACATCGTCCGCACGCTCGAACTGCTGTGGGACGGCACCCCGCGGCCCAGCCGGGGCCCGAAGCCGGGGCTGACGCTGGACCGGATCGTGGAAGCAGCCGTCCGGATCGCGGACGAGGAGGGGTTCGACTCGGTCTCGATGCGCCGGATCGCCACCGAGCTCGGCACCGGCGCGATGTCCCTGTACCGGTACGTCCCCGGCAAGGCCGAGCTCCTGGATCTGATGCTCGACCGCGTCCAGCGCCCGTCCGAGAACCCGGCCGACCTCGGCGACGGCTCCTGGCGCTCCGCCCTGGAGGCCATGGCCCGTGCCACGCTCACCCTCTACACCCGCCATCCCTGGCTGCTCGGCGTCAACCAGGCCCGTCCGCTGCTCGGTCCGAGCGCGCTGGACGGGATGGAGAAGATGCTGGGCCGGATCCGCCCGATGGGGCTGACCGACCCGGAGCTGGTGTCGGCGGTCATCATGGTCGACGGGTATGTCGTCGGGGCCGCGCGCACGCAGGTCTACCAGCGGGAGGCGGAGCGTACGTCGGGGATGACGACCGCGGACTTCTTCGCGGCGCAGGCGCCGTTCATCGAGAAGGTCATGGCCACCGGCCGCTATCCCGTCCTCGGGTCCCTCGCCGAGGACACCTGGAGCCCCGAGTTCGACCACTTCGAGTTCGGGCTCCAGCGCATCCTGGACGGGCTTGAGGTGTTCGTCGCGCGCAGGCGCGGGGAATCAGCTACGGCGCAATAGCCGTCGGAGTCCGAAGAACCCGACGACGGCCACCAGGGCGAGGGCGCCGATCTTGACGGTGCTGTCGGAGCCTCCGTCGCCGTCGCTTCCGGAGGCCGAGGAACTCCCGCTCCCCGAAGGGGACTTGGAGCCGCCGTCGCCGGGCGCGCCCTGCGCCTCCACCTCGCTGTCGGCGCCCTCCATGCCGAGCAGGAGCTTGGTGCCGTCCGGGGAGTAGGAGACGGACTCGCCCTGTCCGAGGGGCACGCTGAGCCGCCCCTCCTTCTTGATGTCGCCGCCGTTCCAGTCGTACCAGATACCGCCGAAGTACCCGCGTACGACGAGCTGTTGGCCGTCGGGCGAGAACGCGGCGTCGGTGGCCCACAGGTCGACGGGCCGCACCGGCCTGAAGAGGTTCGTGCCGGAGGAGGAGAGCTTCGCGGGGCCCGCGTACAAGTGCCCGCCGTCCTCCTGCTTGTCGATGATGTAGACGCGCCCGGTCCTGGGGTGGACGACCATGGACTCGGCGTCGCGCGAGCCGTCGGAGTACTTCACGACGTACTGCGTGGCCTTGACCGTCTGGTCCTTGAGCTCCTTCGGCTCGGGCAGCTTGTAGATCCACACGTACGGCCAGGTGACCCCGTCGTTGTCACCGATGTCACCGACCCAGATCTGGTTGTCGGGGCCGATGGAGATGGCCTCGACGTCCCGCGGGGTGCCCACGCCGGTCATGGTGATCCGCGCGACCGTCTTTCCCGTGCTGCTGTCGACGGCGTAGAGGTAGGCGCCGGTGTCCTGGTCGTTGTGGGTCCAGTAGATGCCCGGGTGCTGCCGCGAGGCGGCGAGGCCGCTGGACTCGGTGATCCGGGGGTCGGAGATCGTGAACCCCTTGTCCCCCTTGCCGTCGCTCCCCTCTGCGTCCACGGCGGAGGCACTTTGGGCGGTGGGCAGGGTGAACACACCCACGAGCAGGAGTCCGGCGAGCAGGGCAGACGGTCGGCGCATGCGCCAAGCCTGCCATCTCGCTCCGCGAAGGTAGGGCGCGTGGTCATCTTCACAGCCCCGGGATGCGCGAGATCTCCTACCCGCCGGTAGGAATCACCGATGATGAGCGCATGCTGCGATTCATGCCCGTCGGCGACTCCATGACCATCGGCAGCGCGGGCGAGCACACCTGGCGGTACCGGATGTGGCAGCACCTGCGCGACACCTACGGCGGCCCGTTCGACCTGGTGGGCCCGCGCGAGACGCTGTACGACAAGGCGGCGGACGCGCCGACGTCGTACGCGTACGCCGATCCCGACTTCCCGCGGGCCCACCTGGCCGGCTGGGGCGAGGGCTGGCTGCACATGGCTCCGCTGATCGGCGAGGCGGTCCGGGCGCACCGGGCGGATGTGCTCCTGGTGTCGCTGGGCCTGATCGACCTGGGTTTCTACACCAACGCGGAGCAGACGGCGGAGAACGTACGCGCCTTCGTCGCCGAGGCCCGCCGGGTGAACGCGCGGATCCGGATGACGATCCTCCCTGTGATCCCCAACGTACGGGCGGAGTCCGACGCGCCCTTCGCGACGGAGGTCACCCGCTTCAACGAGCTCCTGGCCAAGGCGATCGCCGACCTCGACGAACCCCGCTCCCCGCTGCTGCCGGCCTCGCCGCCGGCGTCGTACGACATCCACCACGACACCTACGACGGCACCCACCCGAACGCGAGCGGCGAGCACAAGATCGCGGCGGCCTTCGCGGAGGCGATGCACCAGGCGTGGGGCGTGGGCGAGCCGTACGAGGCCTGCTGAGGGAATACCGGCCCGCCCCAAGGCCGTTGAAGGCGCCGCCCTGTCCCCGTGAGGAAGCGCGGTGAGCTGGTGATGAAGGCGGTGCGGTTCCACGAGTACGGCGGGATCGATGTGCTGCGGGTCGAGGAGGTGGCGCGGCCCTCGCCCGGCGCCGGGCAGGTGCTGGTCGAGGTGCGGGCGGCCGGGATCCAGCCCGGCGAGGTGATGATCCGCGAGGGCGCGCGGCACGACCGCTGGCCGGCGACCTTCCCCTCCGGGCAGGGCAGTGATCTGGCCGGGGTGGTGGTGGAGACGGGTCCGCAGGTGCGCGGGTTCGCGGTGGGCGACGAGGTGCTGGGCTTCACCCACCAGCGGGCGAGCCACGCTCAGTTCGTCGTGGCCGAGGACGTGAACCTGGTCTCCCGTCCGCCCGGGCTGCCCTGGGAGGTGGCCGGGTCGCTGTACGTGGCCGGTACTACCGCCTACGCGAGCGTGTTCGCCGTGGACCCCGTGCCCGGTGACACGGTCGTGGTGTCCGGTGCGGCGGGCGGTGTCGGGTCGCTGGCCGTGCAGCTCGCGCGGCGGCGCGGTGCCACGGTGATCGGGCTGGCGAGCGAGCGGAACCACGGCTGGCTGACGGAGCGCGGGGTCGTGCCGGTCGCGTACGGGGAGGGCGTGACCGAGCGGATCCGTAAGGCCGCGGGCGGGAGCGTCGACGCGTTCGTGGACACGTTCGGCGAGGGCTATGTGAAGCTCGCGGTGGAGCTGGGAGTGCGCCCCGAGCGGATCAACACGATCCGCGACTGGCGTACGGCGGCCAGGGTCGGTGCGCGGACCTACGGCGAGGGCTCGGCGGCCTGTGCGGTCGTGGTCGGCGAACTCGCCCGGCTCGCCGCGCGCGGGGAGCTGGAGGTGCCGGTCGCCCGTGTCTATCCGCTGGACGAGGTGCGGGAGG
>NZ_JBEZKG010000012.1:145801-149659 GCF_040651535.1 Streptomyces sp. NPDC048420
AGGCGTTCCGCGAGCTGGAGCGCGGACACACCCACGGCAAGATCCTGCTCCGACCGTGACATCACCGCACGTGGAACGGGCGGCGCACTCCGACGGCGAGGGCTCGGCGGCCCGCGCCGTCGTGGTCAGCGAACTCGCCCGGCTCGCCGCGCGCGGGGAGCTGGAGGTGCCGGTCGCCCGTGTCTATCCGCTGGAGGAGGTGCGGGAGGCGTTCCGCGAGCTGGAGCGCGGACACACCCACGGCAAGATCCTGCTCCGACCGTGACATCACCGCACGTGGAACGGGCGGCGCACTCCGACGGATGTCGGTGTGCGCCGCCCTGGGGGTGGGAGCCGGTCCGCGCTGTCACGGCGGTCACTTCGGGTCGGCGTTGAACCTCGCGGTCGACCAGCGGTAGCCGAGGACCGCGAGTCCGAGGCACCAGGCGAGGGCGAGCCAGCCGTTGTGGCCGATCTCGGTGCCGAGGAGCAGTCCGCGCAGGGTCTCGATGGCCGGGGTGAAGGGCTGGTACTCGGCGATCGGCTGGAACCAGCCCGGCATCGCGTCGACCGGCACGAAGGTGCTGGAGATGAGCGGCAGGAAGATCAGCGGCAGCGCGTTGTTGCTCGCGGCCTCGGCGTTGGGGCTGACCAGGCCCATGCCGACGGCGATCCAGGTGAGCGCGGTGGCGAAGAGCACGAGCAGTCCGAAGGCCGCGAGCCACTCCAGGAGGGTGGCGTCGGTGGAGCGGAAGCCGATGGCCACACCGACCGCGCCGACGAGGACCACGCTGACGATCGACTGGAGCACGCTGCCGACGACGTGTCCGACGAGCACCGAACCGCGGTGGATGGCCATGGTCCGGAAGCGGGCGATGATGCCCTCGGTCATGTCGTTGGAGACGGAGACCGCCGTGCCGATGGTGGTGGAGCCGATGGTCATCAGCAGCAGGCCCGGGACGAGATAGGCGATGTAGTCGGAGCGGTCGCCGCCGCCGATGCCCGCGCTCATGGTGTCGCCGAAGATGTAGACGAAGAGCAGCAACAGCATGATCGGGGTGAGCAGCAGGTTCAGGGTGAGGGAGGGGTAGCGCCGGGCGTGCAGGAGGTTGCGGCGCAGCATCGTGGACGAGTCGCGTACCGCGAGGGCGAGGCTGCTCATCGGACGGTCTCCTTGGTCTGGTCGTCGGTGCTGGAGGTGGGGCCGGTCAGGGCGAAGAACACGTCGTCCAGGTCGGGCGTGTGCAGGGTCAGCTCGTCGGCCTCGATGCCGGCCGCGTCGAGCCAGTCCAGTACGGCCCGCAGCTCGCGCTGGCTGCCGTCGCTGGGGAGTTGGAGCGCGAGGGCCTCGTCGTCCCGGGTGGCATCGGTCAGGGCGGTGGCCGCGCTCTCGTAGGAGGCCGGGTCGGAGAAGCGCAGTCGTACGTGCCCGCCGGGGACGATCCGCTTGAGCTCGGCGGCACTGCCCTCGGCGACGATCCTGCCGCCGTTGAGGACGGCGATACGGTCGGCGAGCTGGTCGGCCTCGTCCAGGTACTGCGTGGTGAGGAAGACGGTCACCCCGTCGGAGACCAGCTCCCGGATGATGCCCCACATGTTGTGACGGGAGCGCGGGTCGAGTCCGGTCGTCGGTTCGTCGAGGAAGATGATCCGCGGGCTGCCGACCAGGGTCATGGCGATGTCGAGGCGGCGCTTCATACCGCCGGAGTAGGTGGAGGCGGGCTTGTTCGCCGCCTCGGTGAGGTCGAAGCGCTCCAGCAGCTCGGCGGCGACCTGTCGCCCCTCGCTCTTGGAGAGGTGGTGCAGGTCCGCCATCAGGAGCATGTTCTCCTCGCCGGTGATCAGCCCGTCCACGGCGGAGAACTGGCCGGTGACACCGATGGCGGCCCGTACCGCCTGGGCCTCGGCGGTGAGGTCGTGGCCGCCGACCTTCGCCTGTCCGGCGTCGGCGGAGATCAGGGTGGAGAGGATCTTCACGGCGGTGGTCTTGCCGGCGCCGTTCGGGCCGAGCAGGGAGAAGATCGTGCCGGCGGGCACCTGGATGTCGATGCCGTCGAGAACGGTCTTGTCGCCGTAGGACTTGCGCAGTCCGTTCGCCGCGATGGCCAAGCTGGTCATGAGGAGTGCTCCTTGTCGGGGCCGCTGGTCAGAGGCTGCGGGCGGTGATGTCGCCGTGGGAGGTGGTGGCCCGGATGTTCAGGCCGGCGTTGGCGCCCTCGGTGTTCTTGAGGGCGTTGCGGATACGGCCGTAGGAGGTGCTGGCGTCCAGGGAGGCGGAGGCCTCGGAGGCGGCGTCGACGGAGATGTCGCCCATCTGGGTGGTCAGTACGAGGGTGCCGTCGACGGCCTCGGCGATCCGGATGTCGCCGCGCTGGGTGCTGATCTGGGCGGGGCCGGTGAGGCGGCCGACCGAGACGTCGCCGTCGGCGGCGGTGAGGCGGATGCTCGCGGCCTCGTCGATCTTCACCGCGCCGTGGGCGCCCTCGAAGACGATGTCGCCGAGGCGTCCGACGGCCCGGAACTCGGCGGCTGCCGCCTTCGCCTCGACCCGGGAGCCGGCCGGCAGCTGGACGGTGATCTGGACGGACCCGGAGGGGCCGAAGTACTGGTTCTTCGCCGTCGGCGCCGTGATCCGCAGCACGCCGTCGTCACCGAGGACGACCTCGATCTGCTCCGCCGCCTTCACGTCACGGCTCTTGCCGGCGTCGGCGGGCAGGACCTCGACGGTGGTGTCGGTGCGGTCGGCGGCGATGAGCTGGACGCGCCCGGCGGGGATGTCCACCACGGTGGTGACGGGGGCGGTGGTGTCGAACTTCTGCATCTCGATCTCCTGCGTTCTTGGCCGTTTCCGATGAACGAAAAGCTACGTTGCATTCACAGAGTAGGCAACATATTCGTTGCGCAGAATCAGTAGCTTTGCAGGTGAAGGCCACAATTTCATTGCAACAGCTCTGAAAGTAACGCAACATCAGCTAAGCACTCGTTGCAATAGAAGGGAGTGAAAGCTATGCTCGCCGCACCACGCACCACGAAGGAGACCGCGATGCCGGGAGGCAGGCTCACCCAGCAGGAACGTCAGCAGATCGCACTGGGAGTGGCCGACGGCCTCGCCTACGCGGAGATCGCCCGACGGCTCGACCGCCCCACCTCGACCATCACGCGCGAGGTCATGCGCAACGGCGGCCCCACCGCCTACCGCGCCGACCTCGCCCACCGCGCCACCGAACGCCGCGCCCACCGCCGCCGCCAGAGCACGCCCCGCGCACCCGGGACACCCGAACTCCCGCACGGGCGCGACCCCGAGGCGGTGCGCGAGTACGAGGAGACGTTCACGACCGTCCTCATGCAGACCGGCGCTCCCAAGATGATGTCCAGGGTGCTGACCTGCCTCTACACCAGCGACACCGGCAGCATGACCGCCGCCGAGCTGGTCCAGCGCCTCCAGGTCAGCCCGGCCTCCATCTCCAAGGCCATCAGCTTCCTGGAGAGCCAGGACCTGATCCGCCGCGAACGCGACGAACGCCGCCGGGAGCGCTATGTCGCCGACAACGACGTCTGGTACCAGTCCATGATCGGCAGCGCCCGCGGCACCACCCAGCTCGCCGAGACCGCACGCCAGGGCGTGAGCGTCCTCGGCCCCGGCACCCCGGCCGCCGTCCGCCTCGAGAACATCGCCCGCTTCCTCGACTTCGTCTCCGAGAGCATCATCCGCGCCGCCGACCAGGCCCGCGACGTCCTCTACACCCAGCCCGAGACAACTCCGGACGCCACGGACTGAGTACGCTCAACTCCCCCTGTACTGAGGCTCGATGGCGCGGACGAGGAAGTCCACGCAGGCCCGCACGCCGGCAAGCAGCTCGCCGCCCCACCGCTCCTCCT
>NZ_JBEZKG010000012.1:149755-283116 GCF_040651535.1 Streptomyces sp. NPDC048420
TCCTCGTCCCCGAGGTAGCCGGCCCGGGCGTGGGCGAGCGCACCCCGGTGCTCCGACGGCAGCCGCTCGATGGCCCGGTCGGCGGCGGCGTCCTTGGAACTGACGCTCGATGGCGCGGACAAGGAGTCCACGCAGGCCCGCACGCCGGCAAGCAGCTCGCCGCCCCACCGCTCCTCCTCGTCCCCGAGGTAGCCGGCCCGGGCGTGGGCGAGCGCACCCCGGTGCTCCGACGGCAGCCGCTCGATGGCCCGGTCGGCGGCGGCGTCCTTGGAGCGGATGGTGTCCGTGGCGAGCGTCGTCCAGATCCGGGCGAGGGTGAGCAGGACGTTACGGGTGTCGTGGTCCAGGTCGTCCAGGGTCGCTGCCACATCTACACGCACCCCAAGGACGGCGACTACGCCGAGGCCACGCGGGTGGACTTCGGCACCGACCTCGACCTGACCGGCACGGTGATCGACCTCGTCCTCAAAACAGATGAGTTCCCCCGCGACTGACTGACAGAATCCGCCGCATGGCGATCATCCACCACACCACGCTCAAGCCCACCAAGCTGGAACTGCTCACCACCTGGCTGCCCACCCGCCCCTGGTACGCCGGTTCCGGCACACCGGAGTTGGCCAAGGCCGGCGGATTCCGGCTGGACGACCCGGAGGGCGAGGTCGGCATCGAGTTCATGGTGGCGCTCGACACCTCCGGCCCCGAGCCCGTCGCCTACCACGTGCCCCTCACCTACCGCGCCGCCCCGCTCCCCGGCGCGGACCACGCCCTCGTCGGCACCATGGAACACGGCGTACTGGGCCCCCGCTGGGCCTACGACGGCGTCCACGACCCGGTTCTGCGCACCGAACTCCTCGCCCTGTTCGAGGGCCGCGCCCAGGCCATGGCCCAGAGCATCAGCGACACCCCGGACCACGAGGTCACCCACTCCTACACCGGCCCCGGCCTGCCCACCGGCCCCGCCGAGGTCACCGACGACCAGGACGGCACCGGGCTCACCCACCCGGACGGCACCACCCTCCGCGTCCACCGCGTCCTGTCGCCCACGGCCCCCGAGGGAGCGTCCGGCCAGGTCTCCGCGGCCTGGAACGCCCTGGACGGCACCCGTGTGCGCTCCGTGTTCGCGAGCCTGCGCACACCCTGAGACCGGGGGATGTCACAGCGGCGGCGGCTGTCTCGTCCCGGGAGGTGAAGGCAGGCCTCTACCAAGGAGTGGACGATGAACCTCGCGCTGTGGATCGCCGCCGGACTGCTGGCCGCGGTGGCCCTGACCGGTGGTGTCACCAAGACCTTCGTACCCAGGGAGAAGCTGGCCGCGGCCCACGGCGGAGGCTGGACCGGGGACGCCGGTACGGCCTTCGTCAAGGGCCTCGGTGTCCTGGAGATCCTGGCCGCGGCAGGCCTGGTCCTGACCGCCGCGCTCGACATCGCACCGGTCCTGGTCCCCGTGACCGCCGTCTGCTGGGTCCTGCTGATGATCGGCGCGATGATCACCCACGGCCGCCGCGGCGAGTCCGCGTTCGTCGCGCTGAACCTGGCCTACCTCGCACTCGCGGTGTTCATCGCGTGGGGCCGCTTCGGCCCCGAGTCCTTCACCGGCTGACCCACGACAACAGAGGAATCAGGGATGACCAGGACCGAGGAGTTCCAGGAGCTGCGGCCGCTGCTGTTCTCGATCGCCTACCGCATCCTCGGCAGCGTCGGCGAGGCCGAGGACGCCGTCCAGGAGACCTGGCTGCGCTACGAGTCCACCGCGACCGAACCCCGCTCGGTGAAGGCCTACCTCTCGACCACGGTGACCCGTCTCGCCATCGACGTACTGCGCTCGGCCCGGGTCCGCCGGGAACAGTACGTCGGCGACTGGCTCCCCGAACCGCTCCTCGACGACCCCTACGACGATCCCGAGCGGGCGGCCGAACTCGCCGACTCGGTGTCCATGGCGGCCCTGTTGCTCCTGGAGCGGCTCAGCCCGCTGGAGCGCGCGGTGTTCGTCCTGCGGGAGGTCTTCGACTTCGGCTTCCCCGAGGTCGCGGCGGCGGTGGGCCGTACGGAGGCCGCCTGCCGCCAACTCGCGTCCCGGGCCCGGCGTCACATGGCGGCGGGCCGCCCCCGCTTCGAGGCGGACCGAGAAGAGCGCGCGGAACTCGCCTCCCGCTTCTTCGACGCCCTCCGCGAGGGCGACGTCGACGGCCTCCAGGGACTCCTGGCCGCCGACGTCTCGATGGTCGGCGACGGCGGCGGCAAGGCACCGCAGCTGGCGAGGGCGGTCGTCGGCGCATCGAACGTGGCCCGGCTGCTCGGTTCGGTCTTCCCGAGGATGGCCCGCGTCGAGGTGACCTTCGAGGCGCACGAGCTCAACGGCCAGCCGGGCGCGGTCTTCTACGACCGTGACGGCCAGGTCCTGCACACCCTGGCCCTCGACATCCTCGACGGCCGCATCCAGACGATCCGCACGGTGATCAACCCCGACAAGCTCGCGCACCTGGGCCCGGTGGCGGACGCGTGGGCGATCGACCGGGAGGTCCGGACGAGCCGCCCCTGAGCCGACGTCAGCACCCCACGTCCGCCCCTCGATTCCGGAACCCGCCCGAATCCCTACGGCTGCCCCCCTCCGATTCCACCGGGGGGCGGGCCGCAGGAACCGTCAGAACATCGTGTTGTCGTTGGCCGAGGTGGCCGGCACGTCCTGGATCACGTCCCAGTGCTCCACGATCTTCCCGCCCACCACCCGGAACAGGTCCACGACAGCCTGCCCCCGCTCCCCCGGCGCCGGGATGTAGTGGCTGTGGACGGCCACGAGGTCGCCCTCGGCGATGACCCGCTTCGGCTCCACCTTCAGCTGCGGCGCCGCCTTGAAGTACGCCGCGAGCCCGGCCTTCACCCCGGACACCCCGTTCGCGATGGTCGGGTTGTGCTGCTCGTACCCGGGTCCCCAGTAGCGGTCGAGGGCGGACAGGTCCTTCTTCACGATCAGCTGGTCGAAGGCGGTGACCACCAGCTTCTTGTTGTACGCGGTGAGGAAACCGGGGCCGGGCCACGAGGTCCGCGGCCAGCTCACCGTGGAGAACATGTCGTTGCCGCTCGCGGTGGTGTCCGGCACGTTCTGTCCGACGTCCCAGTGCTCGGCGATCTTCCCGCCCTGGAAGCGGAAGATGTCGAAGACCGCGGTCCCCTTGGTCCCCGGCGCCATCACCACGTTGGAGTGCACCAGCACGAGATCTCCCTCGGAGATCACCCGCTGGACGCGGTACTCGGCGTCCGGGAACTGCTGGTGCACGAACGTGGCGAGGTTCTTCAGCGTCTCGGCGCCGTCGGGCGCGAGGGGGTTGTGCTGGATGTAGTCGGGCCGTACGAAACGGTCCACGACCTTGGTGTCGCCCCGCTCGAACACTCCCTTGAGCACCTGGACGGCGACGGCCTTCTGGTAGCCGAGGCGGGCCGAGTCGCCGTAGCCGGCCTGCACCGAAGAAGCGGTGTGCGGCGTGGCCACGGCCGGTACGGCGGCGGCACCGAGGAGCGCGGCGGAGGCGACGAGGGCGGCGAGGGTCCTGCGGACGGGCTTGGTGGGGGGCACTGGATCTCCTGAGGCCTATATTGAAACTTCAAGCTCACACGCACCACAGGAAAGCACTAACTCGTAGTTAGCGTCAAGATCGCTTGCCTAGAGCGCACTCCACGCCGTTGGCTGGGTAGTCATGAAGTACACGCAACTCGGACGCACGGGCCTCAAGGTCAGCCGACTCGTCCTCGGCACCATGAACTTCGGACCGCAGACGAACGAGGCGGACAGCCACGCGATCATGGACGCGGCTCTGGACGCCGGCATCAACTACTTCGACACCGCCAACGTGTACGGCTGGGGCGAGAACAAGGGCCGTACCGAGGAGATCATCGGGAACTGGTTCGCGAAGAGCGCCGCGAACCGCGACCGGACCGTCCTCGCCACCAAGGTCTACGGCAACATGGCCGCGGACGGCGAGGCCTGGCCGAACCACGACAAGCTCTCCGCGGTCAACATCCGCCGGGCCGTCGACGCCTCACTCAGGCGCCTTCAGACCGACTACATCGACATCTACCAGTTCCACCACATCGACCGCGCCACCCCCTTCGAGGAGATCTGGCAGGCGATCGACACCCTCGTCCAGCAGGGCAAGATCCTGTACGTCGGCTCCTCCAACTTCCCCGGCTACAAGATCGCCCAGGCCAACGAGATCGCCGCCCGGCGGGGCGGCACCATCGGCCTGGTCAGCGAGCAGTGCCTCTACAACCTCGCCGAGCGGCGCGCGGAGATGGAGGTCATCCCGGCCGCGCAGGAGTACGGCCTCGGCGTGATCCCCTGGTCGCCGCTGCACGGCGGTCTGCTCGGCGGGGTCATCAAGAAGGAGGTCGAGGGCGGCCGCCGCGCCTCGGGCCGCGCCGCCGACACCCTCAAGGACCCGGCCAAGCGCGCCCAGATCCAGTCGTACGAGGACCTGCTGGAGAAGCACGGTCTGGAGCCCGGCGAGACGGCCCTGGCCTGGCTCCTCACCCGCCCCGGCGTGACCGGCCCCATCGTCGGCCCCCGCACCGCGGAACAGCTGGAGTCGGCGATCAGGGCGGTGGAGCTGGAGCTGAGCGAGGAGCTCCTGGCCGGCTTGGACGAGATCTTCCCGGGCCCGGGCCCGTCGCCGGAGGCCTTCGCCTGGTAACTCGCTAGGGGCAGCACACCCAGGGGCGCGGGGAACTGCGCGACCAGCCACAACGGGCCGGCAGCCCGACAACTGGCCGCAGTTCCCCTACCTACCGAGCGCCGCAGCCAACGCCACAACGACGAACATCATCACCAGCACACCGGCCATGATCCGGTTCCGTGTCTTCGGGTCCACGCATCGAGCCTAACCGCCCCCACCGAGCGCCCAACGCCCGACCACCTCGTAGCGGGGCTGCTCCCCCGGCACCCCCGACTTCGGCAGATTGCTCCGGACCAGCGCCAGCTCCTCCACGCTCCAGGTCCGGCTCACGAACCCGTCGAGCACCTCCAGATACGGCCGTACATCCACGGCCTCCCGGCTGCGCGCCACGGTCAGGTGGGCCTTGTACCGCCGGTGCTCCGCCATCCCCACCCCTGCCTTCCGCCCCGCCGCCTCCGCCCGCTCGGCGAGCAACCGCAGCACCGGCAACTCGCCCGAGGCGCCCGCCCACAAGGCCCGCCCGTGCCCGAACTGCCCACCCCCGCGCACCGCCAGCGGAAATCGAGGCGTCCGCCGAGCCGCCCGCTCCAGCCGCTCCGACAGCTCCGGTACGACGTCGTCGTCGACCTCGCCGTAGAAGGCGAGCGTGAAGTGCCAGCCCGGGACGCCGGTCCAGCGCAGCCCCTCCGCTCCGGGCAGCTTTCTCAACTCGGCGACGACGGCGGCGAGTTCCTCGGTGACATCCTGCGGAGGCAGCACCGCGGCGAAGAGTCTCATGAGGTCAGCCTGTCACCATGAACGCATGGAGATCAGCATCAGGGACGGCGGACCCGACGACATACCCGTGATCCTCGGCATGCTCGACAGCTGCGTGGAGTGGCTGGTCGCGCAGGGGCGGCCCGGGCAGTGGGGGACCAAGCCGCTGTCGGGGAGCCCGAAGACGGTGGAGTCCGTCGCCCGGTACATCGACGAGGGCAGTGTGTACATCGCCGAGGCCGGCGGCGTACCGGCCGCGACCCTCACCGTGACCGACTCGCCCGGCGCCTATCTCGCCCATCTCCCGTCGCCCGGCGAGCCCGAGCGGTACATCCACTGGCTCGCCTCCGACCGCCGCTTCAAGGGCCACGGCATCGGCAGCGCCCTGCTCGCGCACGCGGCCGAGGAGACCCGGCGTGCGGGCGTGGCCCTGCTGCGGGTGGACTGCTACGCGGGCGACGACCGCAAGCTGGTCGCCTACTACGAGGCCAACGGCTTCGCCCCGACGGAGACATACACCGCCGGGGCGAACAACGACTGGCCGGGCCAGGTACTGGCCATGCGCGTACGGCCGTAGGCCTCAGGCAGCCGGGGCCAGCTCCTCACGCGGCACGAACCGCACCTGCGGGTGGCCGCGGTTCCAGGTTGCCGACCCTGGCCAGGACCAGGCCGACCGTCACACCGGCCACCGCCGTGCCGGCCATACGCATACGGCCGTAAGCCTCACGCCGCCGCGGCCAGCTCCTCCCGCGCCTCGCGCGGCACGAACCGCACCTGCGGGTGGCCGCGGTTCCAGCCCACCGACAGGCGCAGGTTGCCGACCCTGGCCAGGACCAAGCCGACCGTCACGGCCGCCGCCGCGGCGATCGCGCCGCCCGCCGCGAGGCCGGCGCGGACGCCGTACGCGTCGGTGATCCAGCCGGCGATCGGGGCGCCGACGGGTGCTCCGCCCATGAAGATCATCATGTACAGGGCCATCACCCGGCCGCGCATGGCCGGGTCGGTGCTCATCTGGACGCTGCTGTTGGCGGTGACGTTGACCGTCATGCCGCACATCCCGATCGGGACCATGAGCAGGGCGAACAGCCACAGCGAGGGCGCGGTCGCGGCCACGATCTCCAGCGTGCCGAAGGCCACCGCGCCCACGACCAGTACCCGCATCCGGGCGGTGCCGCGCCGTGCCGCGAGCAGGGCGCCGGCCAGGGAGCCGACGGCCATCAGCGTGTTGAAGAGGCTGTAGGAGCCGGCGCCGGCGTGGAAGACGTCGTCGGCGAAGGCCGAGAGATAGACGGGGAAGTTGAAGCCGAAGGTGGAGACGAATCCGACCAGGACGATGGTCCAGATCAGTTCGGGGCGTCCGGCCACGTACTGCAGTCCCTCCCGCAGCTGTCCCTTGCCGCGCGGGGCGCGCTCGACGGCGTACAGCTCCCGCGCCCGCATCATCATCAGGCCGACGAGCGGCGCGACGAAGGACAGGCCGTTGAAGAGGAACGCCCAGCCGGTGCCGACGCCGGTGATCATGACGCCCGCGACGGCGGGGCCGACCAGACGGGCCGACTGGAAGTTGGCGGAGTTCAGGCTGACCGCGTTCTGCAGCTGGTCCGGGCCGACCATCTCGGAGACGAAGGTCTGGCGGGCCGGGTTGTCGACGACGGTCGCGAGTCCTACGGCGAAGGCGGCAACGTAGACGTGCCAGACCTGGACGTGGCCGGTCAGGGTAAGGGCGGCGAGCGCGATACCGGTGGCGCCCATCGCGGACTGGGTGAACAGCAGCGCCGGCCGCTTGGGCAGCCGGTCGACGAGGACACCGCCGTAGAGGCCGAAGAGCAGCATCGGCAGGAACTGCAGGGCCGTCGTGACGCCGACGGCGGTGGCGGAGCCGGTGAGGCTGAGCACCAGCCAGTCCTGGGCGATGCGCTGCATCCAGGTGCCGATGTTGGAGACGACCTGGCCGACGAAGAACAGGCGGTAGTTCCTGACCTTCAGCGAGCTGAACATCGAGGACTTGCGAGGGACGGGGGTGTCGAGGGTGGTCGGTGCGGGTGCGGAGTCTGCTCCGGGTCCCGTACTCAAAGTGCGTTCGCCTCCTCTTTGTGGCTTACAGGTGTGCGAGCTTCTCCAGCACGGGGGCGGCGGCGCGCAGTTTCGCCCACTCGTCCTCGTCGAGGCCGTCGACCAGGGTGGCCAGGAAGGCGTTCCGCTTGTTGCGGCTCTCCTCGAGCATGGCCTCGGCCTGCTCGGTCTTGGTGACGACCTTCTGGCGCCGGTCCTCGGGGTGCGGCTCCAGGCGGACCAGGCCCTTGGCCTCCAGCAGCGCCACGATGCGGGTCATCGAGGGGGGCTGGACGTGCTCCTTGCGGGCGAGTTCGCCCGGGGTCGCCGTGCCGCAGCGGGACAGGGTTGCCAGGACCGACATCTCGGTCGGGCTCAGCGACTCGTCGACCCGCTGGTGCTTGAGCCGACGAGCCAGCAGCATGACGGCTGATCGCAGGGAGTTCACGGCGGCAGCGTCGTCGCCATGGGTAAGGTCCGGCATCTCTTTAGCGTAACTCATTACCCTCGCTAAACAAGCTGGCGTGTGCGCGAATTCCCGTGACTCCGGCCACTGAAACCCGATCTTCACCCATACGAGTGAGTCGACAGCGGAACGTGAACGCCGCTCCCCGTCGGCGGCGACCCTCGTGTTCATGGGGACCAGCGTGCTCAGCCTGCGGATAGACGGGGAGCTGCTCGAACGGCTCCGGGACCGTGCGGCCAAAAGGGGGATGAGCGTCCAGGACTATGTGATCCGGACGCTCATTCGGGACGACTTCGACGAGCGGTTCCAGGCCGCCGTCGACGAGACGGAGAAGTTCTACGGGGTCACGTGAGGGATCACGTGAGACCCAGGGCCGGCATCAGGTAGTAGAAGCCGAACACCGCCGCCACGACATACATCGGCACCGGCACCTCCCGACCCCGTCCGGCCGCCAGGCGCAGCACCACGAAGGTGATGAAGCCCATGCCGATGCCGTTGGTGATCGAGTAGGTGAACGGCATCATCACCATCGTGATGAAGGCCGGGATGGCGATGGTGTGGTCGGCCCAGTCGATGTCCCTGACCGAGTTCGCCAGGATCATGAAGCCCACCGCGAGCAGTGCGGGGGTCGCCGCCTGCGAGGGGACCATCGTGGCGACGGGCGTGAGGAACAGAGCGATCGTGAACAGACCGCCGGTGACCACGTTCGCGAAGCCGGTGCGGGCGCCCTCGCCGACGCCGGCCGTGGACTCCACGAAGGCCGTCGTGGCCGAGGAAGAGCTGGCGCCGCCCGCCGCGACCGCGAGGCCGTCCACGAACAGCACCTTGTTGATGCCGGGCATCTGACCCTGGGCGTCGGTCAGCTTGGCCTCGTCGGAGACGCCCATGATCGTGCCCATCGCGTCGAAGAAGCACGACAGCAGGACCGTGAAGACGAAGAGGATGCCGGTCAGCACGCCGACCTTGTCGAAGCCGCCGAAGAGGCTGACCTTGCCGAGCAGACCGAAGTCGGGGGTGGCGACGGGGTTGCCGGGCCACTTCGGGGCGGTCAGGCCCCAGGACGGCACCTTGGCCACGGCCTCGATGATCACCGCCACGACGGTCATCGTGACGATCGAGATCAGGATGGCGCCGGAGACCTTGCGGACGATGAGCGCGAGGGTGAGCAGGGCGCCCAGGATGAAGACGAGGACCGGCCAGCCGTTGAGGTGGCCGTCGCCGCCGAGCTGGAGCGGGACGGTGGTCTGGGCGACGTCCGGGATGCGGGAGACGAAGCCGGAGTCCACGAGCCCGATCAGCATGATGAACAGGCCGATACCGATGGAGATCGCCTTGCGCAGTCCGAAGGGCACCGCGTTCATCACGCGCTCGCGCAGGCCCGTGGCGACCAGCAGCATCACGATGAAGCCCGCGAGGACCACCATGCCCATCGCGTCCGGCCAGGACATCCGGGGCGCGAGCTGGAGCGCGACGACGGAGTTCACGCCGAGTCCGGCGGCCAGCGCGATCGGGACGTTGCCGACCACGCCCATGAGGAGCGTGGTGAAGGCGGCGGTCACGGCGGTGGCGGTGACCAGCTGGCCGTTGTCCAGCTGATGGCCGTACATGTCCTTGGCGCTGCCGAGGATGATCGGGTTCAGCACGATGATGTAGGCCATCGCGAAGAACGTGGCGAAGCCGCCCCGGATCTCGCGCGGCAGGGAGCTGCCCCGCTCGGAGATCTTGAAGTAGCGGTCGAGGGCGGTCGGCATTAGATGTTCCTACGAGCAGAAGCGGACAGGCATAAACCGTTTCAGTATGAACGTATACCTTCGACCGTGGCCATCTCCGCGCGTAGATGTGATCGCCTCGTAAGCTGTCCCCATGGCCGGTTTTTTTTCGGGACCCGTGAAGCACGAGGCGCCCGAGCCCCTGGAGGGCCCGGTGGTCGCCACGATCACCGGTGGCACGATCGTGTGGTTCGTCCTCTTCCTCGTACAGCTCCCGTTCTACGGCTGGTTCGCGGACCACGACCGCACCTGGTGGCTGTGGACCTGCCTCGCCGGGAGCGTGCTCGGGCTGTACGGGATCTATTTCGTACGGAAGCGGGACGCGGCCCTCAAGAGGGCGGCGGCCTCCGATGCCGCTCCTGCTGCCGAGTGACGAGCGTCCCCTAGTACCGAGGCATCACACGCGCGTGGCCTTCTCCTCCCCAGGTCGGAACTTCCGGTCACTCGGCGGGTGAAGCCGCAAAACCGCACGTACCGTCGAATGCATGACGCACATCGACGCGGGCGCCGAACTCGACCCCACGACGACCCTGTCTCCTCCGGCGGTGACCGGGCTGACCGCGGCCGAGGTGGCCGAGCGGGTGAGGCGGGGCCAGGTCAACGACGTGCCGGTGCGCAGCAGCCGGAGCCTGGCGGAGATCGTCCGGGCGAACGTCTTCACCCGGTTCAACGCGATCATCGGCGTGCTCTGGCTGATCATGATGTTCGTCGCGCCCTTCCAGGACAGCCTGTTCGGGTACGTCATCCTCGCCAACACCGGGATCGGCATCATCCAGGAGTGGCGGGCCAAGAAGACCCTCGACTCGCTCGCGGTGATCGGCGAGGCGAAGCCGACCGTACGGCGGGACGGGACCGCGGCCGAGGTCAGCACGTCGGAGATCGTGCTCGACGACCTCATCGAGATCGGGCCCGGCGACAAGGCCGTCGTGGACGGGGTGTGCATCGAGGCCGACGGCCTGGAGATCGACGAGTCGCTGCTGACCGGTGAGGCCGACCCGGTGGTGAAGCGGCCCGGCGACGAGGTGATGTCCGGGAGTTTCGTGGTCGCCGGCGGCGGCGCCTTCAAGGCGACCAAGGTGGGCCGCGAGGCCTACGCCGCCCAGCTCGCCGAGGAGGCCTCCCGGTTCACCCTGGTCCACTCCGAGCTGCGCTCCGGTATCTCCACGATCCTCAAGTACGTGACGTGGATGATGGTCCCGACCGCGATCGGCCTGGTCATCAGCCAGCTGTTCGTGAAGGACAACGACCTGAAGGACTCCATCGCCCGGACCGTCGGCGGAATCGTCCCGATGGTCCCCGAAGGACTCGTCCTGCTGACCTCCGTCGCCTTCGCCATCGGCGTCATCCGGCTTGGCCGGAAACAGGCCCTCGTCCAGGAACTCCCGGCCATCGAGGGCCTCGCCCGCGTCGACACGGTCTGTCTCGACAAGACCGGCACCCTCACCGAGGGCGGCATGGACGTCACCGAGCTCAGGCCGCTGCAGGGCGCCGACGAGTCGTACGTACGCAAGGTCCTGGGCGCCCTGGGCGAGTCCGATCCGCGGCCCAACGCCTCGCTCCAGGCGATCATCGACGCCTACCCGGACATCGAGGAGTGGCGCTGCACCGAGTCGCTGCCCTTTTCCTCCGCCCGCAAGTACAGCGGCGCCTCCTTCAGCGAGGGTGACGGCGAGGCCGGTACCTGGCTGCTGGGGGCGCCGGACGTGCTGCTGGGCGCGGACGACCCGGCGCTCGCCGAGACCGGGCGGCTCAACGAGCAGGGGCTCAGGGTGCTGTTGCTGGCGCAGGCCGTCCGGGACCTCGACGATCCCGAGGTGGCCCGGGGAGCGCGGCCGACCGCCCTCGTCGTACTGGAACAGCGGCTGCGGCCCGACGCGGCCGACACCCTGCGGTACTTCGCCGACCAGGACGTGCGCGCCAAGGTCATCTCCGGGGACAACGCGGTGTCGGTGGGGGCGGTGGCGGCCAAGGTGGGGCTGAGCGGCAGCACGGTGGACGCGCGGCGACTGCCCGCCGACCAGGGCGGGATGGCCGAGGCGCTCGACGAGGGCACGGTGTTCGGACGGGTCACCCCGCAGCAGAAGCGGGACATGGTGGGGGCGCTGCAGTCACGCGGGCACACGGTCGCGATGACCGGCGACGGGGTGAACGACGTCCTCGCCCTCAAGGACGCCGACATCGGCGTCGCGATGGGCTCCGGGTCGGAGGCCACGCGGGCGGTCGCGCAGATCGTGCTGCTCAACAACAGCTTCGCGACCCTGCCTTCGGTGGTCGCCGAGGGCCGCCGGGTCATCGGCAACATCACCCGGGTCGCGACCCTGTTCCTGGTGAAGACCGTGTACTCGGTGCTGCTGGCGATCCTCGTGGTGTGCTGGCAGGTCGAATACCCCTTCCTGCCCCGCCACTTGACCCTGCTCTCCACCCTGACGATCGGCGTGCCGGCCTTCTTCCTCGCCCTCGCGCCCAACACCGAACGCGCGCAACCGCATTTCGTGCGGCGGGTGATGCGGTACTCGATCCCGGGCGGGGTGGTGGCGGCGGTCGCGACCTTCACCACGTATCTGATCGCCCGTCACCACTACACGGGTGCGGGCGCCTTGGACGCGGAGACGAGCGCGGCGACCCTGACCCTGTTCCTGATCTCGATGTGGGTGCTGGCGATCATCGCGCGCCCGTACACCTGGTGGCGGGTCGCGCTGGTCGCGGCGATGGGCCTCGGGTTCGTGCTGGTCATGGTGGTGCCGTGGCTCCAGGACTTCTTCGCGCTGAAGCTGGTGGGGGTGACGATGCCGTGGATCGCGGTCGGCATCTCGGTGGTGGCGGCGGCCGCCCTGGAACTCGCCTGGAGGTGGGTCGACCGCCGCGTGCCCGCGTAAGTCCTACTGGACGTCGACGTAGTCCGCAGACGAGTTGACCGGCGAGGTCGTCGTCGTGCCCGCGAAGACGTAGCGGAAGTAGCCGTCGGTGGAGGCCGTCACCGTGGTCTTCAGGGCGCCCGTGGTGCTGGACTTGATGGTCTTCAGGGTGCTCCAGGTGGTGGCGCCCTTCTTCTTGAACTGGAGCTTCACCGGCTGGGTCGAGTAGCCGGCGTACTTGTTGGTGTCCCAGTTCGCGCGGGCGAGCTTGCCCGTGACGGTGATCGTCCTGCCCTTCTTCACCGGCTCGGGCGAGGCGTTGGTGGTGAGAGTGGCCCTGCGCTGGAGGTGGGTGGTGCCGAGGTCGCCCTGCAGGGTGACCCCGTTGGCGTTGACCGCGACGGCGCCCAGCTTCCAGGTACCGGCGTCGCTGCTGACGAGGTCGCCGTCCTCGTCGGAGCCCTTGGGACGGAACTGGATCTTCGCCGTGCACTTCAGGACCGTCGAGGAGGATGCCGTGCAGGTGCCGGGCTCGTCCCCGCCGAGCACGGTCTCGGAGTCCAGGCTGAGGGTGCCGCGGTAGAGCACGGGCCCGGTCTGGAGGGAACTCGCGTTCAGGCTCGCGGGCTTCGTCACGGTGTAGGTCGCCGAGACCGTGACCATCGCCGTCGAACCGACCACGATGTTCTTGCCGCCGTTCACCTTCAGCTGGGAGAAGGTGACGGCGGGCCCGGCCGTGGCGGCCTGCGCGGCCGGCACAGCGAGGGCGGAGAGTGCCACGGCGCCGGAGGCGACGAGGACGAGGGCGCGTATGCGCATGTGCGTTCCCCATGAGGAGAGAAGTTCTCGGAGTCTCATGACTCACTCCGGAGACCCGTGACTCATGGGACTGGTTGTACGGATGGGGCGTGATTTTGTCCGCACATGCGCGACGCTTTGCTTCGGGCCGACTTACCTGACGTCGACGAAGTCGCCCGCGGCGTTGACTGCCGGAGTGGTGGACGTACCCGCGAAGCTCCAGCGGAAGAACCCGTCGACCGTGGCCTTGACCGTGGTCTTCAGGTCCCCCTTGTTGTTGGTCTTGACGGTCTTCACGGTGGTGTAGGTGTCGGAGTCCTTCTTCCGGAACTGCAGCTTCACCGGCTGGCCGGTGTAACCGGCGTACTTCCGCGTCTCCCAGTTGGCCCGGCTCAGCTTGCCCGTGACGGTGATGGTCTTGCCCTTCTTCACCGGCTCGGGCGAGGCGTTGGCCGTGAGCTTGGAGAGGCGCTGGACCTTGTGGGTGCCGTAGAAGTCGTTCCAGTAGTCGGTGCCGGCCTCGTCGGCGGCCAACGCGGCGGCCGTCACGTGCCAGGTGCCGGCCAGCGAGTTCATGTACAGCTCGCGGCGGAAGTCGACCGTGATGGTGAGCTTGCAGGTCGAGGTGGTGGCGCTGACCGCGGTGCAGGTGGCGTTCTGCTCGTTCGGGACGAACACACCGTCGTAGTGGTCGTGGTCCCTGCCGTGCCACAGGTCGATGTACGCGTCCTGGATACCGGCGGAGTGACTGGCGGTCAGCGAGACGTCGAAGGTCTTGGTCCCCGTCGTACCGGCCACGATGCTCTTGCCGCCGTTGACCGTCACCTTGGAGACGACCGGCAGTTCCGCCTCGTCGGCGGCCGCGCTCATCGTGGCTCTGGAGACGCCGAACCGCTCCGCGGCCGTGGGTTTGTGGAGGCCCCCGCCGTCGGCCTGTGCGACCGGGACGGCGAGGGCGGCGAGGACGAGACCGCCGGAGACGGCGGCCACGGTGGTGCGGATGCGCATGCGTTCCCCCAGGGACTGGTCGTGGAGCCTGGCGGCTCGTGGGGTCAGATGCGCGAATTGGGGGAATCGTTGCGGAGGCGCGGCTGATTTTTTACGAGTCCCCGGAACTCCGCTCTCAGTCGAACCAGCGGTCCCTCGCCAGTTCCTCCGTGCGGGTCGGGTCCTCAAGGAGGGCCGCCACCTCGAAGCGGCGGGGCCACTGCCGGGCCGCCCAGGCGAGGCCCGCGGCCACGCCCTCCAGGGTGGCCGCGTGCAGGACGCCGTCGTTGGTGAGGCGCCAGTCGATCTCCACGCCGTCGACGACGAGTTCCTCGTGTTCGACGTACGAGGACGGGGTGCTCGCGCCCAGCAGGATCCGTACCGACTCCGGGACCTCGTGCTCCGTGCCCTCGGAGTCGACGGAGCCCGTCACGGACTCGCTCAGGCGGCGGACCTGGAAGAGTTCGGCCAACTCCGCCGCCCGGGAAGGCCGTACGGGGAGAAGGGGGACGCCCTGCGTGAAGGGCAGCAGGTCCGGTGAGTCGACGACCACCGCGTCGGCCGCTTCCACGACCTCGACGCGGCCGTCGGTCACGGCCCGCAACTCGTCGGGGAGGGTGACCTGTTCGGGGTCGAGGTCGGCCAACGACCCGTAGAGCGCGTGCAGTTGTCCGGAGGACACCGGCCGCTCCGGGTCGGCCAGCCGGTCGAGGAGCTCTGCGGCACCCCCCGGCTCCTCCAGCAGTGCGGCCACCGACGTCCGCACCCCCAGCGCCCGCAGCACCTGCTCGTCGTCGAACCCGGTCGCGTCGGCCTCCTCGTACAGGCCGCGCAGGAGCGGGTCCCCGCCCGCCGCCAGCAGACCGGCGGGACGGCGGCCGTCGAGCACCGGGTTCCCGCGCAACCACCAGGCCGTGTACGGCCGTACGACCTCATGGGTGCCGTCCGGCAGCAGGATGCGGACCTGCTGGGTGAGCGCGTCCCGCAGCGGGGGCTGGGCCAGGAGGGCGAGGGCCTGGGGCCACTTGTCCTCGTCGACCAGGTCGAGATCGCGTACGGCGACCAGTTCGGTGGCGACCGGCGGTACCGGGGTGTCCGGGAAGCGGTCGAGGATGTCCTCGCACCACACGTCGACGGCGTCGAGGAGCCCGGCGTCGTCCGGTTCGGCGAAGTCTCCCTCGCGCGGCTCCAGTTCGTCCGGGTCCAGGACCACGTCGGTGGCCCGGACCAGCGCGAAGTTGGCGAGCACACCGCAGGCGGCCAGCGGCTGCTCGCCCCACTTGTCCGCCAGCTCTGCGTCCACGAAGGCGAGTTCGTCCTCCCGCATGACCTGCGCGAACGGGCTGCCGGGCAGGACGAGTTCACCGGCGGGGACCAGTTCGCCCTCCTCGTCGGGCAGGGCGAGCGCGCCCAGCCAGGGCTCGTCGCCGGGCTCCAGGCCCGCGTCCCGGACGAGCGCGAGGACGGTGTCGGCCAGTTCCTCGGCGTCCGGGGTGTCCTGCTCCCAGCTCAGTCCCCCGTCGTCGTCGAGGGAGGCGGCCACCGCGGCCCGCACCTGGGGCGTGGTGAGCACCGCGCGCGGTGTCGCGGGCAGCGCGCCGAGCTTCTCCAGGAGCGGGTGGGCGGCGTCCGGGTGGGCGACCTTGAGGCCGAGCCGGGCGAGCGTCTCGGGGTCGGTCAGGGAGCCGTCGGCCGTGGGCAGCAGCACCTGCCGCGGCCCGATGGTGGTCCGCCCGTCGGCGAGCGGCACGGGCAGCCCGGAGAGCCGGTCGGGGTCGACGCCCGCGAGGCTGTCGTAGAGCCGCTGCCACCACGCCGGCTCCTTCTCCAGCCCGGCGAGCCGGTCGACGGCGTCGGTCAGCGGGACCCGGGCGACGCCCAACGTCCGGAGTTCCACGCGCCGTTCGAGACCGGCGGGCAGGAGGGTGGGCAGTACCTCGGCGAGCACCCGCACGGTGTCGGCGCCCGCTCCTTCGACGACCTCGGCCTCACGCGGGCGCAGGACCTCCGGGAGTTCCGAGTCGTCGCCGGGCTCGAGTGCGGGCGGGAGAAACGCTGGGAGGGCGGGCGGGAGAAACGCAGTTCGCGGGAGGCGATCGAGAATCGCCTGCCGCAGGGCGCCGTCCAGTTCGCCCTTGCCCAGCGGGCCGGGCACGAGCCCGATGATGCCCTCGCTCACCGGCCGCCAGCCGGCGAGGAGTTCGGCGTACACGTCCGCCGCGCGCTGCACGAGGAAGTCGGTGAGCGGCCCGGGCGCGGTGTGCCGGCGGGTGGTGTCCAGCGGGAAGGACGCGATGAGCAGCGCGGGGACGCCGAGGGGCTCGTCGCTGGGGGTCGGGGCGTGCACGACGGGGCTGGTGCGGGGGTGCGCCGGGGTGCCGTCGGGGTCGGCGGGCACGGCCCAGGTCAGCGACCAGTGCGGCCGCAGCCGCTCCTCGACGGGCCGGTCGGCGAGCAGCTCCGGGGTGAGCGGCCCGTGCGCGGACGCGGTGCGCCACCGGGTCGTACCGTCTCGCGAGTCCTCCACGACGATGAGGTCGTCCTCGCTGCGACGGCTGATCGTGCGGGTCGTGTCCGTCTCGATCACGACCTCCTCCAGCCCGGGCAGGGCGAGAAGGAGGGCGTCGTCGACGGCGTTCAGGAGGCGCTCGGCGAGGTCGGCGGCGGCCGTGTCGCGCAGCGGGAGGATGACGACGGTGTCGTAGGGGTCGGGCGCGGAGCCCTCGGCGGCGAACGGGAGCCGCAGCAGCGGGACATGGCCGTCACGGCGGCGGATCTCGTCGCCGAGCCCGGGGCTGTGGCGCGCCGTCTCGGCGGCGTGGTCGCGGGCCTCGGCGAGGGACCAGCGGACCCCGCCGTGCCGGCCGACGACGGCGGGCTCGTCGGTGACGGCGAGCACGGCGGCGAACCCGACACCGAACCGGCCGATCGAGCCGTCCTGGTTGTCGCGCTTGGCGGAGGCGCGGAGGGTGGAGAGGGACTCCACGCCGGCCGCGTCCAGCGGGGCGCCGGTGTTGGCGGCGAACAGGACGCCCTCGCGGAGGGTGAGCCTGAGCCGCCCCGGCACTCCCGCCCGGGCCGCCGCGTCGGCGGCGTTCTGCGCGAGTTCGACGACGAGCCGGTCCCGGTACCCGCCGAGGACCAGGTCCTCCTCGGCGTTGGCGTCCTCCCGGAAACGGGCCGGACTGGTGGCCCAGGCGTCCAGCACACCTCGCCTGAGCCGGGCGGTCCCGAACGGGTCGGCACCCTCGGCTGCGGGCCGCACGAACTTGCTCACGTTCACACTCTCCTCGTCGGCGTGACGACGAAGGTACCGCGAGGGGCGGGGACCGTGACTCGGGGAGGGTTCGCGGCGCGGACGCCGACGGGCGGCGGGGTGTGAGCCCCGCCGCCCGTCGGTGTGCAGGTACGGGAGGCCGCCCGTGCCGGGCTGGTACGTGGTCACCGCGGCGACCGTCCCGCCGGCGGTCACGTTGGACAGCGGCAGGGCGTGCAGGGCGCCGTACGTGGACGGGCCGTTGGGCATGCCGCCGTACAGGGTTGGCGCCCGGGGTGCCGGGGATGCCGTCGCCGTCGCCGGCCTCCAGCCAGCGGTCGTTCGCGCCCGGGGTGCCGAGCAGCGAGAAGGTGTGGACCGCGCCGACGGCCTCGCCGGGGACGCCGACCTCGAGCTTCATCGTCGCCGTGGTGCTCACCGAGCGCGGCGCGGTGTTGATGGCGGTGACGGTCTCGCCCATGCGGTCGCCGGACTCGGCGGAGCCGCTGACGTCGTCGTCGGCGGTGCCCTGCTTGAGCTCGGCCAGCTGGCTGCCGGCACCCGCGGCGGTGACGCGGAAGAGGATCACCCGGCCCGCGTCCGGGTTGGGGGAGTCGCCGACCGGCAGGTCCTCGGCGAACAAGGCGGACGCCGCCGCGTCCAGGGCCGCGAAGTCTGCGGCCGACGCAACGATCTCAGCCGAGTCGGCACAGGCGTCCGCAGCCACCGCGGCCTACTACGCCGAGGACTGCCTGCGCGAGAAGGACTTCGACAGTTGCAGCAGCCTCGCGGTGGGCGCCCTCATCGGCAGCAACAACGTCCCGGGGCACCTACAACTGGACCAACGGCTACCATGCCGTAGTCGTCCTGAATGGCCGAGCCTATGACGCATTCACACCGGGTTTTGAGGACATCTGTGAACGACCGGAAATACTTCGAGCAGGTTGCCGCCAGGCCCGGACTCCATGGCCTCGACGGCTCCTACCGAGCCACGGTCATGTTCCTCACCGGATTCGACCAGGCCCGCTCGGGTGGGCTGCTCCGCGGATTCACCGAGTGGCTGGTCGTACGCAAGGGCGAATGCTCCGGCTTCGGCTGGCAGGCCCTCGTCCTTGACGAGGCGCTACCCGACGTCGAGCCGGTGGGCTGGAACAAGCTGGACAAAGTGAACCCGCAGCAGGAACAGGCGGCTGTGGACCTGCTCCTCACCCTCCTGATCGAGTTCCTGGCGGTACGGGATGACGTGATGGCGGTGGCCAGCATGTACGCGCAATACCATTCCCTCCATTCCAGCTGAAAAGGCTGCAGTCGGTGCGGGTCGAATGCTCCTACGAGTGCCCCAGCTCCGCCGCGTCCTCGTCCGCCAGCACCGGCACCGACCCCGAGTCCCGGGCCGGGCGCAGCGGGAACGGGTCCACTCTCGTCTCGTCGATCACCGGCGCCGCCGGCTGCGGCGGCTTCGGCATGACCGCCGCCTCCGAGTGCCCTCCGCAGCCGTACGACAACGACACCACCCGGCCGTCCGCCGGGGCGAACTCGTTGGCGCACAGGCCGAAGGCCTGGCCCAGGGAGCCGCCCAGCGGGACCAGGAAGCCGCAGCTGACGCAGGGCGCCGGGGCCGCCTGGGCCATCGGGGTCTGCGCGCCGAAGGAGTCCTCCCAGCGGTCGGCGGCGACATGGAGGCCGTAGCGGGACAGGACCCGCGCCCGGCGCATGCCGAGTTCCTCGGCGACCGCCGCGATCGAACCCCGGGACGGGGCCATCGGGAGGTTCGCCGGCGAGCCTTCCGTGACGTCGGCGTCCTCGGCCTCCACCAGCTCGGCCATCTCCTCCGAGACCGGCGCGCTGGGCAGCGGCTCGTCCTCGCCGGTGTAGCCGGGCTCCAGGCGCAGGTCCTCGGCGTCGGTGGGGAGCAGGTCGCCGGGGCCCATGTCGCCGGGGCGCAGGCGTTCGCTCCACGGCACCCACTCGGGGGCCAGCAGCGCGTCCGGGCCGGGCAGCAGCACGACCTCGTCCAGGGTGACGAGCTTCGCGCGGGAGGCGCGCGCCACGGTCACCGCCCAGCGCCAGCCCCGGTAGCCGAGCTCCTTGCACTCGAAGAAGTGCGTGACGACACGATCGCCCTCGGAGACCAGGCCCGCGTGCTCGCCCACCACGCCGGGCGCGGCGGCCTCCTCAGCGGCGGCGCGGGCGAGGTCGACGGCCTCGGCGCACAGGCGGTCGGGGGTGCGGCTTCGCGTTGTCGCTGCGCTCACAGGTATCGCTTCTCTCCTACGCCGTCACTCGGGTGCGCCGGCCTGAAGGCGGTGGGTGCGGACGGAGCGGACCGGAGGACCGCGTCGACGTCCGCGCCCGATCGCGCTCGGGCGCACCTGCTCCCATCCATTCTGCGGGATGTCCGAGAGGCGCGCGGCCGAGAACGTTCGCCACGGCGCGCTACGCACGCTACCTGTTCGCCGCCGCTCGGCCTACACCGACGTGATGGTTCGTTGCCTCCAAAGATCCTCAAGTCGTCCTCCGGAGGCGCTTCATATGCGTTCATACGCGCGGTAACCGCACTACTCACAGCTTTCTCGGGGCACTATGACGGGGTGGCAGCGCCGAGGACACCCCAGGGAGCCGCCGGAGTCGGTGGCGGTTCGGGCCGGAAGACAGGGTCCGTCCGTGCCGTCGGCCGTGCCCTGCACTTCCCGTTCACCGGTACGGCCCGCGGCATCCGCAAGGCGACCCACGCCCACGGCGCGGGCGAGTCGGGCCTCGGCAAACTGATCGAACTGCACGCGGTGAACGGCGCGGGCGATGTGATGATCACCGTCGCCCTCGCGTCGACCGTCTTCTTCTCCGTCCCCACCGACGAGGCCCGCGGGCGCGTCGCCCTCTACCTGGCGATCACCATGGCGCCCTTCACGGTCCTCGCGCCCGTGATCGGCCCGCTCCTGGACCGCCTCCCGCACGGCCGCCGGGCCGCCATGGCGGGCGCCATGCTCGCCCGCGCCCTCCTCGCCCTGATCATCTCCGGCGCGGTCGCCACCGGTAGCCTGGAGCTGTATCCGGCGGCCCTGGGCGTACTGGTGGCCTCCAAGGCGTACGGGGTCGTCAGAAGCGCGGTCGTGCCCCGTCTGCTCCCGCCACGCTTCTCCCTCGTCAAGGCCAACTCCCGTGTCACCCTCGGCGGACTCCTCGCCACCGGCATCGCGGCACCCGTCGGCGCGGGGCTGCAGGCCATCGGGCCGCGCTGGCCGCTCTACGGCGCCTTCGTGATCTTCATCGCCGGGATGTTCCTGTCCTTCTCCCTGCCGCCCAAGGTCGACTCCGCCAAGGGCGAGGACGTGGCGCTGCTCGCCGCCGACGAGGAACATCTGCACGGGCCGCACCGCAAGGAGGTCAAGCGCCCCGGCCTGCGGACCGTCGGCATCGCCGTCACCCACGCCCTCGGAGCCAACGCCGCCCTGCGCTGGCTCTCCGGCTTCCTCACCTTCTTCCTCGCCTTCCTGCTCCGCGAGCACCCGCTGACCGGGGAGAGCGCGGCGGTCTCGCTCGGCCTGGTGGCCGTGTCGGCGGGCGCGGGCAACGCGCTGGGTACGGCCGTCGGGGCGTGGCTGAGATCGAAGGCGCCGGAGATCATCATCGTGACGGTGGTGGCGTTCGTCCTGGGCGCCGCGATCACCGCCGCGATCTTCTTCGGGGCGTTGCTGGTGGCCTGTCTGGCCGCGGTCGCCGGGTTCTCGCAGGCCCTGTCCAAGCTGTCCCTGGACGCGCTGATCCAGCGGGACGTGCCCGAACTGGTCCGCACCTCCGCCTTCGCCCGCTCCGAGACCTTGCTCCAGGTGTCCTGGGTGTTCGGCGGCGCGGTCGGCATCGTGATGCCGCTCAACGGCTACCTCGGCCTCTCCGTGGCCGCCGCCGTCGTCGCCGCGGGCTGGCTGACCACCGCGAAGGGGCTGCTGAGCTCGGCCCGGCAGGGGAGCCCGTCCAGGGCGCGTGTGGCGTAACGATCAGGGCTCGCCGTACCCCGCATAAGGGGGCTGGTGTACCCGCCCGATAGCCTTCCGCCATGACCACGCTGCAATCCGATGTGCGACGCCGCCGCGCCGTCGCCGCCGCCGGCCTCGTTTCCGCCGGACTGCTCGTCCTGTCGGCCTGCGACAAGCCGACGCCGCGCGTCACCGTCACGGTCGGTTCGACCTCGGTGAGCTCCGAGGCCACCTGCTACAACGACGGAGACGATCTCGGCAAGGCCAAGGCCGCCAAGTGCGCCCTGGAGAAGTCGGACGTCAAGACGCTCAAGGTCAAGCAGAGCGAGACCCTGCGCGTCGGCGTCGACCCCGAGGTCGCGGACACCGGCTGGGCGCTGTGGATCAACGGCCAGCAGATGACGTACGCCTACAAGAAGACGTACTACTCCTTCGAGGGCGTCGACCTCTTCGCCCAGCAGCAGGGCCAGGCCCCGCAGAAGACGCTGTACATCAGCATCGTCGAGCAGGACAAGCAGACCTCCGGCGAGAGCAAGGCGTTCAAGGGCGTGTGGAACTTCAAGCTGGAGAACTCCGACTACTGATGCGCATCCTCGTGGCCACCGCCGTCCCGGCCGAACGGGACGCAGTGGCCCGTGCGTTGTCGGGGGCGCCGGTCGACGTCCTCGCCGTGGGGGTGGGGCCCGCGCGGGCCGCCGCCCGTACCGCCGCCGCCCTCGCCACCGCCCCCTACGGCCTCGTCGTCTCCGCCGGGATCGCCGGCGGGTTCCTGCCGGACGCGCCGGTCGGCTCCCTCGTCGTCGCCGACGAGATCACGGCGGCGGACCTGGGGGCCGAGACCGCGGACGGGTTCGTCCCGGTGACCGAACTGGGCTTCGGAACCGTCAGCCACCATCCGCCGGAGGCACTCGTTCGGGAGACCGCCTCGGCCACCGGAGCGCGTACCGGGGCCGTGCTCACCGTCTCCACGGTGACCGGCACGGCCGCGCGCGCGGCTTTGCTGCGGGAACGCCATCCCACCGCTCTCGCCGAGGCCATGGAGGGCTTCGGGGTCGCCGAGGCGGCCGCCGCCAAGGACCTGCCGATGCTGGAGATCCGAGCCGTGTCCAACCCGGTCGGGCCGCGCGACCGGGCCGCCTGGCGCATCGGTGAGGCGCTCGCGGCGCTGACGGAGGGCTTCGGGAAGCTGGCGCCCGTACTGGAGGGTTGGAAACCGTATGACCGGTGACCTGAAGATCGCTTACTCGCCCTGCCCGAACGACACGTTCGTCTTCGACGCGCTCGCCCATGGCCGGGTGCCGGGGGCGCCCGCGCTGGACGTGACCTTCGCGGACATCGACGTCACCAACGGGATGGCCGAGCGCGGTGAGTTCGATGTGCTGAAGGTGTCGTACGCCGTGCTGCCGTACGTCCTCGACGAGTACGCGCTGCTGCCGTGCGGGGGTGCGCTGGGACGGGGGTGCGGGCCGCTGGTGCTCACGCGGGAGGCCGGTCTCGATCTGACCGGCCGCAAGGTGGCGGTGCCGTCCGAGAGGTCGACGGCGTATCTGCTGTTCCGGCTGTGGGCCGCGGACGTCCTCGAGGGCGGGGTCGGGGAGATCGTCGTGATGCCGTTCCACGAGATCATGCCGGCCGTGCGGGACGGGCAGGTCGACGCGGGGCTCGTGATCCATGAGGCCCGGTTCACCTACCAGAACTACGGGCTGCACAAGCTGGCGGACATGGGGGAGCACTGGGAGTCGACGACGGGGTTGCCGATTCCGCTCGGGGCGATCATCGCGAAGCGGGCGCTGGGGGCGGAGAGGCTGTCATTGCTCGCCGAGTCCATCCGGGCGTCCGTGCGGGCGGCTTGGGACGAGCCCGAGGTGTCGCGGCCGTATGTGATGGAGCATGCGCAGGAGATGGATCCTGCTGTCGCCGATCAGCACATCGGGCTGTACGTCAACGAGTTCACCGCGGACCTGGGGGAGGACGGGTATGCGGCGGTTCGGGGGCTGTTGACCCGGGCGGCGGCGGAAGGGCTTGTGCCGGCAGTGGGGCCTGGCGCGTTGTCGTTCGTCTGACATTTCCCCGCACGCCTCAGGGGACGCTCCAGTGAAGCAGTGTCAGCATTTTCAGGACCTTGTGGATCAGGAAGCCCGCCAAGGGGAGTTCCACGAACACCGCCAGCGCCGCCGACCACCAGACCTCGGGGGTGCCCAGGGCCAGGGACACGTCGAACCACGCGTCGCAGGCCAGCAGGGCGCCCGTGGCCACCGCCGCCACTATCACGGCCCGATGGCGGCGCCAGCCGAGTACGGCCGTCGCCGCCATCGCGAGGACGAGCAGGATGTCGAAGCCGACCCAGGCGGTGCGCCACTGGCGGACCGTGTAGCCGCTGGGCAGGGTGAACCACAGCAGGATCGTCCAGGGGACGAGGCCGACGGCGCACACGGTGAGCAGTTCCAGAGTGTGCCGTCGCTCCCGCCGTACACGCTCCGGCAGTTCGTGGTCGCTCACACGTCGAGTTGGTCGGCGACCGCGCGCAGCAGGCCGGCGATTTTCTTGCCGGCGGTCTTCTCGGGGTAGCGGCCGCGTTCCAGCATGGGCGTGATGTTCTCCAGGAGAGTCGTCAAATCCTGGACGATGGAGGCGAGTTCGTCCGGCTTCTTGCGCTGGGCCGCCGCGACCGAGGGCGCGGGCTCCAGGAGGGTCACCGAAAGGGCCTGGTCACCGCGCTGACCGGCGACCACGCCGAACTCCACCTTCTGACCGGGCTTCAGCGTCTCGACTCCGGCGGGGAGGACCGAGGAATGGACGAAGACGTCGCCGCCGTCGTCACGGGAGAGAAAGCCGAAGCCCTTCTCACTGTTGAACCACTTGACCTTGCCGGTAGGCACGTCTGTCCTCGTCCTCGTACTCGTCGGAAAACTGCTTCGGAAACGCCCAGGAACCGCTCTTGATAGCACTGGGGCGGGTCATCGGGACCCGCCGGTACCAAGGCTAATGGTCATACCCCCGGTGACAAGACGTCGCCCGGTTGTTCCTTCGGGCAGGGAACTACCCTGGTCCGGTGCGTGACAAAACCCAAACGAATTCCGCCGCTCCCGGTGACCGACTGATCCGTGCCGGAGCCATCGTGTTCTTCGTCGGTGCGGTGGCCACTCTGGTCACCGTGGCCCCGTTCCTGCTCGGAACGACGCCATTTCCGACGTACATGTTCGGATTGAGCATGCTCATGGCCGTCGGGTTCGTGGTGGCCGGTGCGGGGGTCTTTCAATCAGTCGCGGCGGGAAGGCGTCAGGCGCGGGCCGGTCATCAGCGGCCGTCGTAGTCCGAAAACCACTCCCCGAACTCCGTCAGGTCGGTGAGCACCACGTCCGCGCCGGCCTCGGTCAGTTCCGCCGCACTGCACGGCCCGGTGGCCACCGCGACGGACAGGGCGTCCGCCCTGCGCGCGCCCCGGACGTCGCCGACGTGGTCGCCGACGTACACGCGCGCGCCGTGCTCGCGCAGCGCGTCGCCCTTCTGCTCGGCCCACAGGTTGCCTATCACCGCGTCGGGTTCCATGCCGAGGTGCTTCATGTGGAGCTTGGCGTTGGGCTCCCACTTGGCGGTGACGACGATGGCCCGTCCGCCGGCCGCCTGTACGGCCTCGATCGCCTCGCGGGCGCCGGGCATCGCGAGGGTGCCGGTGATGGCGTACGTCGGGTAGAGCTCGCGGTAGAGGTCCGACATGGCCGGAATCCGGTCCGCCGGGAACCAGTACGCCATCTCCTCCTCCAGCGGCGGCCCGAGCCTGGTGACCACCTGGTCGGCGTCGACGTACGTCCCGGTCCGCGCGCCCAGCTCCACCCAGCAGGCGTGGATGCCGGGCCGGGAGTCGATGAGCGTCATGTCGAGGTCGAAGCCGACAGTGGGGGGCTGCGGGGGGATGCTTGCAGAGGCCATATAGGCCATTGTGCCCGGGCCGTGCGGCACACAGACAACGGATTTCCGCGGCCTACCGGCGCCGTTGCGAACGCCACACGAGGAACAGGGCCGATGCCACCGCCGCGCCCCGGACCACCCACGGCCAGGTCTCGGCGATCGCGTCGTTCATGTGGCCCTCGGCGATGGGCTCGCCCCACCGGCCCTCGTTGCGGCCCCACAGCCAGACGAGGCCCGCGGTGAGGGAGAGGGCGGGGAGGAAGACGACGGCCCACTTCGTCTCCGCGTCGGTGAGACGGCGGGAGGCCCAGGCGATGAGCCAGCCGACGACGAGGACGAGCAGGTTGCCGAGCACGGCGCCGGCGATGAGGAGGGCTGCGGCGAGCAGGAGGAGCGGGTTGCTCCACCCTCCGGTGCCGAGTCCTCCGGCCCGGGCGAAGGGGCGGCGGCGGACCGGGGCGGCGGCGGCCTCGACGACCGGTTCCGCAGCGACCTGTCTGGGCCGCCACCAGGCCGTACGGCGCTGCGTGACCGGTGCTTCGGCGGCCTTCTCGACGACCGGCGCCGGCTTCTCCGCCTCCGTCTCCTTCGGCGGCGGAGGCTTCAGCAGTTCCGGGATCTCCACTCCGCCGACGAAGCCGGGCACGCTGTCGCCGACGCCGAAGGGACTGCTGTCCACCCGCCACCAGTCGGGCTGCGAGGCGGTGTCCCCGAGTTCGTCCAGGCCGGCAAGGTGGGGTCCGGAGGGGGCGGAGTCGGCGGGACGCGGCTGCGGGACCGACTTGCGCAGCCCCTTCCGCCGCTGTTCGCCGTCGTCCTGCGACTCCCGGTCCCGCTGTACGGGCATGGAGACGACCGGCGCCTGCGGGGCGCTGCCCGCCGTGCCTCCCGCGGCGGTGACCACCTCGTCGGGGCTGCCGAGCCTGGCGATGATCCGGCGGACGGCGGCGGGCGAGTCCACCGGGGCCTTGGCACGCCGCCGGTCGATCTCGCCCCGCAGCTCCGAGACGAGCCGCATCCGGGTGGACGACGGCAACTGCCGCTGCTGCGCGACGTCGCCGACGCGGCTCAGATACTCGTAGACGACCTGGTCGCTCTCGATACCCACGAAGTCCCCTCCGGGGCGGGTGCGTTGGATACCCCGTGGGACGACGTTAGCGCAGGCAGCCGCCGAGCGGACGGGCCCGGGCACCGGTTCGGCTCACACCCCGGCGACACCCCTGCCCCGCCCCGCCACCCGCTACCGTTGGTCGGATGAGCAACCCGGCCGTACCGCCGCGCTCCCTCGCGGAAGCGCTCCGGGCCAGGGACGACGTCTCCCTGGCCGCGCTTCTGCGTGCCCGCCCCGACCTCATCACCCCCGTGCCGACCGACCTGACGCAGCTCGCGACCCGGGCCGGGACGCGGGCGTCGGTGGTGCGGGCGCTGGAGCGGCTGGACCGTTTCGCGCTGCAGACGGCGGAGGCGCTGGCCGTGGCGGCGGACCCGGCGCCGTACGACGAACTCCTTGCGCTGCTGACCGGTGACGCGGGCGACCCGGCGGTCACGGCGGCGCTCCCCCGTTCCCTCGGGGTGCTGCGGGAGCAGGCCCTGGTGTGGGGCGACGACGAGCGGCTGCGGCTGGTCCGCACGGTCCGTGAGCTGCTCGCGCCCTCGCCGCAGCATCCGTCGCCGACGGGGCTCGGGCCGACCGTGCAGGAGGCCACGGCGGGGATGTCGCCGGGCCGGATCCAGGACATCGTGACGGAGGCGGGGCTCGGTTCGACCCACGACGCGGTGTCGGCGGTGGCGTCGCTGACGGCCCTGTTCACGGACCGGGAGCGGATGTCGGCGCTGCTCGCCGGGCTCCCGGAGGAGTCGCGGGAGGTGCTCTCGCGGCTGGTGTGGGGGCCGCCGTACGGCCAGGTCACCTCCGATCCGGCGGCCCATCTGCGGCGGCTCCTTGACCTGGGGCTGCTGGTGCCGACGGCGCCCGGGACGGTCGTACTGCCGCGGGAGGTGGCCCTGCATCTGCGGGGCGGCCGTGCGCACCGTCAGGTGGAGCCGGTGCCGCCGGCGGTGGAGCCGGCCGCGACGCACCGTCCACAGGTTGTGGACGCGACGGCGGCCGGGCAGGCGTACACCGCGCTCGCGACCGTCGAGGAGCTGCTGAAGGACTGGGACGAGGGCGGGCCCGCGGTGCTGCGGGCGGGCGGGCTGAGCGTCCGCGACCTCAAGCGGACGGCGGTCGCCCTGGACGTGGCGGAGCCGGTGGCCGCGTTCTGGGTGGAGCTGGCGTACGCGGCGGGCCTGCTGGCCTCCGACGGCGAGGCCGACGAGCGGTACGCGGCGACCCCGGCCCACGACGAGTGGCTGGAGCAGCCCCCGGCACAGCGCTGGGCCCGGCTCGCGGAGGCGTGGCTGACGGCGACACGGGTGTCCGGGCTGGTCGGCGGCCGCGACGCGAAGGACCGCACGCTGTCGACGCTGGGCCCGGGTCTGGACCGCAGCGCCGCGCCGGAGGTACGGCACCGGGTGCTGACGCTGCTGGCGGGGCTGCCGGAGGGGGCGTCGCCGTCGGCCGAGTCGGTGCTGGCCCGGCTGCGCTGGGAGCGCCCGCAACGCCGCGAGGAGGATCTGCGGTCCCGTCTCGCCGAGTGGACCCTGAAGGAAGCCGAACTGCTGGGGGTGACGGGGCGGGGTGCGCTGTCGGCGCACGGGCGGGCGTTGCTGGGCGCGGCCGCGCCGAAGACGCCGGGCAAGGAGCCGGAAGGGCCCGGGGACAAACTCCCCGTGCACCATCGGCCCACCGTCACCGCGCCTGTCCCGGAACCCCTCTCCCCCGCCGAACAGGCAACCGCCTCCGCCGCGGCCGCCCGGCTCCTCGCCCCCCTCCTGCCCGAGCCCCTCGACCACGTCCTGCTCCAGGCCGACCTGACCGCGGTGGCCCCCGGCCCGCTGGAGCGGCCGCTCGCCGAGGTGCTGGGCGTGCTCGCGGACGTGGAGTCGAAGGGCGGGGCGACGGTGTACCGCTTCACCCCGGGGTCGGTACGCCGTGCCCTGGACGCCGGGCAGTCGGCCTCCGACCTGCACGCCTTCCTCGCCGCGCACTCACGGACGCCGGTCCCGCAGCCGCTGACGTATCTGATCGACGACGTGGCCCGCAGGCACGGTCACCTCAGGGTGGGCGCGGCCTCGGCGTACGTCCGCTGCGACGACGACGCCCTGCTCAACGAGATCCTCGCCGACAAGCGCGCCGCGGGCCTGCGTCTGCGCCGCCTGGCCCCGACGGTGCTGGCGGCGCAGGCCGACCCGGCGTCGCTGCTGGACGGCCTGCGCGCGATGGGCTTCGCGCCGGCCGCCGAGTCCGCCGAGGGCGACGTCCTGATCACCCGCGCCCACGCCCACCGCACCCCGCCGCGCACGGCCCCCGAGCCCGTCCCCGACGGCCCCCCGATCCCCGACGCGACCCTCCTGTCGGCCGCGATCCGGGCGATCCGCGCCGGTGACCTGGCCTCGACAACCCCACGCCGACAGGGCGACCGGGCCCTGCCCGCCACCGGTGAACTCCCCCGCACCAGCTCCGCCGAGACCCTCGCCACCATGCAGGCCGCCGTCCTCACCGGCGAGGCCCTGTGGATCGGCTACGTCAACGCCGAGGGCGCCGCCAGCCAGCGCGTCATCGCCCCCATCCGCGTCGAGGGCGGCTTCGTGACGGCGTACGACCACACTGCGGACGAGGTGCGGACGTATCCGTTGCACCGGGTGACCGGAGTGGCCGAGCTCGCGGAGGACTGACCGCGGGCTCCGGTGCCGCTCAGCAGTCCTGGACCACCGGCGCCGACGCCGTCAGGCCGAAGTGGGTGCGGGCCTCGCTGGCCAGAGTGCCGGAGTTCGCTGCGGTGACGGGCCGGGAGCCGAAGGTGTGGCGGGTCCATTCCGCGTAGCCGGCCCCGTCCGGCGGCTCCTCGCGGGCCACGACGAGGAAGCCGCCGTCCGGCTCCCGCCGCAGCCGCACCACCTGCGGGACGTGTGAGCCGCCGCACTCCACGAGGGTGCCGTCGCGGGAGCCGTACTCCAGGCAGTACGCGTCGATTCCGGCCCGGACACGGCCCGCGTGCTCCTCCAGTTCCAGGGGCTCGGCCCGGCAGAACCAGCGGGCGCGGAGGGCCGGTGTGTCCTGCCCGGGTCCTTCGCCCGCGGAGTCCGCGGCGAGCCGGGCCTCGATGACGGGCCGTATCTCCGTCCAGAGCGGGGCGTCCACATCCGTCGACCCCCGCACCCACGCCCCGGTCACCACCAGCACCACGACCGCGCCCCCACCGACCACCCATCTGCCCGCGGACATCGCCATGCGCTTCCCCTCCCACCCCGTTCCCGCCTGTTCAGACAGGCGCGGGCCGCTCATGGTTGCCCGGTGTCGCCCTCCGACCTGGTCAGGACCCGGCGCATCACCTCGGTGAAGCGGCGTCCGGCCGGAAGGAGCTCCCCGCTGCCGAGCAGGGTGTCGACGGCGCCGCGGGTGTAGCCGTGCCAGGTGGCGTGTTCGCGTGCGGCCCGGGGGTCGGGCGGGTCGGTGTCGCGTTCGGTGTGCCAGAAGTCGCACACGCCCAGGTGGGCATAGGTCCCCTGGAGGAGCGCGTCCAGCGGGCGGGGGTCGGGGCGCCAGGGCGCGTGATAGCGGGCCGCCGACACCGGGCCGTGCAGGGGGACGAGGTCGAGCAGGGCGCCGAGCTGGATGTGCAGGAACTCGTGGACCAGGGTGAGGGCGAGGAGCACCGGGTCGGCGGGCGGGGAGAGGGCGACCGCGCCGAAGGCCCGGCGGGCCGCGGAGCTCACCGAGGTGCCGCCGGGCGCGGGGCGCAGCGGCACCAGGGTGGACAGTCCGGCGGCGACGGCCTCGGCGTGCCAGGGATGGCGGCGGACCAGGACCTGCCAGGCGCCGTCCAGCAGCCGCTGCCAGTGCCGTACCTCGTCGTCGGTCTGCGGGTCGGCCGGCCGGTGTCCGTGCACGGTGCGGAAGGGGCCTCGGTCGGCCAGCCGCAGCCTGAGGACGAGGCCGTCGCACTCGGTGGCCAGCAGGTGCGGCCCGGACAGCGCGGCCGGTCCGCCGTGCACCAGCTCGCCGAACCAGTCGAGGTCGGGGCGGGCGCCGTGGGCGTGTTCGGCGAGCGCGCGGGCCAGGCCCTCGTCGAGGTAGGGGTGGAGCATCGTCGCCCGCCAGCCCTCGGGGGCGTCCCGGCGCATCCGGTCCAGCCGCCGGCAGGCCTCGTCGAAACCGGCGTCGGCGGGCAGCGAGCGGCGTACGGCGACCGTCAGCAGCAGGCGTTTGCTGAGCTGGCCGCGGAGCAGCTCGGCCACGGCCGGTGCGCCGCCCCGGGCGCGGGCGAGGGCGTCGAACGTGGCCGGGGCGACGACGTGCGCGGTGGGCGGGGCGGGCACGGGGAGCCGGCTCCGCACGGGCCGGGGCGCCGCCGTCATCTCGGTACCGGCTCTGCCGTGGCCCGCAGCCGCGTGACGTCCCGGCGCAGGCGGTCGGCGATGTGGTCGACGAGGACGGCGAGGTCGGCGCAGTAGACGGACGGCACGGCGAAGGGGGTCGGCGTGGCCCCGGGGTGGTAGCGGTGGGCGTACAGGCCGCCTCCGCAGACCGCCGAGCGGGGGCAGGCCGCGCAGACCGGGGCGAGTCCGGCCCGCCCGCGCTGGCGGACCCGGAAGGCCTCCTGGCGGGCGGCGTCGGCGAAGGTGTGCCGGAAGACGTCCAGTCCGGTGGCGGGTGCCCCGGGGTAGGTCACCTTGAGCGAGTCGGCCTGCTCGATGGTGCCGTCGGTCTCGACGACCACGAGGTCGACCGGGGTCAGTCCGACCACCTCGCTGCGGGCGGTGCCGCCGAGCAGCAGCACCAGGATCTCCTCGAAGAGCCGGATCCCGGTCTCCCGGCGCGGTGCGTCGTACCAGCGGTCGAACACCGCGCACAGCCATCGCGCGTACGGCACCGGTTCCGCGGGCGTGGGCCCGGGTGCCGTGGCGGGCGGGGTGGCGCGGGTGGCGAGGCCGGGCGGTGGGGTGTGCCAAGTGCCGTGCGGGAGGAGGAGGTTGAGCAGGGGCGGCGAGAAGTCCAGCAGGGCCTCGTAGGTCTCCACGGGGTCGGCGGCCAGGTCGATGGTGCAGAGCAGGCCGGCGTACAGGTCGCGGTACGGGCCGTCGGTGAGCAGCCGCAGCGCCCGCGCGACGTCGGCGTGGCTGCCGCGTCCGTTCGGGCGCCGGCGGTGCCGGTCGTGGGTGGCGGGGGCGCCGTCGAGGCTGACGCCGACCCGTACCCCGTGGCGGGCCAGGACGGGCAGCAGGGCGGGGTCCTCGGCGAGCCGAAGTCCGTTGGTCTGCATGCTGATCCGCAGCTCGGCCACCCCGTCGAGGGCGTCGGTGAGCGTGCGCAGTACGGCGTCCAGCCGCGCGGCTCCCACCAGCAGCGGCTCACCGCCGTGCAGGACGACGTGGACCTCTCCCAGGGCGTGCGTCCGGGCGTGCTCGGCGATGTGGGCGGCCGCGCGTCGCACGGTGCCGGGGGCCATGGCCCGGGGGCGGTCGCGCCAGCTCTGGTCCACCGACTCGTAGACGTAGCAGTAGTCGCAGGCGAGATTGCAGCGGCTGTGGATCTTCAGCAGGAACTGCCGGAAGGGAACCATGGACCAGCCTCGCGGGGACGCGCCGGAGCCGCTCCCGCCGACGGCCGGGTCGACACGGGAACGGGTGGGGCGGGTGACGGCATCCTAACAACCCGTCACCTTCGGCTCCCACGGGCTCCCGTACGGCCTTGGGGACCACCTGTCTCACGTGGTGGGCGGTTCGATGTCGGAGTCCAGGCGTACCCCGCGTGCGATCGCGAGTGTCGTCGGGTGGTCGTCGCCGAGGGTGCGGCGGGCGCGTGCCAGGGCGTCCTCGTGCAGGCTGTCCGCCTCCGCCGTGCGGTCCAGGGCGCGCAGGCTCAGGGACAGGTTGGAGCCGCTGCCGATGACGTCGTAGTGGTCGGGTCCGAGGGCGGCCAGCAGCCCCTCGCGGGCCTTGGCCTCCAGGTCGGCGGCCTCCTGGGTCCGGCCGGCCGTCGCCAGGTCGTTGGCGTGGTTGAGCATGCAGGCCTGGGTGTACGGGTGGGACTCCCCGAGGACGGTCCGCAGGTGCTCGGTGGTCCGCGCCGAGGCCGCGAGCGCCTGCTCCCCGTGGCCCAGCAGCCTCAGGTACACCGCGATGTTGTTGGCGCAGACCAGGGTGACCGGGTGCTCCTCTCCCAGGTAGTGCTTGTAGCGGCCGAGGGCCCGCTCGGCCAGCTCCAGCGCCTGCGCGGTCTCGCCGAGCGCGGCGAGGTCGCCGGCCAGGCTGCACGCGACCGCGAGCGTGTCGTAGTGGTCGGGGCCGTGGGCCTGGAGATAGCGGTTGTAGATGTCCTGGTCGATGTCACGGGCCTCGACGTAGCGGCCGTCCCGGCGCAGTGCCACGGCGAGGTTCTTGCGGGCCCGCAGGGTGTCGCTGTGCCCGTCGCCGAGCAACTGCTGGTAGAGGCGGGTGGTCGTCTCCAGGAGGCTCAGTGCCTGCTGGAGCTCCCCGGTCTCACGCAGGTCGCGGGCGTAGTTGTTGGCGAGGTTCAGGGTGCGCGGTTTCATGCTGCCCTGGTTCTGCCGCTGCCGTTCGTAGGCCGAACGGTGCAGGTCGAGGGCGGCCCGGCGGTCGCCCGCGAGGTACTCGGACATGCCCAGGTTGTTGGCGTACATCAGGGTTCGCTGGTGGTCCTCGCCGAACTCGGCGTACGCCGCCTCGTAGGTGGTGCGGTCCAGTTCGCGGGCCTCCTGGTAGCGGCCGAGGGCCCGCAGGTCGGCGCCGACGTTGCCGGCCGCGGCGAGGGTGGCCGGGTACTCGGCGCCCCTGGTGACGGTGAGCCGCCGCAGTACGTCGACATCGAGTTCGTACGCCTCGTCCAGCCGCCCCAGCGAGCGCAGCACGTTGCCGAGCTGGGTGCGCAGCAGCAGGGTGTGCGTGTCGTCGGGGCCGCCCGGGAAGTCCGGGCGCGCCCAGCGCTCCAGGGTGCGTACGGCGAGGTCGTGGGCGGTGCCGTAGAGGCTGCGCTTCCACAGGTAGCGCACCGAGTCGATGATCAGCTTGCGGACCTCGGGGTTGGGGTCGGACGCCGCGCGCGAGGGCTCCAGATGCGGGAGGAGTTCGTCGTACTCGTCCCAGTCCGCGGTGGCCTCCGGGTTGCCGGGGTTCGCGTCCGCCAGCGCGGTGTGCACGACCCCGCGCAGTTCCGCCCAGCGCGGTCCGCCGACTCCGTCCCGGATGACCGCCTGGACGAGCCGGTGCACGGTCAGGGTCTCGCTGCCCTGGTCGCTGCGGGCCAGTCCGTACCGGTTGAGGAGGCGTAACAGCTGGGCGACGGCCATCTCGTCACGGGGTTCGTCCGCGTCCATGGTCAGGGCCCGGGTGACGGCCCGGCCGTAGAGCAGCCGCATGGGGATCGGGTCGGAGCCGAAGAAGGAGCAGATCTCCAGCATCTCAGCGGCGGCCCGGTCCCGCCTGCGCAGGTCGTCCACCGCGATCTGCCAGGTCCGGGCGGCGGAGTTGGGGTATTCGCGGGGCGGCAGCTGGGTGTGGTCGAGGATGTCGGCGGGGCGGTCGCGCAGTTGGGCGAGGTAGATCTCGACGGGCATGTTGCTCTCGCCGAGCCAGGTCGCGGTCTGTCCCACCGCGAGGGGGAGGTCGCCGAGTTCGCGGGCGATCTGCTCCGCGTCCTCGGCGGAGAGCGACGGGCTGAACCTGTGCAGCAGTTCGACGCTCTCGGCCCGGGTGAAGACCTCCACCTCGGCCCGGCCCGCGCTGTTGACCCAGGCCCGGTCCCGGGAGGTGATCAGCACATGCCCACCGGGCGGCCCGGCGGGCAGGAGGCCGTCGAGTTCCACGGGGCTGCCCGCGTTGTCGTACACCAGGAGCCAGCGGTCGTACGGCTGTCCCCGCCCGAGTGCGCGCAGGACGGCCTCGGCGGTGCTGCCCACGTCCTCGCCCTCCTCCAGGTCGAGGTAGGGGGCGAGGTCGGCGAGGGCGGAGCGGATCAGGCCGGGCTGGGCGGCGTTCATCCACCAGACCACGTCGTAGGCCGACTTGTAGCGGTGGGCGTACTCCAGTGCGGCCTGGGTCTTGCCCATGCCGCCGAGGCCGTAGAGAACCTGGCTGGGCACGGCGGCGGTGGGTCCTGCGGTGAAGTGGTCACGCAGGCGTTCCAGCAGCGGGCCGCGACCGGTGAAGGTGAGGTTGCGGGACGGCAGGCGCTGGGCCGCCGGGATCGAGCCGGGGAAGCCGGGCAGGGCCGTGGCGCCGACCGAGGCGGAGCCGTCCGGAAGGCGACGGCCCGGGGGCGGCCCGAGGACGGCCAGCAGCTGGTCGACGGCCTCGGCCGGGCCGCATCTGCTGAGGTCGGCGACGGCACTGTCGAGGTAGGGGCCCACGGCCGCCGCGTCGAGGTCCTGGAGGCGGACGGCGAGCAGGCCGGGGCCGCCGAGCGTCTCGTGTCCGGCCAGCTGGAGGCGGATCGTGGCGGCCCGTGACTGGGCCGCGTACTCCGGCGACAGCAGGGCCAGCACCCGGCCCTGGCCGTTCAGGGTGCCGGCCACCTCGGGCAGGACGGCACTGTCCGGTGCGACCGTGCTGTGCAGCGACACCTGGTAGCCGACCGACTCCAGGGCCTCCGCCGCCCACTCCGCCCAGACGCGGCCCAGCGGCGCGTAGCTGAGGTAGACCTGGGTGGGCAGGGCGCGGGGCGCCCGCAGATAGGCGGCGCGCAGTTCGGCCCGGCGGTCTCCGGGCAGCGGGGCGAGTCTGCGGACCCGGCCCTCCGAGACCCACTCGGTGAGCCGCTCGAACGCGGTGAGCAGCGAACGCTCCTGGTGGGGCCGGTCGGCGACGGTGGCGGGGATCTCCTCGTAGGCGTAGAACGCCTTGTACGGGATCTCTATCTCACCCCAGTAGCGAGTGTGCTCGCCTTCCGAGAGCCAGGCCAGATAGGGCTCGAACTCGGCGCGGGAGAAGTCCCGTCCGGCCTCCAGCCGTTCGGTCTCGGCCTCCTCGACCCGCATGGGGACCGGCAGCACCTTGATGGGGCGGGGTGCGGAGCGCTGCACGGCGGCCGCCGCGTCGACACCGCCGCGGATGCTCTGGACGCTCATCGTGAAGCAGTCGACGAGGACGTCGGGCAGCACGATGGTGCAGATCCCGGAGGTGTCGCTCACGCCCGTCCGGCTGTCGATCAGCACGTAGTCGTAGTTCGCGATCATCTCCTCCCGCAGCGCCTGGAGGAAGTGCCCGCCGCCGTGCCGGTCGTAGAAGCTGTGCCAGTTGAAGCTGGTGACGGCGGCCGAGTAGGCGGCCGACTGGCGTCCGGCGGGCAGGAAGTCCAGCCGTCCTCCGGAGGGGAGTTCCAGCAGCAGCCCGACGGTGTACGGCGTCAGGTCCGCGGCGGCCCGCAGCCAGTCGTCGTCGGCGAACCCGGTGGCGGTCGGCGGCTCGGGGCTCAGCACGGTGCGCACATAGGACTGCACCATGTTGATCAGGCCGTCGGACGAGCGCAGTTCGGGGTCGACCAGCAGGGGGTGCAGATAGCGGTGCAGGCCGGGGGCCTCCAGGTCCCAGTCGACCAGCAGCACCCGGTGCCCGTTGCTGGCGAGGATCCACCCGACGTTCGCGAGCGCCATGGTGCGTCCGGTGCCGCCCTTGTACGAGTAGAACGTGACGATCTTGCCCGGTCCGGTGGGGCTACTGGTCATCGTCTGGGTCCTTCGGGGCGGGGAAGTCAGGGGGGTCGGGCGGGTTCGGGATGGTGAGCCCGCTCATCGGAGGCGGTGGCGGGCCCTCGGGCAGCCGGTAAGGGGTGGTGCTCTCCATCTCCATCAGCCGGTTCTGCGCCACCGCCAGCATCACGGCGAGCCGGTCGTCGAACTCGTCCGCGCCGACCCGCACCCGGAACAGGGGGTCGTGCGGGTCGTTCTGCCGACGCCAGTTGCGCCAGAACACCCGGCTCAGGTCCTGCCAGACGATGTCGTCGCCGGACTCCTCGTCGGACTCGTGGCACGGCACCAGGACACCGGTGGCGGGGCGGTTCTGGCCGTCGTAGTCCGCGAGCGGCTCGCGGTAGCCAGGCGTGCGCACCGACCACGGGTCGACGAGCAGGATGCTGGTCTGGTTGTTCACCATCGTCTCGTCGAGCCGGGTGCTCAGTTCGGCGTCGACGAGCTCGATGTTGCTGGTGTAGCCCTCCTCCACGATCACCTTCTGCGCCCGGTGGGCGACCGTGGGGTGCTTGGGCGGGTGGTAGGGCGTCCACTCCCGGGGCGAGCGCCCGTAGTACTCGGACCGCCGGCGCCCTTCCGGCAGCGGGTCGACGACCCCGGCGGCCATGAAGACCTGGACATGTCCGGCGCCGGGTGCCGCGGCCCGCTGGTGCTCGGCCACCGGGAACAGTCCGTGCACCTCGCCGAGGTCCAGGCCCGGCGTGAACGGCAGCCGGAACCGGTCCGCGGCCATCCGCACCCGGGCGGCGACCCGCTCGACGATCCCGCGGTAGGCACGGCCGGTCGGATCGGTGCGCAGGATCTGCATCAGCCCGTGGGTGACGTACTCCTGGCCCATGCCCGCCTCGTGGTACTGGAAGCGGGCGATCTCCTCCGGCAGTTCCCCCTCCATCGGCGCCCACAGGACCGGCACCAGCGCGGGGACGTCCATCTCGGTCTCCCGGCGGTACTCGTGCAGCCTGGCCCGGAAGGCCGTCCACTCCTTGCCGCAGTACAGGCTGTTCAGATACGCCGGGGAGTACAGCGCGACGAAGGCACGGCAGTGCCCGACCGCCTCCCCCAGCACCCGGGCCCAGTCATCGCCCAGGCCGAGCCGCTCGACGTCCCGGAAGGGCGGCTGCGCGGCCGGGTCGGCGCCGATCCGGCGGAGCTCCAGCACGAGGTCGTCGTAGAACCGCTTGACGAACTCGTCGGGATTGTCCTTGCGCGCGTAGCTGAGGAAGAAGTACGGCTCCTGAACCAAGGTGTCCCCCGATACCTCCCTGGCCGGCCCGCCGGCATGCCACCTGTACGTCGGAGCACGTCCGGGTCATACCCAGCGCGACGACGCCTCAAGCTGTCGTCTTCGGACATCCGTCCGAGGGCGAAAGGGGAGGGAGGAGGGGGGACGGGACGCCCGTCAGATCGAGGAGTCGAAGGCGGCGTACGGCACCCCGACCGGGTTGACCGCCTCGTCGACCATGCGGCGCAGCACCGCGCCCAGCACCGTGTCGGGCAGCTCTTCGAGCATCTCGTCCAGCGCTTCCATACTGAGGTCCGCGACATCAAGCAGACATGAGTCGACCCCGGCGCTAGCGTCCATCGGCATCCTTCGCACCTACGCGTGCTGTCAGGAGGCACGCGAAACATGTCACACCCTATCGGGATCGCGCCGCCTGATTCCAGGCGCCGCACGGCCCGCAGGATGGGGCACACTGGAGGTTTGGCCCGTGCGGAAGGATGCACTACGTGAACGGTCCTCTCATCGTCCAGTCCGACAAGACCCTGCTCCTGGAAGTCGACCACGAGCAGGCCGACGAGTGTCGTAGGGCCATCGCGCCGTTCGCCGAGCTGGAGCGGGCGCCGGAGCACATCCACACCTACCGGGTGACCCCGCTGGGGCTGTGGAACGCGCGCGCGGCCGGGCACGACGCCGAGCAGGTGGTGGACGCGCTGGTGCAGTACAGCCGCTACCCCGTGCCGCACGCGCTGCTCGTCGACGTCGCCGAGACGATGGACCGCTACGGGCGGCTCACGCTCAGCAAGCACCCCGCCCACGGTCTCGTGCTCACCACCACCGACCGGCCGGTGCTGGAGGAGATCCTGCGCTCGAAGCGGATCACCCCGCTGGTGGGGGCGCGTCTCGATCCGGACACCGTGGTCGTGCACCCCTCCGAGCGCGGGCAGATCAAGCAGACGCTGCTGAAGCTGGGCTGGCCCGCCGAGGACCTCGCCGGGTACGTGGACGGTGAGGCGCACCCGATCGAGCTGGCCGAGGACGGCTGGGCGCTCAGGCCCTACCAGAAGCAGGCCGTGGAGAACTTCTGGCACGGCGGCAGCGGGGTCGTGGTCCTGCCCTGCGGGGCCGGGAAGACCCTCGTCGGGGCCGGGTCCATGGCGCAGGCCAAGTCGACCACGCTGATCCTCGTCACCAACACCGTCTCGGCCCGGCAGTGGAAGCACGAGCTGGTGAAGCGGACTTCCCTGACCGAGGAGGAGATCGGCGAGTACAGCGGGACGCGCAAGGAGATCCGGCCCGTCACCATCGCCACCTACCAGGTGCTCACCACCCGGCGGAAGGGCGTCTACCCGCACCTGGAGCTCTTCGACTCCCGGGACTGGGGGCTCATCGTCTACGACGAGGTGCACCTGCTGCCCGCGCCCGTCTTCAAGTTCACCGCCGACCTCCAGGCCCGGCGCAGACTCGGGCTGACCGCGACCCTCGTGCGGGAGGACGGCCGGGAGTCGGACGTCTTCTCGCTCATCGGGCCCAAGCGGTTCGACGCGCCGTGGAAGGAGATCGAGGCGCAGGGCTACATCGCACCCGCCGACTGCGTCGAGGTGAGGGTGAACCTCACCGACTCCGAGCGGCTCGCCTACGCCACCGCCGAGCAGGAGGAGAAGTACCGCTTCTGTGCCACGACCGCGACCAAGCGGAAGGTCACGGAGGCGCTCGTCAAGCGGTTCGCGGGGCAGCAGATCCTGGTGATCGGCCAGTACATCGACCAGCTCGACGAACTCGGCGAGCATCTGAACGCCCCCGTCATCAAGGGCGAGACCTCCAACGCCCAGCGCGAGAAGCTCTTCGACGCCTTCCGGGAGGGCGAGATCAGCGTGCTGGTGGTGTCGAAGGTCGCGAACTTCTCCATCGACCTGCCGGAGGCGACGGTCGCCATCCAGGTCTCGGGCACCTTCGGTTCCCGCCAGGAGGAGGCCCAGCGGCTCGGCCGGGTGTTGCGCCCGAAGGCGGACGGCCACCAGGCCCACTTCTACTCGGTGGTGGCGAGGGACACGATCGACCAGGACTTCGCCGCGCACCGCCAGCGGTTCCTGGCGGAACAGGGGTACGCCTACCGGATCGTGGACGCGGACGAACTGCTGGCGGACGGCTGACCCGGAACTCCGGTCAGCGGCGGCGGACGCCCGCCTCCTCGCCGTACTCACCGAGTATGACGACGTCGAAGGCGGCGCCGGCGAAGACGCGGACCGCGCGGAGGGCGTTGCCCAGGCGGTGGGTGCTGTGGGTACCGGAGAGGGGGGTCGCCCCGGACGGGCGACCGGGGGCCGGAGTGAAGGTCGCTGCGCTCATGCATCCATGGTGGCTGAGCAGGCATAAAGAGGGCATCGGCCCCAGGTCCCCTTTCCCTGTGCTACCTGAGTACACCCTGTGGGTGGAGCCTCCCCCGGCGGCCTGAGGGTCGGTCCCCTAGGGGACCGAAAAACAGTTGGCGGCCTGCCGGCCGCCTCCTCTAAAATCTCCGCTCTTGCCCGCCTCCCTCCCGGAGCGCCGCCGACCGGACGGAAACCGGTCGGCACCTCGCCGCCACCCACCCGGCGGCCGCCCACCCCGCAGCACCTTCGGAGGCACCCCCTTGTCTGCCCTGCCCGCGCCCACCGACGACGACCCCCTCGCCCGCGAACGCTCCCACCTCGCCGGTTCCCGAGCCGCCCTGCGGGCCATGCGCGAGGACGTGGAGTCGCTGGACATCAAGGACGTCACCGCGAACTGGGTCAACGCCGAGGTTCTGGCCCGTCAGATCGGCGAGCGGATCAAGGCGCTGGCCGACCTCAGCGACACCCCGTTGTTCTTCGGCCGCCTCGACTACCTGCACTCCCCCGGCGCCGACCAGGCGGAAGGCGCCGAGGGCGAGCGCTTCTACATCGGGCGCCGGCACGTCCACGACCACGACGGCGACCCGATGGTGATCGACTGGCGGGCGCCGGTCTCGCAGCCGTTCTACCGGGCGTCCAAGAAGGACCCGATGGACGTCGGGCTGCGCCGCCGCTTCGGCTACACCCGCGGTGACATCACCGCCTACGAGGACGAACACCTCTCCGACCCGGCAGAGGCCGCGGCCACCAGCAAGCTGCTCCAGCAGGAGATCGAGCGCCCGCGCGTCGGCCCGATGCGCGACATCGTGGCGACCATCCAGCCCGAGCAGGACGAGATCGTACGGTCCGGTCTCGGCGGCACGGTCTGCGTGCAGGGAGGTCCCGGCACCGGAAAGACCGCCGTCGGCCTGCACCGGGTCGCGTACCTCCTCTACGCCCATCGCGAGCGGCTCGCCCGCACCGGCACCCTCGTCATCGGACCGAACCGGTCCTTCCTGCACTACATCGAGCAAGTGCTGCCCGCGCTGGGCGAGTTGACGGTGAAGCAGGCGACCGTCGACGACCTGGTGGCTGCGGGCCTGGAGGTGCGTGGCACCGATGACGCGCCCGCCGCCGTCCTCAAGGGAGACGCGAGGATGGCGGAGGTGCTGAGGCGGGCCGTCTACTCCCACGTGAGCATGCCCACCGAGCCGGTGATGGTGGTGCGCGGGTCACGCCGGTGGCGCATCCCGGCGTACGAGATCGAGGAGATCGTCAGGGAGTTGCTCGACCGGGGTATCCGTTACGGCGCCGCCCGCGAGGCCCTCCCACAGCGGATCGCGCACGCCGTGCTGGTGCAGATGGAGCGGTCCGGGGAGGCCCCTGACGACCGGGTGCAGGACGCGGTGGCCCGCAACTCCGCGGTGAAGGCGGCGGTCAAGCAGATCTGGCCGCCCGTCGACCCGGCGAAACTCGTCCTCCGCCTGCTCACGGACGCGGACTTCCTCGCCGTACACGCGGAAGGGATCCTCGACGAGGACGAGCAGAAGACGATCCTGTGGGCGAAGCCGGTGCGGTCGGTGAAGTCGGCCAAGTGGTCCGCGGCGGACGCGGTGCTGGTCGACGAGACGGCGGACATCGTGGAGCGCACGCACTCTCTCGGGCATGTGGTCCTCGACGAGGCGCAGGACCTGTCCCCCATGCAGTACCGCGCGGTGGGGCGGCGCTGCTCGACCGGTTCGGCGACCGTCCTCGGCGACCTCGCGCAGGGCACCACGCCCTGGGCGACGCGGAGTTGGGACGAGGCGCTGGCCCACCTCGGCAAGTCGGACGGGGTGATCGAGGAGCTGACGGCGGGTTTCCGCGTACCGACGGACGTCATCACGTACGCCTCCCGTCTCCTCCCGCACATCGCGCCGGGCCTCACCCCGGTCGCGTCGGTCCGTGAGAACCCGGGTTTCTTCGACCTCCGCGAGACCTCCGGCACGGCCGAAGTGGTCGCCGCGTGCGAGGAGTTGCTGCGCCACGAGGGCTCCACGGGTCTGATCGCGGCGGACGCGCGCGTGCCGGCCCTCGCGGAGGCGCTGACGGCGGCGGGGATCCCGTATCTCGCCCCGGGTGAGGAGACGACGGCCGAGGCCCGCCTCACCCTGGTCCCGGCGTCCCTCGCCAAGGGTCTGGAGTACGACTACGTCGTCCTGGACGAGCCGCGGGCCGTGGTGGACGGCGAGCCGGACGAACGCACGGGACTGCGGCGGCTGTACGTGGCACTGACCCGGGCGGTGTCCGGGCTGATCGTGACGCACTCGGCGCCGCTGCCGGCGCAGCTCGCCGAGTAGGGTGCTGATCCGTTCCGCCATGTCCCCCTGAAAGGGCCCCCGTTGAGCACGCCGCCACCCTCGCACCCCGCGTATCCGCCGTCCCCGGGCCCGTACCACCAACCTTCGGGGCCGTACCAGCAAACGCCGGCACCCGCCCCCTGGCCACAGCAGTACGGCGGCGGGGTGCCGGCCGGCTGTCAGATCTGTGGAGCGTCCCCCGCCGCCCCGGCAACGATCCGTGGCCACCAGGGAATGCTGGTGATCATGCGTTTCCTGAAGCGGGAGGGTGTGTTCTGCCGCACCTGTGCGCTGGCGAGTTTCCGGGACATGCAGGCGGACACGATGGTGCTGGGCTGGTGGGGGCCGCTGTCGGTGCTGATCACGCCCTTCACCCTGCTGACCAACCTCAGCGCGCTGTCCGGCATCCGACGCATCCCCGAGCCGGTCACCCCGGGCTTCCGGCCCCCGCTGGATCCCGGCAAACCGGTGTTCAAGCGGCCCGCCGGGATCCTCGCGCTGATCCCGGTGGGCCTGCTGGGCCTGGCGGTGTTCGCGTTCACGGCCCTCCTGGTCATCGGGCTGGTGGCCGGCCCGGGCGGGCTGGGTGGCCAGGAGAAACTGACGGTCGGCTCGTGCGTCCGCAACGACGGCACCTGGACCGACGAGGATCTCGAGACCGTGGACTGCGGGTCCTCCGACGCGCAGTTCCGCGTCAACGCGCCCGTTGACGCCACGTGTCCCTCCGGGGATTACCTCGCAGACCTGGAGTACAGCGAGAAGGGCGACACGACCCTGTGTCTGAGGCCGCTGAAGGGATAGGGGGTGCCGGGTCCTGGTGGTTGCAGGGTGCGGGCGCGTGGGGGCTGGTCGCGCCCACGCGGCGGAGCCGCAGATTGATACAGTCCCGCGCCCCTGGGGGGAGTCCACTCACCCCTCGTCCAAAGCCTGGCGCCAGTTGCGGACCGCCTCCGTCGACACCGGCATCCCCCAGCCCGCCGCTCTCGCCGCTCCCCCGATGTGGAACGCGTCGACCCCCGCCGCCCGGAGCCCCGGCACGTGGTCCAGCCTCAGCCCTCCACCCACCAGAAGTCGCTGCTCGTACCCCGGCTCCCCCGTCCTCGACGCCTCCGCGAGCAGCACGGCCAGCCCTTCGTCGACGCCCGCCGCGGATCCCGCCGTGAGGTAGGTGTCCAGCCCCGGAAGGCCGTCCAACTGCTTGCGCAGCGCGTCTCGGTCCGCCGCGTGGTCGATCGCCCGGTGGAAGGTCCAGCGGCACCCGTCCAGCACCTCCACGACCCGCTCCACGGCAGCCAGATCCACCTCGCCGGAAGCGTCCAGGAAGCCGAGGACGAACTCCTCAGCGCCGGCGGACCGCATCTCCCGGGCGACCTGGACCACCCGCGAGACGTCCCCCGCCTCGAACCCCTCCGACAACCGCAGCATCACCCGCACCGGGATGTCCACAGCCTCCCGGATCCCGGCGACCGTCGCGACCGTCGGCGTCAGACCGTCCGCCGCCATGTCGGTCACCAGTTCCAGCCGGTCCGCGCCTCCGGCCTGGGCGGCGAGGGCGTCCTCGACGTCGAGGGCGATCACCTCCAGGACTGCACGCTGCTTCATGGGACCCCATTCGTCGACGTTCCCGGGCGGCTAAAGGTCTAGTCCACTTCAAGAATACGCCGGTACACGGGCCCCTTCACCAGCGCGTCTCAGCCGAAGATGTTCAGCTCCTTCGCCTCCGCCCCGGCGAGCTCGTACGTCCGCCCCTCGACCGACCGCCCCGAGTACAGCCGTACGAGAGTCGCCGCGTCCCCGATGAACCGCGCCGGGGTGCGGTCACCGGCTGTGTCGCCCAGGCGGAGCGGTTCGTCCAGGTCGTCGAGGTCGGCGTGGAGAGGGAGGTGGCCGCGTTCCCGGGTGGTGCGGGTGAGGAGAGCGAGCGCGTCGGGGAGGCCGGCGCCTTCGTAGGCCCCCGGCTCGCCGAACACCTCCCGCACATCTCCCGCGTGCACCCACTCCCCCAGCGCGATGAGATCCAGCACCCCGCTCGTCCGGGCGATCGCCGGGCCCGCCTCCGTCATCCCGCGCTCCAGCTCGTCGACGACCTGCTGGTTGGTCCACTCCGCGCGCTCGGCGATGTCCCGGTCGTTCGCCTCGGGGGAGAACACGCCCTTCTCCAACCGACGCTCCACCACCCGGATCAGCGCGGACGAACAGTGCGCGAGCACGTCCCGCACGCTCCACCCCGGACACGCGGCGGTCGGCAGCGCGAAGTCGGCGTCCGGGCGGGAGCGCAGGAGGGGGATGAGCGCGTCGCGTTCGGTGGTCAGGAGGCGGCCGGGCAGTGCGGGGTCTCGTACGGCGTCAGCAGTCATGGGATCAACCTGCCAGGGGTGGCCCGGGGGGACAATGACGCCATGGCCGATCAGCTCGACGATCTCCGCGTCCGTTTCGCCCGCGCCCTGGAGAGCGCCCGGTCCGGGGCGGGCGGTCCCGATCCGGCGCCGTACGCCGACCGTCTCCTCGACCGCTGGCAGGAGCCGCAGCGGCACTACCACACGCTCACGCACCTCACGGCGGTGCTCGACCACGTCGACGTACTGGAGGAGTACGCGGCCGACCCGGACCTGGTGCGTCTCGCGGCCTGGTTCCACGACGCCGTCTACCTCCCCGAGCGCTCGGAGAACGAGGACCGCTCCGCCCGGCTCGCCGAACGCGCCCTCCCCGAAGCCGGGGTCCCGGACGACGGGACGGCCGAGGTCGCCCGCCTGGTCCGCCTCACCGTCACCCACGACCCCGCCGACGACGACCGCAACGGCCAGGTCCTGTGCGACGCCGACCTCGCGATCCTCGCCGCCCCGCCCTCCGCGTACGCCGCCTACACGGCCGCCGTACGCGAGGAGTACGGCTTCGTCCCGTCCGACGCCTTCCGCGAGGGCCGGTCCGCGATCCTGCGGCAACTGCTCGCCCTGCCCCGTCTGTTCAGGACGCCGTACGGAGCACGTGAATGGGAGGCGACGGCACGCTACAACCTCGCGTCGGAGCTGGAAATGCTGTCGCTCTGAGGCGCCCGGCGGCTTAGCCTGCCCGCATGACAGACACGGGCGGGCACGTGGGCGCGGAGCGGGTGACGGAGGCCGTCGCGCACGCGGTGGCGACGCTGCGGACGGGGGTGGACCGGGACTGGGGCGCGGTGCGGGCAGGCCGGGTGGACTGGAACTGCCTGGAGACGGCCGAGCACATCGCGAGCGACCTCATCGCGTACGCGGGCCAGTTGGCGGGCCGGGCGCAGGAGACGTACATCCCCTTCGAGATCCATCTCGAAGACGGCACCGACGCCGAGGGCGCCCTCCAGGTGATCGAGACGGGCGGCGCGCTGTTCGCCGCCACGCTCCGCACCACCCCGCGCGAGGTCCGCGCCTTCCACCCCTACCCCTTCCGCAGCGCGAACCGTGAGGGCTTCGCCGCGATGGGCATCGCCGAGGTCCTGCTGCACACGTACGACATCGCGGAGGGCCTGGGCCTGGCGTACGAGCCCCCCGCCCACCTCCCCGAACACGTCCTGACCCGGATCTTCCCCGAGGTCCAGCCGGGCCCGGACGCCTGGCGCACCCTCCTGTGGGCCACCGGCCGCGGCGAGCTGCCCGGCCGCGCCCCGCGCACGCGGTGGCGCTGGAGCAACAACCTCGTCCTGCCCACCGAACGCCTCACCCTGCAGGGCGTCACCCCCGCGGCCGCCGCCGACCTCGCCACGGGCGGCACCGGCGGCTTCGACTGGGTCGCCGACGGCCCCTTCGACGGCACCCGCGAGGCCGCGGGGATGACGATCAAGGCCTACGAAGCGGGCGTCCACCGCCCCGAGTTCGGCCTCTTCGTCCTCGTACGACGGGAGGACGGCCGCGCGATCGGCGGCATGGGCTTCCACGGCGCACCCGACGAGGACGGCCGCGCGGAGGTCGGCTACGACCTCGCCGAGAGCGCCCGCGGCCAGGGCTACGCCACGGAGGCTCTGCGCGCCCTGTCGGACTGGGCCCTGGCCCGCGACGACGTCCGCAGCCTCTGCGCCACCATCGAACCCGACAACGCCCCCTCCCAACGCGTGATCGCCCGCGCCGGGTTCGCGCGCGCGACCGTGGAGGAGGAGCAGGCGTACGGAGAGGCGGAGCCGGGGCTGCGGCTGTACGTCCTGCCCGCCCGGCCATGACCAGCTCTTCTTACTCGTTGCGTGCCGTTTCGGGTCCCGTGATGCGCCTGAGCAGCGGCATTGTGGACGCGATCACCGCCAGCGAAGCGACAAGCCCGGCGAGCACGATCACGTAGTACTGGATCTCCGGCGCCCGGATCGAGTAGCTGAACTGTGCCTGTACGAACAGCTGGGCAGCAAGGAAGCCCATCCCGATCGCCACCACGGCAACCACCAGGAGCGGGACCGCGCTCTCCAGAAGCACCACCCGCCGCAGCACCCCGAGCTGTGTTCCGGTCAACCGCAGCAGGCTGAAGGGGCGTTTGCGGTCGCGCAGGCCCCCGGCCACGCTCACCGCCAGGCTGCAGCCGGCGATGGGGAAGGTGACCAGGATGACCACGTTGGCCAGTTGCTGGTATCCGGCGAGCTGTGCGCCGCTTTGGGCGTGGTCTTCGCGGACGGTCCATGGGACGTCCTGGTCGGGATACGTGTTCGCGAGGATGGTGCGCGCGCGTTCGATCGCCGACGTCGAACCGTTGGTGGCCACGACGATCTCCTGCACGGGGAGGCGGGCCAGGCGCTGGGCGGAGATGTCGGCGGCCGGCCATGCCGTGGGCCAGTGCATCCAGTGGTACGTGCCGAAGCTGCCGTAGTTCTGGGTGACCGACGCCACTTGGGCTCCGGAGGCGCATGCGCTGTGGGCCGGCATCCGCGCAAGCTCCGTGCACGAGGCCAGGCCGGCCACCGGCGGGGTCGCGGTGCCTTGTGGGCCGCGATAGGCCGGGTCCGTGGTGCCGAGCGGGTTCGTGTGGATCATCAGCACGCCTTTGACTCCCGGCACGGAGTTGAGGTCGCCGAGCGCAGCCTTCGAGAGCGGGGGCACACTGCCGATCCGACCCCCGGTAGTGGGATTGAAGCCTTGGACGTAGTTGGCGTCCAAGGCGCCGGCGACCGCCCGGCCGGCCTGCGGGATGCTGCGCTCGGCGTTGAGTGAGCCGATGATCCCGACGGCTGCGCTCGTGACGCAGAGGGCGAGGACCAGACCGCTGACCGCGCGGAAGCCGGCCTTCGGGTCGTCCGCGAGCCGTCGGCCCGCGATGAGCAGCGCGGGGCGGGCGGTCTGCCGGGCCAGGACGCGGGCTCCGGTCATGGTCAGCCAGGGGCCGGCGATGACGAGTCCGGTCAGGACCAGCAGGATTCCCGGGACGAAGACCCAGATCTGGCCGTTGGTGCTCCTGGGCACCCGGCCGATGGTGTAGGAGAGTTCGGCGATTCCGACGGCCAATGGGATCAGCCGGTAGACCCGCGGCGGGCGTGGCGTGACGCGCCGGGTGACCCCGAGCGGGGAGACCTGCACGCGCTGCAGGGCGATCCGGGCCGCGATGGCGGCCCCCACCGGAACCGCGACGCAGACAAGCAGGATGTCGCCGGTCCGGAGCGTGAGGTCGTCGGCGAAGTACGGCGTACTCGTGAGGTTGACCGCCGCCAGTTGCGCACGGAAGAGGTAGAAGAGGCCGAAGCCGACGGCCGTACCGATGACCGCGGCGACCGTCGACTCGACGGCCGAGAGCATCGAGATCTGCCGCGGTGTGGCGCCGACCAGGCGCATCGCGGCGAAGCGCTGCTCACGGCGGGCGGCCGCCAGCCGGGTGGCCGTGCCGATGAGAATGAGTATCGGGAAGATCAGGGCGGTGCCCACCACGGAGAGGATGAGCTTGATGCCCCTGCTGTCGATGCCCACCCTGACAGCGCAGTTGGTGCCGTTGCAGCTGCTGGGCGTCGCGGTGGTGATCGAGGTGACCTGGGTGGCGTCGTGCTGTTTCGCGAGCTGGTCGGGACGGTGGCCGATGACGATGAGCAGGGAGTCGGGGCCCGGCAGTGCCGCCTTGCCGACCGTGCCGACCTGGCGGCCGGGGTAGCGGTCGGCGAGTTCGGCGGCCGGGGTGGCGTGGAGGAGCTTGCTGAGGGCTGGTGAGGCGTAGAACTCGCCCGGTCCGGGGAGGCGTGAAAGGCCCGGTGGAACCGGGGAGTTCGGGCCGGTGGCGGCGACGTCGACACGGCCGATGATCTCGCCGTCGAAGTGGTCCGCCCTGAGCAGCCACCACAGCGGGTCGGTGTCTGCCTTCGCTGCCGACTGGCTCGATGTCGCCGTGCCAGAGCCGGTGTTGAGCCAGGCGTTGCGGCTGTTCTGGGTGGCGGTGGCGTTGATGGCCGCCAGGATGCTCAGCAACAGGCCGACGCCGAGGGCGACGGCGGCCACGATGACGGCGAGGCGGGCGGCGGCCTCCCTGCCGCCGCTCAGGGTGAGGCGCAGGCCGAGGCGGATCACGAGGTGAGCCGTTCGACGAAGAGCGGCGTGACCTTGCCGTCGCGGACGATGACTTCACGCTTCGCGAACGCTGCCACCCGCGGCTCGTGGGTGACGAGGACGACGGTGGTGCCCTCCTCCCGTGCGGAGGCGACCAGCAGATCCATCACATGCTCGCCGGTGAGCGAATCGAGCGACCCGGTCGGCTCGTCGGCGAACAGCACCGTGGGCCGGGCGACCAAGGCGCGGGCCAGGGCGACACGCTGCGCCTGTCCGCCGGAGAGCTCGCCCGACCGGCGCCCCTCGAGACCGTCCAGACCGAGCCGTCCGAACCACGATCGGGCCTCGGCCAGCGCGCTCGCCCTGCGGGACTTGGCCAGCAGCAGTGGCAGGGCGACATTCTCCTCGGCGGTCAGTTCGGGGACGAGCTGACCGAACTGGAAGACGAAGCCGAAGTGATCCCGGCGCAGCGCGCTGCGCTCGGGCTCGCCCAGAGTGTCGATGCGGCGGCCGTCGAACCAGATCTCGCCGGAGTCTGGGACGAGGATCCCGGCCAGGCAGTGCAGCAGCGTGGACTTGCCGGAGCCGCTCGGACCGGTGACAGCGAGGATCTCGCCGGCACGGGCGCAGAGGTTCGCCCCCTGCAGCGCGGGCGTCTGCCCGAACGACAGGACGGCGTTCCGCGCTTCCATGAGGAAGCCGTCGTCCGAACTCATGAGCGCACCTCCGCCGTCAGGGCGGCGAGCCGCGCCACGGTCTGGTCCATCCACCGCAGATCGGCCTCCAGGTGGAACACGCCGTGGTCGGCGAGCAGCGAGTCGACCGTGCTGCCGGTCCGGCGCAGTTCGGTCAGCTCCCGCATCCGCTCCATGTGGGCGGCGCGCTGGATGTCGAGGTACGTGCGGGGGTCTCGCTCCAGCAGCACCGCCAGTACGACCTTGGTGAACAGCACCGTCTGCAGGTGCGGTTCACCCGCGACCGGCTCGGTCAGCCAGGTCTCGACCTGCGTGACCCCGAGCTCGGTGATCACGTAGCGCTTGCGGTCCGGCCCCGACCCGGGCCCGGTCTCGCCGACCTCGACCTTCCCGTCACGGGCGAGGCGCCCCAGGGTCGAGTAGACCTGCCCGGCGGGCAGCGGTTTGCCCCGGCCGAAAAAGGTGTCGTAGTCGCGCTTGAGGTCATAGCCGTGGCTCGACTCCCGTTCAAGGAGCCCGAGGAGCACCAGAGGAACAGTCATACCTCAGTATCTACACTCAGTATCTAGTTGCGGTCAACGAGCCCCGCACGAATGGTGCGAGGAACACCGCCGCGCCGAACATCCGCCACGAAGCCGAAACCTGGTTCACCCCAACCCCGGAGGAACCGCCCGCCCCTTCGGTCGCCGCAACCCCGCCCCCGTGAGCAGTCGCACCACGTCCCGGCTGCTCACCTCCACCGCACCGGCGGCCACCACATCGGTGTACCGGTGCGAGGGAATGTCGTAGTGGTCGCGCTCGAAGGCCCGCCTGGGGACGCCCAACTCATCCGCGAACACGTGGAGTTCGTCGAACGAGACGTCGCTGATGAGGTGGGACCACATACGGCCGTGCCCCGGCCAGGTCGGTGGGTCGATGTAGACGGTCACGAGGAGGGGGTCCCGCCCGTCGCGGTTCCCAGCGAGCCGACCGCCGCGACCTTCACGCCCGCCTGGTGGCACACCCAGTGCGGGTCGGGGCCGAGCTCCGGTTCGACCTCCAGGGCGTGCGGGTCGCCGGAGCCGCAGACCGGGCAGAGAGGCCAGCGGCCGTAACGCTCCAGAAGGGCGTCCTGGACGTCCTGCGCGACCAGGCCCGCCACGAAGTCCGCACCCTCGGGCCACTGCTCCACCCACCAGCGCCGCTGTACGACGGAGTCCTCGACCATCGACACCACGTCCGCCGCCGCGACCTCGGCCGCGGCCAGGTCGGCGAGCACGAGGGCGCGGGCCGTGTGCAGGGTCTGCTCAAGTGGACCGATCGACTCCATGCAGCCATTGTGCGCGCTCTTGACCACGGGCCTGCGCCAAAAATATCTTTCATGTGTGCCCCAGGAAGTGAAGGAAATTTTCGGCAGCGCGCTCGCGTCGAAGGTGCGCACGCTGGGTCCGTCGATGACGCGTTCCATGCAGCGGGTCGCCGAGGCCGTGGCGAACGACCCCGCGGGATGCGCGGCCCTCACCGTCACGGGCCTCGCGGAGCTGACCGGGACCAGTGAGGCGACCGTCGTCCGTACGGCCCGGCTGCTGGGGTATCCCGGCTACCGCGACCTGCGCCTCGCCCTCGCCGGGCTCGCCGCGCAGCAGCAGTCCGGGCGGGCGCCCGCGATCACCACGGACATCGCGGTGGACGATCCGATCGCGGACGTGGTCGCCAAGCTCGCCTACGACGAGCAGCAGACCCTCGCGGACACGGCGGCCGGCCTGGACACCGTGCAGCTGGGGGCGGCGGTCGGCGCGACGGCCTCGGCCCGCCGGATCGACGTGTACGGCGTGGGGGCGTCCGGTCTCGTCGCCCAGGACCTCACGCAGAAGCTGCTGCGGATAGGACTGATAGCGCAGGCGCACAGCGATCCGCACCTCGCCGTGACGAACGCGGTGCAGCTGCGGGCGGGGGATGTCGCCATCGCGATCACCCACTCGGGGTCGACCGGGGATGTCATCGAGCCGCTGCGGGTCGCCTTCGAGCACGGCGCCACGACCGTGGCGATCACCGGTCGGCCGGGCGGGGCGGTGGCGCAGTACGCCGACCATGTGCTGACGACGTCCACCGCCCGGGAGAGTGAGCTGCGGCCTGCGGCGATGTCGTCCCGGACGAGTCAGTTGCTGGTGGTGGACTGTCTGTTCGTGGGGGTGGCGCAGCGGACGTACGAGACGGCGGCGCCGGCGCTGGCCGCGTCCTATGAAGCCCTCGCGCACCGGCACCGTCGGTAGCGACCTCAGTTCCCGGTAGACGCCAGTCAGAAGAAAGAGCCGTTCCGCCATGACCTCCACCTCCAACCCCCGCGATCTGCAAGCCCAGTTGGAGTCGCTGACCACCGAGGCCTTCCGACCCGAGCTCGCCGACATCGATCGGTTGCCCACCCTCGACATCGCCCGGCTGATGAACGGCGAGGACGCCTCCGTGCCCACGGCCGTGTCCCGGCAGCTGCCGCAGATCGCCGCGGCCATCGACGCCGTCGCCGAGCGCATGGCCCGCGGCGGCCGACTGATCTACGCCGGGGCCGGTACCGCCGGACGGCTGGGCGTGCTGGACGCCTCCGAGTGCCCGCCGACCTTCAACACGGACCCGGCGCGGGTCGTGGGCCTGATCGCGGGTGGCCGGGAGGCGCTGGTCACCTCCGTCGAAGGCGCCGAGGACTCCGCGGAGCTGGCGCGGGCCGACCTGGACGAGCTCGCGGTGACGTCCCTGGACACGGTGGTCGGGGTGTCCGCGTCCGGTCGTACCCCCTATGCCGTGGGAGCCGTGGAACACGCCCGCGCGCGGGGGGCGTTGACCGTCGGCCTGTCCTGCAACGCGGGCAGTGCGCTGGCGGCCGCCGCCGATCACGGCATCGAGGTCGTCGTGGGCCCGGAGCTGCTCACCGGCTCGACCCGCCTCAAGGCCGGCACCGCGCAGAAGCTGGTGCTCAACATGCTGTCGACGATCACGATGATCCGGCTGGGCAAGACGTACGGGAACCTGATGGTCGACGTGCGCGCCTCGAACGAGAAGCTGCGGGCCCGCTCCCGCCGGATCGTCGCGCTCGCCACCGGCGCCGACGACGAGGAGGTCGAGCGCGCCCTGGCCGCCACCGACGGCGAGGTGAAGAACGCGATCCTGACGATCCTGGCCGACGTGGACGGCCCGACGGCCGCCCGCCTCCTGGAGGAGACGGGCGGCCATCTGCGGGCGGCGCTGTCGGCCACGGGGTGACGGAGAGCGGCTAGCTCACGCTCACCGAGTACGCGTAGGTGGCCGCGTCCTCGCCGACGTCCTCCCACCACACGTTCTTGAGCGTGCAGGTGCCCCGGCAGTGGATGCCGTCGGCGGCCGGTGAACCGATGATCACGTTGGAGATCGTGGCACCTTCGGCCAGCTCCAGGATCGGGTCCTGGCCCTCGCCCTGACCGCCGCCGCCGAGGGCGCCGGTGCCGACGAAGCGGGTGAGGTCGAAGTTCTGGTTGCCGCTGACCGGCTTGGTCTTCGAGACCTTCTCGGTGCGCTTGGCGGTGGGCCAGACGGCGGTGGGGCGAGTCTGCGCCTGTGCCTGTTTCTGTGCCTGTGCCTGTTTCTGTGCCTGTTTCTGTGCCTGTGCCTGTTTCTGTGCCTGTGCCTATGGCGCTTCTGCTTGCGCTTGCGCGGTCGGGGCCGTGGTGCTCAGTACGGCGGTGGCGGCGGCCAGGGCGATGCCGACGGCGCGCAGCGAACGGAACCGGATCATGCCGCCGGTCCTGACCGGTATGGGCGGGGCCGCGGGTGCGGTCGGCCGCGTGAGCGTGCGTGTGCGGATGGTCATGGACGCATCCTCACCAAATTCACGCGATCTTTGCATTCCGGGCAGGCCGAACGGTGGTCGCCGGGGTCGTCGGGCGCCCGGAGCGCCCGACGGTCAGCGGCGGACCAGCATCGCGTGAGTGACGTTCGGGGAGCCGACCAACTCCGACACCCGGTAGCCGTCGATCCCCTCGCCCAGGTCTTCGAGGAGCCGCTCGCCGCGTCCGATGAGCATCGGCGCGATCACCAGGTGGAGCTCGTCGATGAGGCCGGCACGCAGATACTGCCGGATGACCGCCGCCCCGCCGCCGATCCGGACGTCCTTGCCGTCCGCCGCGTCGAACGCACGCCGGAGCACCGCCTCCGGCTGCTCGTCGGTGAAGTGGAAAGTGGTCCCGCCGGCCATCTCCAGCGCCGGGCGCAAATGGTGGGTGTGGACGAAGACGTCGTGGTGGTAGGGCGGGTTGTCGCCCCACCAGCCCTGCCAGGACTCGTCCTGCCACGGCCCGCGCTGCGGTCCGAACATGTTCCGGCCCATGATCGTGGCGCCGATGTTCTGGTCACCGCGGACGAAGTAGTCGACGTCGACGCCGGTCTTCCCCGCGGCCGCGTCCTCCGACGCGGACATGAACCAGCTGTGCAGCTCGTCGCCCCAGCCGACACCGTCACCGAACGGGGCGTCCAGCCGCTGGTTCGGGCCGGCCATGAAGCCGTCGAGGGAGATCGTGACGTTGTGTACGCGCACCTTGGGCATGGCTTTCACCTCTCGTGTAAATGTCGTTCCTCACCTGTACGTCGTTCAGAGGCTGACCGAATCGACATCACCACGCACTTTTTTCCAGACGAGGGTGTAGCGCCAGAACAGCCGACGCCTCAGCCGGGCACCGGGGAGGACCCGGCGGGCCTCGCGGAGGATCTCGGTGTAGGGGACGTCCGGGTTCCGGGTCACGGCGGTCATCGCGACGGGCGTCTCGGCCACCCTCCGCCCCCGGTTCTTGACCCAGCCGTTGATCAGGTTGAGCGGCACGGAGACGAGCCCGAGCAACTGCTGGAGCCGGGTGTCCTCCTGGGCGACACCGACGATCACCAGGGTTCCGCCGGAGGCGAGCCGGTCCCGGAACCGGGTGAGCGTCTCGGTCAGGGGTAGGTGGTGGAGCACGGCGACACAGGTGATGACGTCGTAGGGGGCACCTTCGTCGTACGACAACCCGTCCGCGACGGAGAGGGTGACGGGGAGGCCGGGACCGGTCAACTCCCTTGCCTTACCGATGATCCGCTCGTCACTGTCGATGCCGTACACATGTGTCGCCCGGGTCGCCAACAGCCGCACGAGATCTCCGGCACCGCAGCCGACGTCGAGGGCGCGGTCGAAGCGGGGCGGCAACCGGCGCATGAGCCAGGGGTGGTAGTGGGTGTTGTGGGACCAGGGGTGGGCGTCGTTGAAGCGGGCGAGGGCGTCCAGGAGAGGCATGGGTTCATTTCAGCAGGGCATCCGCCCCTCCCTGTTGACCTTCCGCACCCTCGCCCGCAGCACCTCGCCCTGCGGCGCGGGCCCGGTGGACTCCGGCGGACAGTCCCACTCCCGCCCGCCGCCGAGGGGCCTGAGCTGCACTCTCCCGCCCAGGTGCCCCATCACCTCCCCCACCCGCCCGTCCCGTACGTCCACGACGTACGCCCCGACCGGCGGCCACACCCCGCGCAGCACGGACGCCAGCCGCTCGGCCGTGCGTACGTTGCAGCGGCCCAGGTCGACCAGCGGGAAGGGTTCGTCACCGGCGCCGGTGAGGGGGTCTACGGCGAGGGACGGCAGTACGACGCCCACGCCGACGAGAGCCTCCCGCAGGGACTCCAGGACTTCTTCGGTGGACCGCACGCTTCCTCCATCGGCACGCTGGGTTGGTGATTCACAACACAGCGTGTCCGTTATGGCTCTAACCTGGCCATACGGACCAGCCCAACAACCTCACCTGGTGGATGGGGAGTCGCACATGCCGGGACCGAAGGACCTCGACCCGTCGTCGTCACCGAGGGCACTGCTGGGCGCGGAGCTGCGGCACGCGCGGGAGAAGGCGGGACTCAGCCAGGAGGAACTGGGGCAACGGCTGTTCGTGAGCGGGTCGTTCGTGGGGCAGCTGGAGGCGGGCACGCGGAGGATGCAGCCGGATGTCGCGCGACTGCTGGACGAGGTGCTCGGGACGGACGGGTTCTTCCAGCGCAACTGCGCGGCGGCAGCGAAGTCCAAGTACCCCGAGCACTTCGCGGAGGCGGCGGAGTCGGAGGCCCAAGCGACGGCGATCAGAGAGTACGCACCTCTCCTCATCCCCGGCCTGCTCCAGACTCCCGCGTACGCACGGGCCGTGAACCGCGCCTACGACCCCACGGTCCCGGAGAAAACCATCGACGTGTGGGTGGAGGGCCGGATGGAGCGGATCCGACTCCTCGACCATCCAACAAAGCCGGTGTTGTGGGTGGTTCTCGACGAGGCGGCGCTGCGCCGGGAGACCGGTGGCCGGGCGGTGATGGCGGAGGCCCTGCGTCACATCGCCGAGCTGGCCCGCCGGAGCCGCGCGATCGTGCAGGTGCTGCCCTTCAGCGCGGGAGCCCACTCCGCGATGGAAGGCGCCCTGAAACTGATGGAGTTCGAGGACGCGCCCCCACTGGCCTACTACGAGGGAGTGCGCATCGGCCGACTGGAGGACGACCCCGCCACGGTCGTCCAACTGCGGTTCACGTTCGACCTCCTCGTGGCCTCCGCGCTCTCGCGGGAGAAGTCCCTGGCCCTGATCGAGTCGTTGGCGCAGGATTACGTCCATGAGGAACAACCCTGAGATCTGGCGCAAGTCGACCTACAGCGGGGGCGGCGGCGGCAACTGCCTCGAAGTGGCCGTGGGCCACCCGACCCGCGTCCCCGTCCGCGACTCCAAGACCCCCCAAGGCCCGAAGCTCATGCTCCGGCCGCAGGCATGGTCAGCTTTCGTCGAGGCGGTCATAGAGGTCAGGATCTGACCTATACGGCTCCTAGCGTGGCCCCATGACCGACACCACGCACACCCTCACCACCGACGAGCGCACCGACCTGCTGGAGGCGCTGGCCCACAGCCGGCGCTTCCTGCGCTTCACCACCCGCGACCTCACCGACGAGCAGGCCGGACAGCGGACCACCGCCAGCGAGCTGTGTCTGGGCGGCCTCATCAAACACGTCACGTCGGTGGAGCGGCACTGGGCGGACTTCATTCTCAACGGCCCCTCCGCCATGCCCGACTTCACCGCCATGGCCGAGGCCGACTTCGCCCGGCGGGCCGACGAGTTCCGGATGCAGCCCGGCGAGACGCTGGCCGGTGTGCTGGCCGACTACGACGAGATGGCCCGCCGCACCGACGAACTCGTCATGGCCCTGCCCGACTTGAACGCCGCCCATCCGCTCCCCGAGGCGCCGTGGAACGAGCCCGGGGGTCGATGGTCGGCCCGCAGGGTGCTGCTGCACATCGCCGCCGAGACCGCCCAGCACGCGGGTCACGCCGACATCATCCGCGAGTCCCTGGACGGCGCCAAGAGCATGGGCTGACCCGGTCCCGAAGCTCAAGCCCCCAGCTCCGAGCCCTCTTTTCAAGGAATGGGTGGAGGGCCTCAACCCGCCCACCCTCCCCGCGAGTTGACTCGACGCGACCGGCTTGCCACGTAGCGTCACAATCGTCTAGCGTGCCCGCATAACGAACAGCCCCCGCCAGGTGCTACCAACACCTGCGGGGGCTTGACCTACGAGATCGAAGGCCCGATCCCATGGCTGGAGCCAAGCTTAGTGGCACCTTCCTGCCCGCGCACGCATCCCCGCACCCCATGGCGAACCCGGGATACGGAAAACGCAGCGCCCCCGACCAACACCCCCGCACCGCGCACGACTTCGCCCACCTCCCACCTCGCGAAGCCGCCATCGCCGCGTACCTCGACCGGCTCCCCGACGGCGCCGACATCTCCGTAAAGACGCTGGCCAAGACGCTGCCGTACGGCCAATGCGCACTTGGCACCGCCCTCAACCGCCTCCAACAGGCAGGCCACTTGCGCCGGGGGCGGGAGCGGCTGGACTCCGAGTCCGGCAGTACCCGCTGGATCACCCGATCGTGGTTCTCCCGTACCGCACGAGATGACGACTGGTGGGCCGCCTTCACGCGGGGTGACGTCCCGGAGGAGTCCCCGTCCCGCCGCCCGACCCGTTCCCGCGCCCACATCCTCCTCGCCGCTCTCGGCCGCACGGCTCCCGTGCTGTCTCTCTCCGCCGCCGAGTGCGTCGCTCTTGCCCCGCTCCTGACGGACTGGTTCGCACGCGGGGCGACTGGCGAGGCCGTACTGCGCGCCCTGACCGAAGGTCTCCCCGCCCCCGTCCACCACCCGGCCGCACTCGTCCGCTCGCGCCTGATCAGCAAACTCCCACCGGAGCCGGGGCCGGAGCCGGAGCCGGAGCCGAGCCCACCTCGCCGGATTCTAGAGTGCGCCGAGTGCGGAGTACCCGGCCGCCCGGAGGCCCTGCCAGGGGGCGTGTGCAACGGCTGCCGGGGCGAACACGCCCCCACACGCCCCAGCGCACTCCTGCCCGCCCTCGAAATCCACGCCCGCGCGGACGGGATCCGGGCTGCGATGTCCCTGAAGCGAGAAGAAGCGAGGACACCTCCCCGTCTACCTCCTCGTCGACCGTGACAACACCACGATCACGGTCTACAGCGAGCCGAAGGACGGTCAGTACCGGCACGCCCCGTCCTACCCTTGGGGAGCCACCGTCGAGATCCCGGTCCCCGTGAACGTCACGCTCGATACCGAAAAGCTCAAGGACTACGCAGACTGACACCATGAACCACGCCCAGCTCACCGCCCTAGGCCGCGCCCTCCGTCTCCTCGGCGAACACGGGGACGCCCTCACCGCGGACACTCCCGACGCCAAGCTCCACGAGGTCAGGGCCGACCTGAAGCGGGCCCTGGACCTCCTGGAGGACAGCGTCACCGCTGCCGCCCCCACCACCCGCTGCGCCGAGCACCCGAACGGCCCGGTGGACGAGAACGCCCCCGACCTGTGTCTGCTGTGCGAGACCCGTCGTAGGGCGGCCCGTCGCGCCGAGATCAACGGCCCTTCCGCGCGCCCCCGCGCCACCGAACCCACCGCTTCCCGCTACGGCGTCCGCGAGGACCGGCCGCAGCCCCAGCAGCGCTGGCTCCCCGAGCTGTGGACCGGCCAGGAATGGCAGCTGTGCGGGACGCCGAGGCGCGACCGGCACGAGGCGGAGCTGTATCTCAACGCCCAGCGCCGGGGTCCGCGCGCGGCGATGGCGTACCGGCTCGTGCACGAGTTCACCGACTACGAGGTGCTGCGCGTGTGGGGCACGCCGGTCAGGGTGGACATCGAGCCGCTCGGCAACCTCTAGAGCCTGAGAGCCCTACTTCAGCAGCGGCAGCGCCGGGAAGTCGTACCCCTCCCACAGCCGCCCCGACACATCCTCCGGACCCCGCTCCCCGCTCCCCGCTCCCCGCGAACAGCAGATTCCCGAGGTCGGCCGCGTAGGTGCCGAACAGCAGCGGGATGTCCAGCCCGTCTGCACGCGCTCGTACAGCTCGGTCGGCGTGGCCCGCGGGAAGGCCGCACGGTAGGCGCGCTCGCCCTCCGCCCCCGGCGCGAACATCCAGGAAGAGCCGGTACTCGAAGGGGGTGACGGTGGGTGCCACCTGCCCCCACCGGGGGTCGTACTCACGCATCCGCAGGCTCAACCGCTCGCCCACGGAGGGGAGTTCACGCGGGTTCACGGCGGCCGGTCAACCAAGTCCCTCACCGGGGGGCGTGCTCCTCCAGCACCGCCCGGGTCCGCTCCTCGTCCAGCTCGTACACCGTCTCGTGCGCTCGCGGGTCGCGCGCGTGGAAGGTGTGGAACACCGGGCTCGCCGGCCCGCCCAGCTCCACCAGCGAGGCCGAGGCCCCCCGTACGGCCCGCTCGGTGCCGTACGGCGTCGTCAGGTCGATGCGGTTGACCACCCCCGGCGTCACCCACACCGGTACCGACTCCAACATCCCGAACAGCTGGAGATGGAAGTGCCCGGTCAGCACGGCCCGTACGTCACTCCCCCGGATCGTCTCCGCCAGCTCCCCGGGGTTGAGCAGCCCGAAGACCGGTTGCAGGACGGAGAGGCCGAGGCTGATCGGTGGGTGGTGGAAGGCGAGGACGGTGCCGTGTTCGGCCGGGGTTCTCAAGACCTCGCCCAGCCAGTCCAGTTGGGCCTCGGTGATCCGCCCGTACACCTTCCCCGGCACGAGCGAGTCCAGCGTGACGAACCGCCAGCCGTCGACGGTGCTCACCGCCGCCCGCTCGGCGGCCTCGGTCTCCAGTACCGCCTCCGGCCGGTCGTGCCCGCTGCCCAGCACCTTGCCGAAGGCCTCGCGCTCGTCATGGTTGCCGGTGGTGTAGAAGACGGCGGCGCCCAGCGTCCGGGCGAAGTCGCCGACGAGCTCCTGCACCGCCGCATAGGCCTCGACGTCCGCGTCGTTGGCGATGTCGCCGGTGACGAGGACCGCGTCGATATCCCGCAGATGCCGTAGCTCGGCGAGCATCAGCCGCAGCGATTCGGTGGCGTTGACGCCGTTCTTGTTGGGGGCGTCGGTGCGCTCCACATGGGTGTCCGAGAGATGCACGATTCGCATGTACCGGAACGCTAGCCGGAGTTGACCACAGCAACCAGGGTGCCTTCAACGCCCCGGCCGCCACATGGTCGTCACGACCTGGCCGCCGGCGAGGTGGATCTCGTCGGGGAAGGCGGGGCCCCACACCGCCTTCCCCAGCGCGTTCTGCAACGACCGGGGCGTGGGTCATGGGCCCGTTCTCGACCCACGCCTTGCAGCGACTGCCGTCAGCTCAACGACGTCAGCGCCGACGCCTCGTACGGCTTGAGCTCGTCGAAGCGGCCGGAAAGCACCTTCGCCGCCCACTCCGGGTCCTGCAGCAGGGCCCGTCCCACGGCGACCATGTCGTACTCCTCGCGCTCCAGGGCGTCGAGGAGGTCGTCGATGCCCTTGACCGGCGAACCCTCCCCCATGAAGCCGCGGATGAAGTCCCCGTCGAGACCGACCGAGCCGACGGTGATGGTGGTCCGGCCGGTGAGCTTCTTGGTCCAGCCGGCGAGGTTGAGGTCGGAGCCGTCGAACTCGGGGAGCCAGTAGCGGCGGGTGGAGGCGTGGAAGGCGTCGACACCGGCCGCGGCGAGCGGGGCGAGGATCGCCTCCAGCTCCTCCGGCGTCTCGGCGAGCCGCGCCTTGTAGGCCTCCTGCTTCCACTGCGAGTAGCGGAAGATGATCGGGAACTCGGCCGACACCGTCTCGCGTACGGCCGCCACGATCTCCGCCGCGAACTTCGTACGGGCGACCGGGTCACCGCCGTAGGCGTCGGTGCGGCGGTTGGTGCCCGCCCACAGGAACTGGTCGAGGAGGTAGCCGTGGGCGCCGTGCAGCTCCACGCCGTCGAAGCCGATGCGCTCGGCGGCGGCCGCGGCCTCGGCGAAGGCGCCGATGACGTCGTCCAGGTCGCGCTGGGTCATCGCCTTGCCGGTGGGCTCGTCGGTGCCGAGGCGGATGCCGGAGGGGCCGACGGCGGGGGCGTCGGCGTAGGGCGGCTGTCCCTGCTCACGCACCATGCCGATGTGCCACAGCTGCGGGACGATGGTGCCGCCCGCCGCGTGCACCTGCTCGGCGGCCTTCGCCCAGCCCGCCAGCTGCTCCTCGCCGTGGAACCGCGGGATGCTGTCGCTCTGCCCGGCCGACTCGTGGCCGACGTAGGTGCCCTCGGTGACGATCAGGCCGACTCCGGCGGCCGCGCGGCGCGAGTAGTACGACGCCACGTCCTCACCGGGGATGCCGCCCGGGGAGAACGAACGGGTCATGGGCGCCATGACGATGCGGTTCGGGACGGTCAGGCCGTTGATGTGGACCGGGCGGGAAAGGATCTCGGCGGCACGGGAGGTGGAGGGGGCGGTCACGTGGGGGTACTCCTCGGTATGTGCATGCGCATGGACAGTTTCCCTGGTGCCAACCACCTCGTCCGCCTCAGGATTTCCTGGCGGGCTGTGACTCCGGCCACGCATGAAAGAAGCCCGTCCCACGATCGTGGGACGGGCTTCGTCTTGAGCGCCGGGCAGGCCTTGCACCTGCATTTCCCCGCAGGAAGCGGGGCGTCTTTCCTTGGACCACCAACGCGTAGTCGGCCGACGGGAGTTCACGTCGGGCGGCTCGTGATCAAGCATAGCGCAAGAAAACACCGGGGACGGCCACCCCCTGTTCCCAGGAAGGGCCGCCCCCGGCAAGGACGTTGATCAACCGTCAGGCCCTACGGCCCGGAGTCGATCAGAAGTCCATGTCACCGCCCGGCATGCCGCCACCGGCGGGCGCGGCGGCCTTCTCCGGCTTGTCGGCGATGACGGCCTCGGTGGTGAGGAAGAGCGCGGCGATGGAGGCGGCGTTCTGCAGGGCAGAGCGGGTCACCTTCGCCGGGTCGATGATGCCCTCGGCGATCATGTCGACGTACTCACCGGTCGCGGCGTTCAGGCCGTGGCCGACGGGCAGGTTGCGGACCTTCTCGACGATGACGCCACCCTCGAGACCACCGTTGACGGCGATCTGCTTGAGCGGGGCCTCCAGCGCGAGCTTCACGGCGTTGGCGCCGGTCTGCTCGTCACCCGAGAGGTCCAGCTTCTCGAAGACGCTGGAGGCCTGGAGCAGGGCCACGCCACCACCGGCGACGATGCCCTCCTCGACGGCCGCCTTGGCGTTGCGCACGGCGTCCTCGATGCGGTGCTTGCGCTCCTTGAGCTCGACCTCGGTCGCGGCACCGGCCTTGATGACGGCGACGCCACCGGCGAGCTTGGCCAGGCGCTCCTGGAGCTTCTCGCGGTCGTAGTCCGAGTCGCTGTTCTCGATCTCGGCGCGGATCTGGTTGACCCGGCCGTTGACCTGGTCCGAGGAGCCGGCACCGTCGACGATGGTGGTCTCGTCCTTGGTGATGACGACCTTGCGGGCGCGGCCCAGGAGGTCCAGGGTCGCGTTCTCCAGCTTGAGGCCGACCTCCTCGGAGATGACCTCGCCGCCCGTGAGGATGGCGATGTCGCCGAGCATGGCCTTGCGGCGGTCACCGAAGCCCGGGGCCTTCACGGCGACGGACTTGAAGGTGCCGCGGATCTTGTTGACGACCAGGGTCGACAGGGCCTCGCCCTCGACGTCCTCGGCGATGATCAGCAGCGGCTTGCCCGACTGCATGACCTTCTCCAGGAGCGGGAGCAGGTCCTTGACGGAGCCGATCTTGGAGTTGGCGATGAGGATGTACGGGTCGTCGAGCGACGCCTCCATCCGCTCCATGTCGGTGGCGAAGTACGCCGAGATGTAGCCCTTGTCGAAGCGCATACCCTCGGTGAGCTCCAGCTCCAGACCGAAGGTCTGGGACTCCTCGACGGTGATGACGCCTTCCTTGCCGACCTTGTCCATCGCCTCGGCGATGAGCTCGCCGATCTGGGTGTCGGCGGCGGAGATGGAGGCCGTGGAGGCGATCTGCTCCTTGGTCTCGACATCCTTGGCCTGCTCGAGCAGGGCGGCGGAGACGGCCTCGACGGCCTTCTCGATACCGCGCTTGAGGGCCATCGGGTTGGCACCGGCGGCTACGTTGCGCAGGCCTTCCTTGACGAGGGCCTGGGCGAGCACGGTCGCGGTGGTCGTACCGTCACCGGCGACGTCGTCCGTCTTCTTGGCGACTTCCTTGACCAGCTCGGCGCCGATCTTCTCGTACGGGTCCTCGAGCTCGATCTCCTTGGCGATGGAGACACCATCGTTGGTGATCGTGGGGGCGCCCCACTTCTTCTCGAGGACGACGTTGCGGCCCTTGGGGCCGAGCGTCACCTTGACGGCGTCCGCGAGCTGGTTCATGCCGCGCTCGAGGCCGCGCCGCGCCTCCTCGTCGAACGCGATGATCTTGGCCATGTGAAGTGGTCCCTCCAGGACTGGGGGTGATTCCTTCGGACCGCGCCCGCGCCCGCGACGGACGGCTCGCCTGCCTCGTGGGTTCCTTCCCCACCCGGCCTGCGGGCCTCACCGACCCGGTCCTTCGTTGTCACTCTCACCTTCAGAGTGCTAACGCCAATGATTAGCACTCGGCATGGTCGAGTGCAAGCGCCTGCCGAAGACCGGGGTGGGTTCGGCTGTCGGGCGGCTACCGGTCGGCGGGGGCCGAGCGCGCAGTTCCCCGCGCCCCTGGGTAGGTGCAGCAACCCGCGCCACGACGGGCCGTTCGCCACGTACGGCACGCAGGGGACGGGGTGACTCCGGCACCGACCCACCAGGCAGAACCGCGCTGCACGCGCCCCCACCGAGCCGGCAGGGGCCGCCGCAGGCATTCAGGGGCGCGGGGAACTGCGCAAGGGCGCCCGCCCCCACCCAACCCGCACAAGACAACGAACCAACACCCGCACAAGCCCCGGCCCCACCGCCGGAGGCACATGCCGAAGGGCCCGTACCCATGACTCCCCATGGGGTACGAGCCCTTCGATTGAAGAACGAAGAACGACGCTGTTGTTACCCGGCGCGTGCTTCAGCCTGTCGCGAGACGGACCATGTCCGCCTGCGGCCCCTTCTGACCCTGCGAGATCTCGAACTCGACCCGCTGGCCCTCTTCAAGGGTGCGGTAACCGTCCATCTGGATCGCGCTGTAGTGGACGAATACATCCGCACCACCGTCGACCGCGATGAAGCCGTACCCCTTCTCCGCGTTGAACCACTTGACGGTGCCCTGAGCCATGCCTAACTCCCCTATTACTGGCCCTTGCACGGACCCGCACTTCGCGGATCCGGGTCAGACCTCACCCCCCACATGGTTGGGGGCGTGCGCCGGAACGCGTCGACCGCGGCTGAATGTATCTGTCCAACTGCCGTCTGCAACAGGTCAATCGGACGAGAATTCTGGACGGAAGGGGTCCGGAATGTAGCGAGAATTCGCCCGAATTCGGGGCAAGTCGGGCCCCATAAACGACGCATAAGGCACATAAGACGTGCACACTTTGGCTACTTCTCATCGCCCGAGAAGCGGGAACTCATATGCATGCGGCATGAAGAGAGCCGCAGCTTCCCCAACTGTACCGTGCTCAACCATAGAGAATTGCCCCCTCCGCTTCTCTCACGGAGGGGGCAATCGGATGAACACTCGGTAATTACTGTTACCGAAGGTAATGACCAGTCATACGGTCACCCGCCGGCGACCGCCGGGATGATCGAGACACCGGCCCCGTCGGGCGTCGCCGTCTCCAGCCCCTGCTCGAACCGCACATCGTCGTCGTTCACGTACACATTCACGAACCGCCGCAGCTTGCCCTGGTCGTCGAGAACGCGCGCGGCGATACCCGTGTGGTTCTTCTCCAGATCCGCGATGACCTCGGCGAGGGTCCCGCCCTCGGCCTGCACCTCGGCCTGGCCACCGGTGTAGGTGCGCAGGATGGTGGGGATACGGACGGAAACGCTCATGCGAGGCCAGCCTCTCGGAAAGAGTCCAGGTTGGGACGGATGGTGGCGGTGAGCCCGGTACCGGCCACCGCATCCAGGGTCTTGAGACCGTCGCCGGTGTTCAGCACCACCGTGGTCTTCGTCGGGTCGAGGATGCCGTTCTCGATCAGCTTGCGGGTCACCCCCACGGTCACGCCACCCGCGGTCTCCGCGAAGATCCCCTCGGTCCGCGCCAGCAGCTTGATCGCGTCGACGACCTGCTCGTCGTTGACGTCCTCCACCGCACCGCCGGTACGACGCGCGATGTCCAGGACGTACGGACCGTCCGCCGGGTTGCCGATGGCGAGGGACTTGGCGATGGTGTTCGGCTTCTGGGGCCGGACCACGTCATGGCCCGCCTTGTACGCCACCGACACCGGCGAGCACCCCTCCGCCTGCGCGCCGAAGATCTTGTACGGCCTGTCCTCCACGAGCCCGAGCTTGATCAGCTCCTGCAGACCCTTGTCGATCTTCGTGAGCTGCGAACCGGAGGCGATCGGGACCACGAGCTGGTCGGGCAGCTGCCAGCCGAGCTGCTCGCAGATCTCGTACGCCAGGGTCTTGGAGCCCTCCGCGTAGTACGGCCGCAGGTTGACGTTGACGAAGCCCCAGCCCTCGCCGGCCGGGTCGCCGATCAGCTCGGAGCAGAAGCGGTTCACGTCGTCGTAGTTGCCCTCGATGCCGACGAGCTCGCCGCCGTAGATCGCGGCCATGACGACCTTGCCCTGCTCCAGGTCGTGCGGGATGAACACGCAGGAGCGGAACCCGGCGCGAGCGGCCGCGGCACCCACGGCGCCGGCGAGGTTGCCGGTGGAGGAGCAGGAGAGGGTGGTGAAGTTGAAGGCGCGAGCGGCCTCGATGGCCTGCGCGACGACCCGGTCCTTGAAGGAGTGCGTCGGGTTGCCGGAGTCGTCCTTGATGTACAGGCCGCCGGTCACGCCGAGCTCACGGGCGAGGTTGTCGGCCTTGACGAGCTGGGTCCAGCCGGGGTTGATGTTCGGCTTGGTCGCCACGTCCGCGGGGACGGGCAGCAAAGGGGCGTAGCGCCAGATGTTCGCGGGTCCCGCCTCGATCTGCTTGCGGAGCTCCTCGGTTTCGTAGGCCGAGAAGTCGTACGCGATCTCGAGCGGGCCGAAACACTCCTCGCACGCGAAGACCGGGCCGAGCGGGACGCGGTGGCCGCATTCGCGGCAGCTCAGCGCCGCGGCGGGACCCAGGTCGACGGAGTTCGTGGTGCTTGCAACAGTCTGCACAGCCATGGAGGCGAGGCCCTTTCTCCTCATCTTCCTCACGACGCACTTCGCCGTGAGACGGATTTGGCACCTTCCCGAGTCGGGAGCCTCGCGGAGACGATCGTCATCGATCGCTACGAGAACCGACTGGAGGGTTGCCGGGGCTTCATCGGGCCGTATCCCTCTGCCCCTCTGGATGAGCGGTATGAAGTTGTTAACGGCGGCCACCCTGGACATGCGATGGTCATCCGCGTTGTTCAAGACTGTAACCGACGACAAGGACAGTTGAGGGAGTCGTCCGAACCGCGAGATGGATCACACGCTAAGGAGCCGCCCACTGTGCTGAACGAAGTCGAGCGCTGGCTGGCCACCCGTTCCTGGTCCGTGACCGATCGCCCGCTCCACAAGATCATGGCGGCGAAGCGGAGCACGGGCCGGACCGTCAGCGTCGTCCTGCCGGCCCTCAACGAGGAGGAGACGGTCGGTGACATAGTCGCCGTGATCCGTCATGACCTCATGATGCAGGTCCCGCTCGTCGACGAGATCGTCGTCGTCGACTCGGGATCCACCGACCGTACGTCCGAAGTGGCGGCCGCCGCAGGCGCCCGGGTCGTCCACCGCGACGACATCCTCCCGCGCATCCCGGCCGTGCCCGGCAAGGGCGAGGTCCTGTGGCGCTCCCTGCTCGCCACCACCGGGGACATCGTCTGCTTCATCGACGCCGACCTGAAGGAGTTCTCCTCGGACTTCGTCTCCGGCATCGTCGGCCCGCTGCTCACCGACCCCGGGGTCGACCTGGTCAAGGGCATGTACGACCGTCCCCTGGGCGGCGCCGCCGGCCAGGGCGGCCGGGTCACCGAGCTGATGGCGCGGCCCCTGCTGAACATGCACTGGCCGCAGCTGGCCGGTTTCGTGCAGCCGCTGGGCGGCGAGTACGCGGCCCGCCGCAGCCTGCTCGAACAGCTCCCGTTCCCCGTCGGCTACGGCATCGAGCTCGGCATGCTGGTCGACGCCCTGCACCTGGTGGGCCTGAACGCCCTCGCGCAGGTCGACGTCGGGGTCCGCAAGCACCGCCACCAGGACGGCCAGGCGCTGGGCCGGATGTCGGCGGCGATCTACCGCACGGCCCAGCTCAGGCTGGCCCGCGGCCACATGATCCGCCCGTCCCTGACCCAGTTCGAGCGGGGCGCGGACGGCTTCGAGCCGCGGACGTACTCGGTGGACACGGAGGAGCGGCCGCCGATGGTGGAGATCGCGGAGTACGTGAAGAGGAAAGCCGCGTAGGACTCCTGAACGCCTGACCGCGACCCGGACTCCTGAACACCTGACCGTGACCCACGGGAACGTTTGAGCGGTTGGGTGCCGGGCTAGATGTCGAGGCATGGTTTCCTCGCACAGCGCCCACGTGCTGGTCGCATCCAACCGCGGCCCGGTCTCTTACGAAGTGGGCGAGGACGGCTCGCTGAACGCCAAGCGCGGCGGCGGCGGGCTCGTCTCCGGTCTGTCGGCGATCGGACCGGACGCGGGCGCGCTGTGGGTGTGCTCGGCGCTGTCCGACGGTGACCGCGAGGCGGTCCGGCGGGGCGTCGGCGAGGACGGCGTGCGAATGCTCGCCATTCCGGCCGACGTGCACGCGGACGCGTACAACGGCATCGCGAACTCGGTGCTCTGGTTCGTCCACCACCTGCTCTACCAGACCCCGCTGGAGCCGGCCTTCGACGCGGAGTTCCGGCGGCAGTGGGCGTCGTACGAGACGTACAACCGCGCCTTCGCACAAGCGCTCGCGGAGGAGGCGGCCGAGGGGGCGGCGGTCCTGGTGCAGGACTACCACCTGTGCCTGGTGCCGGGGATGCTGCGCGAACTGCGCCCGGACCTCAGGATCGCCCACTTCTCGCACACGCCGTGGGCGCCGGTGGACTACTTCACGATGCTGCCCGACGACATCCGCACCCAGCTCCTGGAGGGCATGCTCGGCGCCGACCGGGTGGCGTTCCTGACCTGGCGGTGGGCGACCGCCTTCCAGCGCTGCGCGGACGAGCTGGACCCCGAGCGCTACCTCAGCATGTGGCCGTCGGGAGCGCCCAGGGCGATCCAGCACCGGCAGGGCAAGGAGCTCCTGCGCACGACGTACATCGGCGTCCACGGCCTCGGCGCCGACGCCGATTTCCTGCACGCCCGCTCGCACGAGGCGGACGTCGAGGAGCGGATGACGGCTCTGCGCGAGGAGATCGGCGAGGGCCGCAGGACCATCGTGCGGGTCGACCGGACCGAGCTGTCGAAGAACATCGTGCGCGGACTGCTGGCGTACCGGCACTTGCTGGACACCCGGCCCGAGTGGCGGGAGCGGGTCGTCCATGTCGCTTTCGCCTATCCGTCGCGGCAGGACCTGGCGGTCTACCGGGACTACACGGCCGAGGTCCAGCGGCTGGCGGAGGAGATCAACTCCCAGTACGGGACGCCTGGCTGGAGCCCGGTCGTGCTCCACGTCAAGGACGACTTCGCACGCTCCCTCGCCGCGTACCGGCTGGCCGACGTGGCCCTGGTCAACCCCATCCGGGACGGCATGAACCTGGTCGCGAAGGAGATGCCGGTGGTGTCCGACGAGGGGTGCGCACTGGTGCTGTCGCGGGAGGCGGGAGCGTGGGAGGAACTGCGCCGCGACGCGCTCGTGGTCAACCCGTACGACGTGGTCGAGACGGCCGACGCCCTGCACGAGGCGCTGACCATGCCGCCGGACGAGCGGGCCGAACGCACGAAGAGACTGGCCACGGCGGCCACGGCGCTGCCGCCGGCGCAGTGGTTCCTGGACCAGTTGAACGCGCTGAACGAGCTGACCGGCCGATGACCGGCGACGCCACGGACTCCCTGCCCACCCCGGCGACCCCCGTCGGCCGGGACGGCCTCCACGCTCTCCTCGCCGCGCCGCACCGGGCGGTGATCGGGCTGGACTTCGACGGGACGCTCGCGCCGATCGTGGCGGATCCGGAGCAGGCGCGGGCGCATCCCGACGCGGTGGCCGCCCTCGCGGCCCTGGCCCCGAAGGTGGCGTCCGTCGCGGTCGTCACCGGCCGCCCGGCCGAGATCGCGGTCCGCTACGGCGGCTTCGCGGGCGTCCCCGGCCTGGAGCACCTGACCGTGCTCGGCCACTACGGCGCGGAGCGCTGGGACGCGGCGACCGGCGAGGTCACGGCACCGGAGCCCCACCCCGGCGTGGCCGCGGTCCGCGCCGCACTGCCGGCCCTCCTCGACGGCACCGGCGCCTGGATCGAGGAGAAGGGCGGCCGGGCGGTGGCGGTCCACACCCGCCGGGCCCCCGACCCCCAGGCCACCTTCGACGCCCTCCGCGCCCCCCTCACCGGCCTCGCCACCCACCACGGCCTGATCGTCGAACCGGGCCGCCTGGTCCTGGAGCTCCGTCCGCCGGGGATGGACAAGGGCGTGGCCCTGCTGACCCACGTCCGCGACCTGTCCGCCGGCTCCGTCCTCTACGCCGGAGACGACCTGGGCGACCTCCCGGCGTTCTCCGCGGTGGACGACCTCCGTTCGGCCGGCACCCCCGGGCTCCTGGTCTGCAGCGGCAGCGACGAGGTGACGGAACTGCGGAAACGGGCCGACCTGGTGGTGGACGGCCCCGGTGGTGTGGTGGCCCTGCTGCGAGCACTGGCGAACCGGCTCGGCTGACGCAAAAAGGGAAAGCCCTACCGCTCGGAGCGACGCGCGTCCCGCACCCGCCGCAGCCGGTTCACCGTCACCGGGTCATGGGCCACGGCCCGTTCGTCGTCCAGCAGCGCGTTCAGGAGCTGGTAGTAGCGGACCGGTGCCAGGCCCAGCTCCTCCCGTATCGCTCGCTCCTTCGCGCCGGGCCCGGGGAAGCCGCGGTGCTCCAGGGCGAGGATGTCCCGCTCCCTGCGGTCCAGCTCCGGATGCTCCATGCCAGGAACCGTACCTCCCGCGACTGACAGTGACGGTGGCTACTCCGCGTTCTGCGCGGTCAGCTGCAGTGCGCGCAGCACCTCCGAAGGGTTACCGCCCGAACTCACCGCCGACCCGATCCGCTTCTTCACGGCCGCACTGACGGAGGCCCAGGACGTCTTGCCCACCGGCGGCAGCTCGGAGTCGGGCAGCGCGTCGAGGAAGGGCTTGAGGTCGGTGTCCTGGGAGGCCGAACCCATCGCCGAGGACGCGGAGTTGGTCACCGGCAGCAGGTCGTACTCGCGCGAGAACGACAGCACGTTCTTCTCGCTGTACACGAAGTCGAGGAAGTCCCCCACCTGCTCGGCGTGACCGTTCTGCTTGAAGGCCGTCATCCAGTCGGCGACCCCCATGGAGTTCTTGGTCTTCCCGTCGACCCCCGGCATCGGCACCATCCCGAACTTCACCCCCTTCGCGGCGGCGATCTTCATCAGCGAGGGATGCCCGTTGAGCATCCCCACGTCCCCCGCGGCGAACGCCGAGAACGCGGCGGCCCGGTTCAGGTTCCCGGGCGCGACGGGACCGGTCAGCCCCTTCCCGACGAGCTCGTCCCTGAGCCAGGTGAGCGTCGCGACGTTCTCGTCGGAGTCGATGCCGTACGTCCCGACCGAGTCGACGTATCCGCCGCCCCCGCTCAGCAGCCACTGCATGGTCTCGGCCTGTGCCTCCTCGGGCCCGAGCGGCAGCGCGTACGGGTACTTCACCCCGGCCGCCTTGAGCACCTCCGCGTCCGCGGCGAGCTGCTTCCAGGTCTTCGGCGGGGTGAGTCCGGCGTCGGCGAAGAGGGTCTTGTTGTAGAAGAGCAGCCTCGTGGACGCGGCGAACGGCATCCCGTACTGCACCCCGTTGATCCGCCCCGCCGAGGCGAGCTGCGAGACGAAGTCGGCCTGTTCGCGGATTCCGAGCAGGTCGTCCGCCTTGTACAGCAGCCCCTTGTCCCCGTAGTCGGCGTACGAGCCGATCTGCGCCATGTCGGGCGCCTTCCCGGCGTCGACGAGGTCCTTGACCTTGCTGTCGACGTCGTTCCAGGAGTACACGCTGACGTCGATCTTCACGCCGGAGTGCTCGGCCTCGTACTCCTTGACCAGCTCGTCCCAGTACTTCTGGGAGCTGTTGGCCGCGCTGTCGCCGTAGTCCGCGGCGATCAGCTTCAGTGTCACCTCGCCCGATCCGCTCCCCACTCCGCAGCCGCCCAGGACCGCCGTCATACCCAGTGCGGACACCGCCGCGATCGTTCCCGTCCTACGCCGCCGCACCGACAACCGCCCCATACTCACGTTCGAAAACTTTCGAAAAGTCATACATATCTCCGCCCTCAGGTCTACACCACGTAAGTGGACTAGACCTCTCGCGGGTCCAAGGGTCACACTGTCCCCCGTGAGACATGTCATCGCCCTCGACGTGGGCGGCACCGGGATGAAGGCGGCCTTGGTGGGCGCGGGCGGCGAGCTCCTGCACCAGGCCCGCCGGGCGACCGGCCGCGAGCGCGGCCCGGACGCGGTCGTCGACGGCATCCTCGACTTCGCCGCCGAGCTGCGCGCCCACGGCACCGAGCACTTCGGCGCCCCCGCACTCGCGGCCGGCGTCGCCGTCCCCGGCATCGTCGACGAGGAGCACGGCATCGCGGCCTACTCGGCCAACCTGGGCTGGCGGGACCTCCCGCTGCGCGACCTGCTCACCGCCCGTCTCGGCGGCGCCCCGGTCGCCCTGGGCCACGACGTGCGCACCGGCGGCCTCGCCGAGGGCCGCGTCGGCGCGGGCAAGGGCGCCGACCGCTTCCTCTTCGTGCCCCTGGGCACCGGCATCGCGGGCGCGATCGGCATCGCGGGCCGGGTCGAGGCGGGCGCCCACGGCTTCGCGGGCGAGATCGGCCACATCGTCGTACGGCCCGGAGGGACCCCCTGCCCGTGCGGCCAGCGGGGCTGCCTGGAGCGGTACGCCTCGGCGGCGGCCGTATCGCAGGCATGGGCGTCGGCCACCGGTGACCCGCAGGCGGACGCGGCGGACTGCGCGAAGGCGGTGGAGTCGGGGGACCCGAGGGCCCGGGAGGTCTGGCAGCAGGCCGTGAACGCCCTGGCCGACGGCCTCCTCACCGCCCTCACCCTCCTGGACCCCCGCACCCTGATCATCGGTGGCGGCCTGGCCGAGGCGGGGGAAACCTTGTTCACACCACTGAGGGAGGCACTCCGGCAACGGATCACCTTCCAGAAACCACCGACGATCGTCCCGGCGGCCCTGGGCGACACGGCGGGTTGCTTGGGCGCGGGCTTGCTGGCCTGGGATCTCCTCAACAAGACGAACAGTTCGGAGGTAACGCCCTGATGGCAACCCCCCCAGGGGCGCGGGGAACTGCGCGACCAGCCACGACGCACCCGCATCCCGCCACGGGCAAGGCACCCCTCGTCCTGTCCGGCGCAACGGTCGTCCTCCCCACAGGAACCGTCAAAAACGGCCGAGTGATCGTCGACGGCACCCGCATCGCCGACAGCGCCCCGGAGAACACCCAGGCCATCGACGCAACCGGACACTGGCTGGTACCGGGATTCATCGACCTCCACAACCACGGCGGCGGCGGAGCCTCGTTCACCTCAGGCACGCCCGAAGAGATCCTCAAAGGAATCCGCACCCACCGGACCCACGGCACCACCACCCTCGTCGCCTCCACCGTCACCGGCGACATGGACTTCCTCGCCCAGCGCGCCGGCCTGCTGAGCGAACTCGCCGAGCAGGGCGACATCGCCGGTATCCACTTCGAAGGCCCGTTCATCTCCCCCTGCCGCAAGGGCGCGCACTCGGAGGAACTCCTGCGCGACCCCGACCCGGCAGACGTCCGCAAGCTGGTCGACGCGGCGCGCGGGCAGGCCAGGATGGTCACGCTCGCCACCGAACTCCCCGGCGGCATCGACTCCGTACGGCTCCTCGCCGAACACGGCGTCATCGCGGCGATCGGGCACACGGACGCGACGTACGAGCAGACCGTCGAGGCCATCGACGCGGGCGCCACCGTGGCCACCCACCTCTTCAACGCGATGCCACCGCTCGGCCACCGCGACCCGGGCCCGATCGCCGCCCTCCTGGAGGACGAGCGGATCACGGTCGAGCTGATCAACGACGGCACGCATCTGCACCCGGCCGCGCTGCAACTGGCGTTCCATCACGCGCGTTCCGGCAGAGTCGCGTTCATCACGGACGCCATGGACGCGGCCGGCTTCGGTGACGGCCGTTACATGCTCGGCCCCCTGGAGGTCGAGGTCAGCGAGGGAGTCGCCCGGCTCGTGGAGGGCGGTTCCATCGCCGGCTCGACCCTCACCCTGGACCGCGCCTTCAAGCGGGCGGTGACCGTCGACAAGCTCCCCGTGGAGGACGTCGTGGCCGCGATCTCCGCCAACCCCGCCCGTCTACTGGGCATGTCGGACCGCATCGGCTCCCTGGAGCCCGGCAAGGACGCCGACCTGGTGCTTCTGGACCATCAATTCGACCTCAAGGGCGTCATGCGCCGGGGAGAATGGGTGGTCGATCCCCAACTGGGCTGATGTGTCCGGCTGTTGAGGCCGCAGCGGTCCTGGGAGACTGGACGGGCTCAGTTTCTGTCTTCGGGGGAGGTCGGTCCAGGTGATCCTCACGGTCACGCTGAACACCGCTCTCGACCTCACCTACCGCGTACGGTCGCTGCGGCCGCACACCAGCCACCAGGTCACCGAGGTCACCGAACGCCCGGGCGGCAAGGGGCTGAACGTGGCCCGGGTACTGGCGGCGCTCGGCCACGAGGTGACGGTCACCGGCTTCACGGGCGGCGCGACGGGCCGGATCGTCCAGGACCAACTCACCGCCGTACCGGGCCTGGTGGACGCCCTCGTCCCGGTCACCGGCACGACCCGCCGCACGGTCGCGGTCATGGACGAAGTCACCGGCGACACGACCCAGCTCAACGAGCCGGGTCCGACGGTGACTTCGGCGGAGTGGTCCGCCTTCCAGGAGGCGTACGAGGATCTCGTGCCGTCCGTCGCGGCGGTCGCCCTGTGCGGGAGTCTGCCGCCGGGGGTGCCGGTGGGGGCGTACGCCGGACTGATCCGCACGGCGAAGGCGGCCGGGGTCCCGGTCCTCCTCGACACCAGCGGCGAGGCACTGCGCCGCGGAGTCGCCGCCCGCCCGGACATCGTCAAGCCGAACGCCGACGAACTGGCCGAACTGACCGGCTCCCACGAGCCGTTGCGCGCGACACGGGACGCGCGGCGGCGGGGCGCGCAGGCCGTGGTCGCCTCCTTGGGCAAGGAGGGCCTCCTCGCGGCGACGGCCGAGGGACGCTGGCGTGCCACCCCACCGACCCATGTCCACGGCAACCCGACGGGCGCCGGCGACTCGGTGGTGGCGGGCCTGCTGTCGGGCCTGGTGGAACAACTCCCGTGGCCGGCCCGCCTGTCCCGGGCGACCGCGCTGTCAGCGGCGACCGTACTGGCCCCGGCGGCGGGCGAGTTCGACCGAGCGGCTTACGAGGAGCTGCTGGAGCAGGTGACGGTGACGGGGGAGGCCAGCGCGGCCTAGCTGGTGACCTGGCCCTTCTTGAGCCACACCTGGTCCAGGAGGACGTTGCACTGGTCGCCGGCCGCGCAGGAGAGGCTGATGGTGTTGGTGCCCTTGGTGAGGGTGGGCCAGTTGTAGGTGGTCGTCCAACCCTTGGCGAGGTCGCCGTCGGCTGCCTTCGCGTAGTTCTTCAGGTTGAGTTTGCTGCCGAAGACCTTGCCGTTGACCGTGATCGTCATCGCCTGGTCGTCGCTGGCGGCGCTGTAGTGCGCGAACAGCGTGTAAATGCCGTCCGAGGGGATGCCGTTGACGGTCCACGTCACCGACGCGCCCACGTTGTTCAGGTTGCCGACGTAGATCCCGCCGTCGGACTGGGCGCCCTCGACGTCCGAGGCGAGGGTCGCGCCGCCGCCGAGGCGCAGCGCCTTCGCGTCGATCGTCTGCTTGTACTCCTCGCTCGCCTCACTGCCGGCGCTGCTCGACGCACTCGGCTGCGAGCTCGCGGACGCACTGGGAGTCGTGGCCGCCTGGTTGCCGCTGTCCTTCTGGTCGTCGCCGCCCATCATCGCCACACCGATACCGATGACCACCGCGGCGACCACCGCGATCGCGCCGATCAGCAGACCCTTGGTGTTGGGGCCGCCGCTCCGGCCGCCGCCACCGCTGTAGCCCGGCAGGGGCTGCTGGGTGGTGGGGGCGGCGCCCGGGTAGGTCTCGGGGGCCGCATAGTGGGCGGTGGGCTGGCCGTAGCCGCCCTGCTGCTGCGGAACGCCCTGCTGCTGCGGGACCTGGCCGTACGGGCCGTTCGGCGCCGCCGGTGCCTGCTGCTGGCCGTACTGCCGCTGGCCGACCGAACGCGTCCGGTTGACGGAGTTCGGGTAGCCGTAGCCGTAACCGCCGCCGGACGGCGGCTGGGCGCCGTTGGCCTGGCCGTCGGCGTAGAGGTAGCCGAACGGGTCTTCGTCCTCGGGCGTGCTCGCCCCGTTGTTGCCGGACGTCATCCCTTGTACTCCTCAGGCAGGTGCGGGCTGATGCGATACGGATGGTCAGAATGGCGAGCCTACCCGCTCCTGATGGCCCAAACAGGTGACTCGGATCGCATCAGCTCGCTGACCTGGGGATCATCCCGCGCGTCTGTGTTGTTTGGGACGAGATCGTTTCTCGATGTACATCCGCTCGTCGGCCGACTTCAACACTTCGTCCGCGGTCATGCCGCAGTGCGCCCAGCCGATGCCGAAGCTGGCACCGACCCGGACGGCCCGTCCCTCGGCCCGGATCGGCTGGATGATCTCGTTGCGCAGACGTACGGCGAGGTCGGCGGCGTCGGCCTTGCCGAGCCCGTCGGCGAGGATCACGAACTCGTCGCCGCCGAGCCGGGCCACGGTGTCGCCGTCCCGCACGCACTGGGACAGCCGCCGGGCGACCTCGATGAGGACCGCGTCGCCCGCGTTGTGCCCGAACCGGTCGTTGATGGACTTGAAGCCGTCGAGGTCGCAGAAGAGCACCGCGAGCCCCTTGGTGCCGTCGTCGCGCTCCCCCTCGGGGGCGGCGGTGTGCACATGGTGGTCGAAGGCGTCGTACGCCTCGGCGCCGCCGGGCCGGAAGTCGAAGCCGTGGCCGTTCGCGTCGAAGGCCGGGTGGCTGAAGGCCGCGTCCATGGTCTCCAGGGCGCCCGCGTTGGTGGGGCGCTGGCAGAGCCGGGAGGACAGCCGCGCGCGCAGCTCGGCGGAGTTCGGCAGGCCGGTGAGGGAGTCGTGGGAGGCGCGGTGGGCGAGCTGGAGCTCGCGGCGCTTGCGGTCCTCTATGTCCTCGACGTGGGTGAGCAGGAAGCGCGGGCCGTCGGCGGCGTCGGCGACCACCGAGTTGCGCAGCGACACCCAGACGTAGGTGCCGTCCCGGCGCCCGAGGCGCAGCTCGGCCCGGCCGCCCTCGGCCGAGGTGCGCAGCAGGGTGCCTATGTCCTCGGGGTGGACGAGGTCGGAGAAGGAGTAGCGGCGCATCGCGGACGCGGGGCGGCCGAGCAGGCGGCACAGGGCGTCGTTGGTGCGCAGGATGCGGCCGTGCTGGTCGCCGCCCATCTCGGCGATGGCCATGCCGGAGGGGGCGTACTCGAAGGCCTGGCGGAAGCTCTCCTCGCTGGCCCTGAGGGCCTGCTGCTCCCTTTCGAGCCTGACCAGTGCGCGCTGCATGTTCGCGCGTAGACGCGCGTTGCTGATCGCGATGGCGGCCTGGAACGCGTACATCTGGAGCGCTTCGCGACCCCAGGCGCCGGGCCTGCGGCCGTTGCGGGGCCGGTCCACGGAGAGCACGCCGATCAGCTCGCCGCACTGCCCGCCCTTCATGGCGGGCGTGTACATCGGCGCGAACAGCCGGTCCGAGGGGTGCCACTCGTCCTCGAAGCGGGGCGCGGGGCCGTCGGTGTACCACTGCGGGACGTCGTCGTCGTCGAGGACCCAGCCCTCGGTGTGCGGGATGAAGACCAGGTCGCCCCAGGTCTCCCCCATGCTCAGCCGGCGCTCCCAGGACTCGCGGGAGCCGACCCGGCCGGTGATGAGCGCCTCGGCCGCCTGGTTCCCGGAGAAGGCGGCGACGACGAGGTCGCCGTCGGGGCGCACGAGATTGACGCACGCCAGCTCGTAGCCAAGTGCCTGGGTCACGCCGTTCGCGACCGTCTGCAGTGTGTCCGCCAGGCTGCGTGCCGTGTTCATGTCGGCCATGACCTGGTGCAGCTGTCGCAGGGACGCAAGACGGACGTACGGCTCCGACTCGGTCTCCATCGCTCGCCCTCCCCCCGAGACCTCGCAGTGAATCAAGGGTTCTCTTCGGCGTATCTTGAGTGCAGTTTCGTCGGTGTGGGTTGTCGGAACTTCCCCGCCACTGAATCACAGTGCGCTCCCCACTCGGTACACAGGGTCAACAATTAGTACCTCTTGTGACTCAAGTCACAGCGAAAGATGAACAATTGAGTAGGGTTTCTGCGTTTTCCCTGTGCGTTTACTGAACGCAAACTTTGGGTGTTTGTGGAGACTGTGCACGTCTCCGCCGGTAGACCTAGGTCCGGCCTCGGACGAAGGCCCGATGCGGCCGCCCCGGCGGGGAGACTAGCGTTTCGGACGTGCCCGAAACTCCCCTCGCCACCGCCGTCCCGATGATCCCCGCGCCCGCCTCCGGGCATGCTGTGGGGGTGAGCAACGACGAGTTCCGCGCCGCCATGTCCCGGCTTGCCGCGGGCGTGGTCCTGGTGACCGCGTTCGAGCCCCCGCTCGATTCCGACGGGCCCAAGGGCGAGGACGTCGGCATGACGGCCACGGCGTTCCTGTCGGTCTCCCTGGACCCCCCGTTGGTGCTGGTCAGCCTGCGTACGGGCTCCCGTATGGACGACCTGCTCGACGAACAGCCCCACTGGGCGGTCTCCGTCCTGTCCGAGAGCCAGCGGCACATCGCCGGCCGCTTCGCCATGAAGGGCCGCATCAGCGACCGCCTCCTGTTCGAGGACATCCCGTACGTCCGCGGCTCGGCCACCGGCGCCGTACTGGTGGGCGGCGCCCTCGCGACCCTGGAGTGCCGCACCGAGCAGCGCGTGGCGGCCGGCGACCACACCCTGGTGATCGGCCGCGTCCTGACGGCGGACGTGCCGAGCGCGGACGGCGGGCCGCTGGCCTATTTCCGTGGCAGGTACCGCCAGTTGGGATGAATTCCGTGGCGGCCCGCTGAACGCCCGGACTAGGGTCCCCGGATGACCTCCGCGAGCTCCGCCCCCCGCCTCGAAATGATCACACCCGTTAATTTCGAATCCGCCACCGGCATACGCGTCCGGCCCGAGCAGGAATTCGCGGTCTCCCCCGTCATGCAGTCCCTCGCCGAGGCGTACGCCCATCCCGAGGGCGTGGCCTGGCCCCGTCTGATCGTCGACGGCGAGCGCGCGGTCGGCTTCCTGATGGCCTTCCTCGACATCGACTGGCGCGCCGACGGCGGCAGCCTGCGCCGCTCCGGCCTGTGGCGCCTGAACATCGCGGCCGACGCCCAGGGCAGGGGGTACGGCCGTTTCGCCGTCGAGTCCGTCGCGGCCGAGCTGCGCCGCCGGGGCACGAAGGAGTTGTACGTCACCTGGCACGAGGGCCCCGACGGCCCCGCGGAGTTCTACCTGAGGCTCGGCTTCCGCAGGACCGGGGAACAGAGCGGGGGCGAGACGGTCGGGGTGCTGAGCCTCGACTAGAGCAGGGCGACGTCGAGCCGGGCCGCCCTCCCGGGGTCCGTGGTGATGTCGATGACACTGATCCGGTCGTGTACGAACGTGAACGCGAGCGTTCGCTCCACGCGCCCGTCCCGCACCACCGCGAGCCCCGTGACGCCCTCGACGAGCGCGGGTACGGCGACTCCGGCGAGGTGCGAGTAGCTGCTCGCCCCCTTGGCCACCGCCCAGGCGCCCGTCGTCACCCCCACCTCCGTCCGCGCCACGACGTCCGGGTCGAGGACCGCCAGCAGCCCGTCGAAGTCACCGGCACGCGCGGCGGCGAGAAAGGCGTCGACGACCTCGCGTCGGCGGCCCGGGTCGGCATCCGCGCCCTGCGCGCCCCGCACCCGTCGCCGGGCCCTGCTCGCGAGCTGGCGGGTGGCCGCCGGGCTCTTGCCGACGACGCCGGCGATCTCGTCGTAGGGGACGGCGAAGAGGTCGTAGAGGACGAAGGCGAGCCGTTCGGCGGGGCTGAGGGTGTCGAGGACGACCAGGAGGGCGGTGCCGACCGAGTCGGCGAGGAGGGCGTCCTGCTCGGGGTCGGGGGTGGCGGCCGGGAGCGGTGCCTCGGGTTCCAGGGGCAGTTCGGCACGGGTCCTGCGGGAACGGAGCATGTCGAGACAGACCCGCCCGACGACGGTCGTCAGCCACCCCCCGAGGTTGTCCACCTCCCGCGCATCGACCCGGCTGAGCCGCACCCAGACTTCCTGCACCGCGTCATCGGCCTCGCTCCCCGACCCGAGCATCCGCTGAGCCACGGCCCGCAGCCGTCCGCGGTGCGACTCGAACCGGTCGGCCAGGTAGTCGCTGTCGCCCATGGGTCACCGCTCTCGTCGTGGTCAGCCGTCAGTCAGTTGACGGATAAGACGAGGAGAATGTGACGCGCCCCTTTAGGGGCGCGGGAAACTGCGCGACAAGCCACGACGTCGCCGCACCCGAATGGAGCCGTCAGCCCCAGTCCCGCCCAGACCGCCCCCGCTTCGTGTCCGACCGCGCCTTCTTCTCCCGCAACCGGCGTTCATTGATCCCACGAGGAATCCGGGTAGCCCGCCGCGGCTTCGGCGGCGGCGCGGTCGCTTCGGCAAGCAGCGCCGCCAAGCGCACCGCCGCGGTCTCACGATTGCGCCACTGCGAGCGGTGCTCGGAGGACCGTACGGTCACGACCCCGTCGACGAGCCGCCCGGCCAACTTGGCCAGCGCCCGCTGCTTCCACACCTCGGGCAGGGACTCGGTCCGCTCGACGTCGAAACGCAGCTCCACCTGCGTGTCGCTGGTGTTGACGTGCTGGCCGCCCGGCCCGGACGACCGCGAGAAACGCCACATGAGCTCGGCCTCGGGGAGCGAGACGGAGCCGCGGATGACATAGGGACCGGACATGGGGTCCATGTTCCCGGCTCTGTCCGGTTCACGTCACCCGAATATCGCCGGGCCGTCGCCCCGGATTGGTAAAGAAAGTAAAGACACGGGGAACCTTGGCCACCCCTCGCGGCGTTCATAGGGGTAGCTGTAGCTTCGAGCCCGTACTGCGGTACTGCCGTACACAGACGTCTTAACGAGGGAAGGACTCCCAAACCATGGCTGTAAGCCTGTCCAAGGGTGGCAACGTCTCGCTCACCAAGGAGGCTCCGGGCCTGACCGCCGTCACCGTGGGCCTCGGCTGGGACGTCCGCACCACCACCGGCACGGACTTCGACCTCGACGCCTCCGCGATCGCGGTCAACACGCAGGGCAAGGTCTACTCCGACGGCCACTTCGTGTTCTTCAACAACAAGCAGACCCCGGACCAGACCATCGTCCACACCGGTGACAACCGCACCGGCGAGGGCGCGGGCGACGACGAGGCGATCAACGTCAACCTGGCCGGCCTTCCCGCCGACGTCGACAAGATCGTCTTCCCGGTCTCGATCTACGACGCGGAGAACCGCTCGCAGAACTTCGGCCAGGTCCGCAACGCCTACATCCGCATCGTCAACCAGGCCGGCGGCGCCGAGATCGCCCGCTACGACCTCTCCGAGGACGCGGCCACGGAAACGGCGATGGTCTTCGGCGAGCTGTACCGCAACGGCGCGGAGTGGAAGTTCCGCGCGGTGGGCCAGGGCTACGCGTCCGGCCTGGTCGGCATCGCGACGGACTTCGGCGTGAACGTCTGACGTTCACTGCGCTGAGCTGAGCGGGAGCCCCTGGTCGTACCGCGGCCGGGGGCTCCGGCGTCAGGTCTGTGACACGAACGCGGTCCAGCTGGCCGGGGTGAAGGCCAGGCGGGGGCCGGTGTGGTGGTTCTTGGAGTCACGGACGTGGATCGTGCGGGGTGCTACCGCGATCTCGACGCAGGAGTTGCCGTCGTTGCCGCTGCTGTAGCTGCTCTTGAACCACGCCAGGTCGGAGGCGTCCCCGGCAGCGGACTTGCGGATCATGTTTCTCCCAGCAGTTGTTCGATGAGGGCCAGCGACTCCCTTGGTGAGAGAGCCTGCGCGCGGATCGTGCCATACCGCAGTTCCAGGATGCGCAGCTGTTTCGGATCCGAGGTCGGACGACCGTCGGAACGCCCAACCGCCGTTCCATCGGGGAACTTCAGCACCTCGATCCTTCCGTCCAGGCCGGAGTGCACCTCGGAGTTCAGCGGCATCACCTGAAGCATGACGTTGTGCAGCCGCCCTACCCCCAGCAGGTGTTCGAGCTGTCGTCGCCACACCATTGTGCCTCCGAGGGGACGACGCAGGGCCGCCTCTTCCAGCACGAAATGGATGGACGGGGCCGGGTCGCGCTCGAAGACCGACTGCCGTGCCAGCCGAGCGGTCACCATGCGCTCCACATCGTCGGGCGAATAGGGCGGCTGCGCGGCGGAGATCACGGCCCGAGCATGCTCTGCCGTCTGCAACAACCCATGGACGCTGTTGGGCTCATACACCCCGATCTCAACCGCCTGCCCCTCCAACTTGGCAAGCTCCCGCACCTTCTTGGGATACCGGACCTTCTTCACGTCCTCCCACGTCGCGGAGATGAGCCCACCGGCCTTCAACACCTCGTCGGCCCTGTCCAGATACTCCTGCCGGGGAATCCGCTTCCCGCCCTCGACTTTGTAGACGAGGTCCTCGCCGTACCCCACCGCCTCCCCGAAGTCACCGGCCCGCATCCCCACGGCCTCGCGCCGCAGCTTCAGTTGCCGCCCGACCGTCGCGATGACCGCGACACCCCACTCGTCGTCGGGATCGACCTCCCAGCCCGACTCGACCGTCTCGCCGTCCACGCTCATCCCGCGCCCCTCCGTCGTACGTCCGTACCCGCGACGCCCCTACCCCTACGACCGCCCCCGACAGCCCGGACACGACCGGACAAGCTCCGGACAGTCACCGTACGCATCGGCGTCGTCACTGTTCACGGTACGCAGCCACGGCCACGCTGAGTGACGTGAATCAAGAAACCGCCGTCATCCGGAACTTCAGCGTCCTGCTGTCCCCCACACCACGCGGAGCCCGCCTGGCCCGACTGCTGGCGGTCGAGCAACTCCGCGAGTGGGGACTCCCGTTGGATCCGGCGGAGCACATCGTGGCGGAGCTGGCGGCGAACGCGGCAACGCACGGACGCGTCCCGGGGCGCGACTTCCGTCTCACGCTCTACGTCGTCGGCGACACCCTGCGCATCGAGGTCACGGACACCCGGGGTGACCGTCTGCCGCCCACCGAACTCCCGGCGCCGGACGCGGAGTCGGGTCGTGGACTGGTGATCGTGGACGCGCTCGCCGACCGCTGGGGCGCCGCCCGGGAGCGCCGCCCGCGCAAGACGGTGTGGGCCGAGATCGACCTCTCACCGAACGCCAGAAACCCGTGCTCCGGTGGCACCGACGGTCTTTTCCAAGGAACTCATGGGAGAAAGAAACCCAACCAAGCCCCACCCCTCCTCCCGCCCCGAAGCGCAGCTCACCCGCCCGAGTGAACATCGCCAACTCAGCTGGATTTCGCCCCGGTTGCTTGCTCTACGCTCACCGCAACACAACCGCAGACATGCAACGGCCCTCGCCGGGACTGGCATCCCAATGCGAGGGCCTGACCACCAAGGAAGAGAACAGCTTCCCGATGGACACCCAAAACCCTAGCGCGCCCCCGCGCGCACAGTCCCGTAACGCGGGCAAAAACCACTCCCACGCGGGTGGCCTCGTTCACGAGAACGCCCGGCACACCACCCGCTTCACGGTCATCGGCAACCACCTCGCCCAGCACCCGGAGCTGTCGGCCCTCGCTATCGGACTCGCGGTCCACATCCAGTCGCTCCCCGCCAAGGCCCGCGTCGACATCAAGACCCTCGCGGCCCGCTTCCCGGAGGGCACGACCCGTATCGCCGCCGCGTTGCGCGAGCTGGAGACCCACGGCTACCTGCGCCGCGAACGCGAACGCCTCCCTGGCGGCCGCATCATCACCCGCACGACGTCCTGCAACCAGCCCGGACGCCGTCCCGCCGAACCGGGCCGACCCAGGAGACCCTCCCGACCGGCCGCCGCGCAGGACAAACCCCGCAGAAAGCTCCCGCCCGTCCCCCAACCCGGCTACCCCGCTCCGGAACTGCTCCGAACAGCCCTCGATGTCCTCGCCGGCCTCCGCCGCCGCGACCCCCGCCTGCTCCTTTCGGCCACCGACGCAGAACACCTCGCCCCGGGCGTCGCCGCCTGGCTGGAGCGCGACATCGCCCCCACCGCCGTACGCCACGCCCTCACCGAGAACCTCCCGAACGAACCCCTGATCCGGCCGGCCGCCTTCCTGGCCCACCGCCTGACAGTCCAGCTACCGCCACTTCCACCGCTCAGGCCCCCGGCCCCACGGGCCCCGGAGCCCAGACACCCCTTCCAGACCTGCGACGGCTGCACCCGCGTCTTCCGCACCCCGGACCCCGGCCGCTGCCGCGACTGCCGTACTCATACGGCAGCTCTCACCTGAGTGGGCTTGCTCATGGCCGGTTCCCTCACACGCCGACAGGATCGACACACCCTCATGCACCCTGCTGCCCGCGTCCCTCTCCCAGCACGGCATGTCCGGATAGCCTGGCCGGGGCACCTCCAGGAGGACACGATGAGCACTCAGTCCGATCACAGGCACGACCTGGTACCGCGTCCCGAGCAGACCCCGGACGCCTTGCGCGCGGCTCTCGCCGTTGTCGCCCCCGGACGCCTGGAGGAGATGCAGACCACCAAGGACGAAGCCTTCGCCAAGGCCCTTGAGTGGCAGTCCCTGAGTCCGGTGCAGAGCTGGGTCCTGACCTGGGCCCGGGACATCGAGATCGCCCGCCGCCCTGACTTGTCCGGTCGCCATGCACGTGCGAAGAGCAACTTGGAGCACGAGGACCCGGTCGTCGCGCACGAAGCTCTACGGGAACTCAGCGCGGTCCTCGACGAAGCCATGAAGGCAGTTCGCGGGTGAGCTGGAAGTGGGAGTACGCCTTCGGAGCGGAGGAAGCCGCCCGCACTGCTCCCCCGGACTTCCTGGCGGAGTTGGGAAGAAGAGCGGACGAGCTGGTCAGGGCCGCTGAGGCAGTCCACGTCCACGGTCGCGCCCATGAGGGGACGGATCCGAAGGGCGGCGACGTCATCATCCCCGGCGGCATGTTCACGTATCAGGTGGTCATCCGCAGCGAACGTGTCCACGTCGTCCAGATCACCTATTTGGGTTTCTGAGGAATACCTGGCCCGCTCCAAGAAACCGGCACCTGCGCCGACGGACCCGATGCGAACCGCCAACACGGCCGCCCCGGACTCACGCCAGCACCCGCCGCAAAGTCGCCCGCCCCGCAGGCAGCCAAGTCCGAAGGCGGCGCGGACCGCCCAGGCGCGGGCGCGCTGGATCAGGGCCTGGTCGTCGGTGCCGTAGGACTTGAAGAAGCGGGTCGCTGCGCCGTCCGGGAGGAGGAGCCAGGCGGCCGCGAGGTCCGTCGCCGGGTCACCGGCGCACAGTTCACCGAAGTCGATCACGCCCGTGAGCGTGTCGTCCGAAACGACGACGTTCGCGGGATGCAGGTCGCCGTGCAGCCACCGGCCAGACCCCTGCCAGGCAGGGGCGGCCAGGCCCGCCTCCCACACCCGCCGGAGGTCCTCCGCGGCGAACTCGCCGAGGTCCATCGTCCGCAACGCCTTGTCGACCCCGGGCGCGTGGGCCTCCGGCGGTTGGGCGGGGGCGAGCTGAGGTTCGTTGGTCGGGTGCGGGCCGGTCGCCTAGTGAGGTGCCGGGTCAGGTCGTCTGGCGGGTGCGGATCCATCGTGGCTGGTCGCGCAGTTCCCCGCGCCCCTGGGAAGTTGCCGCGCGGGCTGTGTGGGGCACCCGTATCGCCAACTCCTCACCGAGACGCCAGAGTTCGTGTGCTCACTTCACTCGCGGGAATCGTGCCTGGAGCGTCCAGATCGCCGGGTTCTCGCCCAGGTCCTCGTGGAGGTCGACCAGGTCGGCGATGAGGTCGTGGAGGAAGTCGCGGGCCTCGCGGCGCAGGTCCGCGTGGGAGAAGGTGAGCGGCGGCTCCTCCGCCGGCATCCAGTCGGACTCGATGTCCACCCAGCCGAAGCGGCGCTCGAAGAGCATGCGGTCGGTGGACTCGGTGAAGTCGAGTTCGGCGTGCTGGGGGCGGGATGCGCGGGAGCCCGCGGGGTCGCGGTCGAGGAGTTCCACGATGTCGCACAGCGCCCACGCGAAGTCGAGCACCGGCACCCATCCCCAGGCTGTGGACAGTTCCCGGTCCTCCTTGGTGTCCGCGAGGTAGACGTCACCGCAGAACAGGTCGTGCCGCAGCGCGTGGACGTCCGCGCGCCGGTAGTCGGTCTGCGGTGGGTCGGGGAAGCGGTTGGAGAGGGCGTAGCCGATGTCGAGCACGTACGAGATGGTGTCACGCGCCCCTCATAGGATCACCGCGTGTCCCGATCCACGCCGCTCACCGCCCTCGCCCTGCTCCTCGTGAGCGCCCTCACCGCGTGCGGCGGCGGAGTGCACGGCACCCCCGGCGGCTCCGGCCTGCGCGACCCGTACTTCCCGAAGGCCGGCAACGGCGGCTACGACGTCACCCACTACGACCTCGACCTCACCTACGACCCGGACAGCGGGAATCTCTCCGGCACCGCGACCCTCACCGCCCGCGCCACCCAGGACCTGACCGCGTTCAACCTCGACCTCGACGGCCTGGACGTCGAGAAGGTCACCGTCGGCGGCGCCCCGGCCCGCTGGAACCGCACCGGCCAGGAGCTGACCGTACGCCCGCACGACGACCTCGACGAGGGCGCCGCTTTCCGCGTGACCGTCCGCTACTCCGGCACCCCGAAGACGATCACCGACCCCGACGGCTCGGAGGAGGGCTGGCTCAAGACCGAGGACGGCGCGGTGGCCCTCGGGGAACCGACCGGCTCGACAGCCTGGTTCCCCGGCAACCACCACCCCTCCGACAAGGCGTCCTACGACCTCACGATCACCGTGCCCGAGGGCCTCCAGGCCGTCTCCAACGGCGAGTTGACGGCCAGCAGCACCAGCGGCGGACGTACGACCGCCACCTGGCACACCGCCGAGCCCATGGCGAGCTACCTCGCCACCGTCGCGATCGGCGAGTACGACATCCACCGCACCACCCTCCCGGGCGGCCTGCCCGTCTACACCGCCGTCGACCCGGCCGAGGCCGACGCGAGCCGGAAGATGCTGGCGCAGCTCCCGGCCGTGATGGCCTGGTCCGAGGACACCTTCGGCCCGTACCCCTTCTCCTCCACCGGCGCGATCGTCGACCGCCAGGGAGACGCCAGCTACGCCCTGGAGACCCAGAACCGCCCCTTCTTCCCCGGCGCCCCCGACACCGGGACCCTCGTCCATGAACTCGCCCACCAGTGGTACGGCGACTCGGTCACCCCGAAGACCTGGCGGGACATGTGGCTCAACGAGGGCTTCGCGACCTACGCCGAGTGGCTGTGGGCCGAGGACCACGGCGGCGACAGCGCCCAGGAGACCTTCGACGCGCTCTACGACCACGGCGAGGACGACTACGAGGACCTCTGGGACTTCCCGCCCGGCACCCCGTCGAGCGCCGCGCACCTCTCCGACAGCCCCGTCTACCAGCGCGGCGCGATGGTCCTCCACAAGATCCGGCAGCTGCTCGGCGACACCGCCTTCATGGCCCTCCTGCGCGACTGGCCCACCACCCACCGCCACGGCACCGCGTCCACCGAGGACTTCACGACGTACGTCGAACACCTGGCCCCCGACAAGGACTTCGGGCCGGTCTGGGAGGACTGGCTGTACGGGGACGGCAGGCCGGAACGGCCCTGAGGGTTCAGGGTGCCGAGTCGGGTGATACGCCCCTCACTCCACCCGGATCCCCGCCTCCGCCGCCAACACCGGCGCCAGATCCAGCAGTTGCGCCGTACTGATCACCGCCCCCGTCAGCCGGCCGACCCCCCGGGCGATCTCCAGCGGCGCGGCCCCGCGCAGGTCGACGTCCTTGAGGGTGGCCGACGTGAGGTCCGCCCCCTTCAGGGCGCAGTCCACGAACTCGACGCGCTCCAGGCGGGCGCCCCCGAAGTCCGGTTCCACCAGGACGCAGCCCTGGAAGACGACGTCCTTCAGGGTGGCCGTCCGCAGGTTGAGGTAGTCGATCTTGCCGCCGCGGATCAGGACCCGTTCGAGAGCGGCGCCGTGCAGCTGGGTGCCGCCGAGGCGGGCGTCGATCAGCTCGGTGTCACGGAGGGTCGCGCCCGAGAGGTCGGTGCCCACGCCCCGTATGCCGGTGAGGGACGAGTCGAGGAACCGGGCGTTGCGCAGTCCCGTCTCGTCCAGCGCGCAGCCTCTCAGCGCGCAGTCCATGAAGCGGGACCCCGCCCCGTCCTGGCCCACGAAGTCCGACTCCAGGAACTCCAGCCCGTCGTAGTCCCCGTCCGGCTCCAGCTCCCCTCCCCGGAACGGCTCCAGCGGCGGCAGCCGCACCTCCGGCCGCCGCGCCCCCTTCACCCGCGACCCGCCACCCGGACCACCGGAACCGCTCGACCCACCCGCTCCACCCGCCGCTCGCCTCACCATGCCCCCATCCTGCACCCCACCACCGACAATCCACCTGACCTGCGAGAACCTGCGAAACCCAGCCTCCATGTCACATTCCGGTGCCCTCGATCAGTCATACCGAAGAGACGCGCGATCCCGAGCAGAGGAGACACCGGACATGCACCGCATCACCGTCATCGGCGGCGGCCTCGCCGGACTGACCGCGGCCATCACCGCCGCCGAGGCGGGCGCCAAGGTCACCATCCACGAGGCCCATCACACGCTCGGCGGCCGGGCCAGGACCGCCGAAGGGCAGTACAGGACGAACGACGGCCCGCACGCCCTCTACAGCGGCGGCCCGCACTGGTCCTGGCTCAGGCAGCGCGACCTCGTCGGACCGCTCGCGCCGATCCCGCCCCTGGAGGCGGCCCGGCTGCGGCTGCGGCACAAGGGCGTACTCCGCCGCACCCCGCCCTTCGCGATGCTCAAGCTGCTCCGCCGCAGCGCCCAACAGGCCCCGGTCGACATGGACTTCCTGTCGTGGGCGACCGAGCAGGCGGGCGAGGAGGGCGCCCGGGCCGCCGCCCACTACTCCGCCGTCGCCCTCTTCCACCACGACCCCGGCGCCCTGTCCGCCGCGTTCGTGCAGGAGCGGCTGCGACGCGCCACCAAGCTGCCGCCCGAGGCCCAGTACCCGCGCGGCGGCTGGGCGAGCGTGGTGGACCGGATGGCGGCCCGGGCCTGGAACCTCGGGGTGCGGATGGAGACCCTGTCCCGCGTCGACACCCTGCCCACCGACACCCCCGTCGTAGTCGCCACCTCCCTCGACGCGGCCCGCCGCCTCCTCGGCGACGACTCGCTGACCTGGCCGAGCGGCCGCACGACCCTCGTCGACCTCGCCCTGCGCTCCCGCCGCGGCGACGCCTTCGCCGTGTCCGACCTCGACTCCCCCGGCTGGATCGAGCGGTTCACCGCCCAGGACCGCAGCCTGGCGCCCGCGGGCGAGCAGCTCGTCCAGGGGCAGATCCCGATTGCCCCGCACGAGAGCAAGGCCGACGGGGTCGCGCGCGCCGAGCAGTTGCTCGATCTCGCCTTCGAGGGCTGGCGCGAGCGCGTCACCTGGCGGCGCGAGGCGGTCGCGGGCGGCCGTACGGGAGCCGTGGACCTGCCCGGCACCAGCTGGCGCGACCGGCCCGCCGTGGACCGGGGCGACGGCGTCTATCTCGCGGGCGACCAGGTCGCGGCGCCCGGGGTGCTCTCGGAGGTCTCCTTCAACAGCGCCCTCACGGCCGTGTCGCTGGCTCTCGGCCGCCACGCCCTTGACCTCAAGCACGCTTGAGGTCGAAGAGTGGTCCCCCTGACGACACAGGGAGTTCTCCTCATGCACGCCATCCGCCTGCACACCTTCGGCCCCGCCGAGAACCTCACCCACGAGACCACCGACGACCCGCTGCCCGGCCCCGGCCAGGTCCGTATCGCCGTACGGGCGGCGGGAGTTCACCTCCTCGACACCGCCCTGCGCGAGGGCCAGCAGGGACCGCTGCCCGAGCCGACCGCGCTGCCCACCATCCCCGGCCGCGAGGTCGCCGGAGTGGTCGAGTCCCTCGGCGAGGGCGTCGCCGGACTGTGGCTCGGCAGGCGCGTGGTCGCCCACCTCGGGTTCGCGCCCGGCGGCTACGCCGAACTGGCCGTCACCGATGTCGACCGCGTCCACGAGATCCCCGACAACCTGGACTTCGCCCAGGCCGTCGCCATGATCGGCACGGGCCGTACGACCATGGGAATCCTGCAGTTCGCCGAGCTCGGCCCGGACTCCGTGGCCTTGATCCCGGCCGCGGCCGGAGGCATCGGCACCCTGCTCGTGCAGTACGCGAAGAACGCCGGAGCCACGGTGATCGGCCTGGCGGGCGGCCCGCACAAGGTCGCTCTCGTCGAGCGGAACGGCGCCGACCTCGCCGTCGACTACAACGACCCCGCATGGCCCGGAAAGGTCCGCGCCCACCTCGGCGGCCGGCCCGTCACCGTCGTCTTCGACGGCGTCGGCGGGGACGTGGCCCGCGAGAGCACCGCGCTCCTCGGCCCCGGCGGGCAGCACATCGTCTTCGGCTGGTCCGGCGAAGGGATCCACGACGGACAGCCGTACCTCGTCGAGGGCGTGTCCGAGCAGGTCCTCGGCCCGGTCATGATGCGCAAGGCCGGCGGACCCAACCCCATGCGCACCCTCGAACTGCGCGCCCTCACCGAGGCCGCCGCAGGCCGTCTCACCCCCGCCGTACAGCGCTTCCCGCTCGCCGAGGCCGCCGCCGCACACCGGGCGCTGGAGACCCGCGGCACCACCGGAAAGGTGGTTCTGGAGCCGTGACCCGCCGCTGACGCGGCTTGGCCCGAACCCCGGCTCAGTGCCGACCGGCGATCCGGTCCGCCCACCGCGCCAGCCGGGACGACTCCGCGCTGTGACTCACCGACTCCCGCCGATCCGCCGTGCGATACGTGGCGTACATCCCCTGCACGCCCAGCCACCGCAACGGCTCCGGCTCCCACTTGCGCACCTTGTGCCCGGCCCACGGCAGTTCCGTCAGCTCGGTCCGCCCGCCCTGTCCGGAGTCCTGCTGGACCAGGTCCCGCAGGGTCCGGGCGGCAAGGTTCGCAGTGGCGACACCGGAGCCGACATACCCGCCCGCCCAGCCGATCCCCGTCGAACGGTCCAGCGTCACCGACGCGCACCAGTCCCGCGGCACCCCGAGCACCCCCGACCAGGCGTGCGCGATCCGCACCCCGGCCAGCATCGGGAAGAACCCCACGAGGATCTCCCGCAGCGCATCCACCGTCGCAGCCTGCGTCCGCCCGTCGTTGTCGGTACGCGACCCGAAGCGGTACGGCACCCCGCGCCCGCCCAACGCGATCCGCCCGTCGGCGGTGCGCTGCGCGTACATGTACGCGTGCGCCATGTCCCCCAGCGTCTGCAGCCCCTCCCAGCCGATCGCCGCCCACTGCTCGTCCGTCAGCGGCTCGGTGGCGATCATCGAGGAGTTCATCGGCAGCCAGGTCCGCTTCTGCCCCTTCAACGCGGCCGTGAAGCCCTCGGTGCAGCGCAGCACATAGGGCGCACGGACGGTGCCGTACGGCGTGACCGCGTGCTTGGGCCGGATCTCCGTCACCGGCGTCTGCTCGTGAATGGTCACCCCCAGCGCCTCGACGGCCGCCGCGAGCCCCTTCACCAGCTTCACCGGATGCACCCGCGCCCCGTGCGGCGTCCACGACGCCCCCACCGCGTCCGCGACCCGGACCCGCTCCGCCGTCTCGCGGGCGCCGTACAGCTCACGGTCCTTCTCGCCGTACGACAGCTCGTGCTCGTGGAAGGCCTTGAGACGCGCCAACTGCGCGGGCGTACGCGCGACTTCGAGGACGCCACCCTTGTGGAGCCCGGCGTCGAAGCCCTCCTCACCGACCACCCGCACCACCTCGCCGACGGTGTCGTTCATGGCCTTCTGCAGCCGTACGGCGGCCTCGTGGCCGTGCAGCTTCGCGTACCGGTCGCGGCCCGCGACGCCGTTGTACAGCCAGCCGCCGTTGCGCCCCGAGGCGCCGTAACCGCAGAACTTCTGCTCCAGCACGGTGATCCGCAGAAAGGGCACGGCCTTCTTCAGGTAGTACGCCGTCCACAGCCCCGTATAACCGCCGCCGACGATCACCACGTCCGCCGACGCGTCACCGCCGAGCGGCTCCCGCACCCCGGGGAAGCCGTCGTCCGCGTACCAGAAGGAGATGCCGCCGTTCACGACACTGCTGCTCATGGCCAGGGACGTTAACCCGCCGGCACACCCGCTGTCTCCTTCGGATTCCGTACTCCCACCAGCGGACAACACCCGAATCCGATCAGGACGGCGGTGAAGTGCCCCAGGTCGGTGAACGTCCGCCCGGTCACCAACGGCACCGCGTACACGACGAGAACGGCGAACCCGTAGCCGTACCGCCAAGGCGCCGGAATCCGGTACACCAGCACCGCGACCACCCCCGCCAGCGCATAACTCACCCCGACATCCAGTGTGTTCACCGCCGACGCGGGCGCCATCCCGTGCCGGATCCCCCACAGCAGCGCCCCCTCGCTGATCAGCGTGGCCAGCACATGCGCCGCCGCACACACCGCCAGCCAGCGCGCGGTACCCAGCCAACGCTCCGCCGACGCGTGGAAGACGGAGTAGAGGACGACGTACGGCAGCCAGTACCCGCCGTCGATCCACATCGCACTGGCGACCAGCACCCGCACCGGATTGTTCGACAACTCATGGATGTTGGTCGACCGCTGCCGCAGGAACTCCTCCTCGAACTCCGGCGACATACGGTGCAACGCCACCGTCGTCACGAAGAGGACCGCCAGCCACACATAGGTGCCGGGGGCGCTGCGGACATACGCCCACACCCTGTGGACACCCCGGTTAATTCGCATGAGGCGATTCACGCACGCCGGTAGGGTCCGGCACGTGATCGACATCCCGGCGGAACTGGCGGCGACACAACAGCTTTACAACGGCGACAAGGGACGGCAGTTCATCGCCGGACTCCCCTCGCTCGTCGCCGACTTCCTGGAGCGATGGGAGCTCAGACCGGACGGCTCCCCGATGCACGGAGTCACCGCGCTGGTCCTGCCCGTCCTCCGCCGGGCCGACGGCACCCCGGCCGTCCTCAAACTCCAACTCCTCGACGAGGAGAGCGCCGGCGAACCCGTCGCCCTGCGCGCCTGGGACGGCGACGGTGCGGTCCGCCTCCTCGACCACGACCCGGACACCCACACCATGCTCCTGGAGCGCCTCGACCCCACCCGCATGCTCTCCACCCTGCCCGGCACCCGCGACGCGGTCCTCGTCATCGCCGGCCTGCTCGCCCACCTGACCGCGGGACCCGCCCCCGCCGGAATACGCCGACTCGGCGACATCGCGCACGCCATGCTGGACGAGACCCCGGGCGCCCTGCGCCGCATCCCCGACCCACAGACCCGCCGTACCCTCGCCGACTGCGCGGCGGCCGTACGCGAAGTCGCGGACGAACCCGGCGACCGACTCCTGCACTGGGACCTGCACGACGAGAACGTCCTCGCCGCAGGCCGCGCCCCCTGGCTCGCCATCGACCCCAAACCCCTCGCCGGCGACCCCGGATTCGAACTCTGGCCCGCCCTCCACAACCGCTACGACCCCGACGAGACACTCTGGCGCTTCGACGCCATGACCGACACCCTCGGCCTGGACCGCGCACGCGCGCGTGCCTGGACCCTCGGACGACTCCTCCAGAACGCCCTCTGGGACATCGAGGACGGCCGCCCCATCCAAGAACGCCAACTCGAAATCGCCCACCGCCTGCGCACCCCAGGAGCCTGAGACGTGATCCGCCCCGCCACCCCCGCCGACGTCCCCGTCATCCACGCCCTCATCCGCGAACTCGCCGACTACGAAAAGGCGTTGGAGGAGGCAAAGGCGACCGAGGAGCAACTCCACGAAGCTCTCTTCGGCTCCCGCCCCGCCGCCTACGCCCACGTGGCGACCGACGCCACGGACACCGTCATCGGCTACGCCATCTGGTTCCTCAACTTCTCCACCTGGCGCGGAGTCCACGGCATCTACCTGGAAGACCTCTACGTCCGCCCGACCGCCCGCGGCGGCGGCCACGGCAAGGCCCTCCTCACCGAACTCGCCCGCATCTGCGTCGAACGCGGCTACCAACGCCTCGAATGGTCCGTCCTGAACTGGAACACCCCCGCAATCTCCTTCTACGACTCCCTCGGCGCCCACCCCCAGAACGAATGGACCGTGTACCGCCTCACCGACGAAGCCCTCGTGAAGGTCTCACGCATGCCCGCCCACTGAATGGGCACGGCTCACCGACATGAGCGTCACCCACACACCCACCTTCCTCCCCGGCCTCGAACTCTCCCGCCGCTTCTACGCCGAAGCCGTCGGCCCCTTACTCGAAGAGGCCGCCCCCGGCATCCCGCACTCCGCCGCCCGCATCGGCCCCGGCTCCGAAGTCCTCGGCTACGACACCCCCCGCTCCGCCGACCACGAATGGGGCCCCCGACTCCAGGTCTTCCTCCGCCCCCGGGACGTCTCCCGCCACGCCGGCCGCATCAGACACGTCCTCGCCGAACACCTCCCGAAGACCTTCCACGGCTACCCCACCAACTTCGCCCCCACCGGCGAGACCCGCGGCATCCGCGTCATGGAAGCCACCGACGGCCCCGTCCACCACCGCGTCGAAGTCACCCACGTCTCCTCCTGGTTCACCCACACCCTCGGCTTCGACCCCACAGCCACCATCACCCCCGCCGACTGGCTCGGCACCCCCACCCAGCACCTCGCCGAAGTCACCGCCGGCGCCGTCTTCCACGACGGCCTGCACGCCCTCGCCCCCGCCCGCACCGCCCTGCGCTGGTACCCCCACGACCTGTGGCTCTACGTCCTGGCCTGCCAGTGGCAACGCATCGCCCACGAGGAAGCCTTCGTCGGCCGCTGCGGCGAGGTCGGCGACGAACTCGGCTCAGCCGTCGTCGCCGCCCGCCTCACCCGCGACCTCATGCGCCTGTGCCTCCTCATGGACCGCCGCTACCCCCCGTACAGCAAATGGCTCGGCAGCGCCTTCGCCCGCACCTCGGCGGCCGACCGCCTCACCCCGATCCTCACAGCGGCCCTCGCGGCCACCGACTGGCACGACCGCGAGCACCATCTCGCCGCGGCCTACGAAACAGTCGCCGGCCTGCACAACCAGCTCGGCCTCACCGACCGGGTCGACCCGACAACGAGGCCGTACCACTCCCGCCCCTACCGCGTCCTGCGCGCGGACCGCTTCGCGGAGGCGCTGATGGACCGCGTGGCGGACCGTGCGATCCGAGACCTGCCCCTCCCCGGCCCCACGGACACCGAGCCGGAGAACCTGCGCAAGCCACGACCAGAACGGGCCTGACATGAACGCCATCCTGATCGGCGCCCTCGCACCCCTGACCCCGCCCGGCTGGGTCCAGGCGGGCCGACACCTCCTCGCCGGACTCCAACTGGCAGTCGACGAGGTCAACGACACCGGCGGGATCCACGGAAGACCACTGGAACTGGTGGTCCGGGACACGGCCGCCGATCCGGGACGGGCCACGGCAGCCGTGAACGAACTCGCGGCCCTGGGCGTGACCGCCCTCGCCGGCGAGTACCACAGCGTCGCCGCCCGCGCCGCCGCCACCACAGCCGACGCCCTCGGACTCCCGTACCTGTGCTCATCCGCCGTCCTCGACACCCTCACCGAGCACCCGACGAACTGGGTCGCACGCCTCTCCCCACCCCAGTCCCGCGGCTGGCAGACCTACGCCGACTTCCTCCTCGATGCGGGCCACCGCCGCATCGCCGTGGCGACCGAACCGAGCGTGTACTGGGCCTCGGGGGTCCGCATCCTCCGCGACCACCTCACCGTGACCGAACTCGACGCCCGCACGGCCCTGTGCGACGAACTCGTCGACCACCGCGCGACGGCCCTACTCCTCCTCACCGGCTTCCCGGAACCGGCGGTCCCCCTCGTCAGGTCCATCCGCCAGGACCAGCGCCTCACCGACCTGCTGATCGGCGCCCCGGCCGGCCAGCCGGAGTTCACCGCCTGGTCCGCACTACTGGGCAAGGACGGCACGGAGATCCCCTTCCTCCGCTACCTCCCCGAGCACCTCGGCCCCCTCGCCACCCGAGTCGAGAAGACCCTCCGCGACCACCTCCCCGAACCCCCGTCCTTCGTCGCCTTCGAGGGCTACGACACGATCCTGGTCCTGACCGCCCTGCTCCGCACCCACGGCCCGCACCGCCCCCGCATCGCCGCGTCCTGGCCCCACATCACGGTGGAGGGCACCCGCGGCGAGATCCGCTTCTCCCGCACACCCGGCGTCGGCGTCTGGCAGTGGACCCGGCCACCCATCCAGGTCGTGGACCGGGATCCGGGGGCGCCGGATCGCTTCCGAGTCCTCCACACAAGCCAAAACCCCAGGTCAGAGAGTGTCTGACCTGGGGTCGATGGAGCCCCCTGTCGGATTCGAACCGACGACCTACGCAGTACGAGGACTTGCACGATCATGACGGCTGCGTCCTGGTGATACTCGACGGTCCAGTTTTAACTGGTCAGCGACGTTCAGTCTGATGGCCGATCCCGCTCGTGACGGCCTCTGCTTCATCGTCCGCTCACGCAGCGCTCACGCAAGACAGCCGTCTCGATGAGGTGCGGGGCGGCGGCAGCCCTCACCTTCGCCAACTGTTTTTGCAGACTCTCCGCGTTACCGAAGTACCGCAAGCTAGCATCAAGTTGACTCGGGTCGGGAGCCGTACTGGCCTGCGACTGCACCAGTACTACATGATCAGAGGCATGGGCGTCTCCGCTAGCTACCAAATCCAGGACCTCCCGCTACAGTGGCGCGCTGCCCCTCGGCGATGGGGCCATCCGCTGCACAGTCTGTGCAGCTATTTCGCCATGTTCCCGCCTCAGTTGGCACACTTCTTCATCGACTGGCTCACCCAGCCAGGCGAGTCCGTCTATGACCCGTTCTCCGGTCGCGGGACCGTACCGCTCCAAGCTGTTCTCCAGGGGCGTCGCGGATACGGCAGCGACGCCAACCCGCTGGCAGTGGTCCTCTCGCAGGCCAAGACGCGGGTGCCGAGCAAGCGCGCCCTGCTCAAGCGCCTCGCTGATCTCGAGGGCAGCTATTCGCCGCATGCCGTGTCGATCGCCGACGAACCCGCCAACATCTCCATGCTCTACAGCAAGACGACGCTGCGGCAGCTGGTTTGGCTCAAGGAACGGCTGGATCGGACGAACGACACCGACTGCTTCTGGATCGCCACGATCCTGGGGATGCTCCACGCGAACCACAACAAGTCCGGCCCGCAGGGCTTCTCCATCAGCATGCCGAACACGTTCGCGATGTCCCCTGGTTACGTGGCGAAGTACATCAAGGAGCACGGCCTCGTACGACCTGAGGTCGATGTCTTTGCCATGCTACGGAATCGGCTGGAGCGCCTGGATCTGCCGACCGCCAAGCGGGAGGGCGGCAAGAGCTGGGCCCACGATGCCACGACAACAGCACCATCATGGCTCGTCCAGCGACGTCCGAAGCTGATCTTCACGTCCCCCCCGTACCTGCAGGTGATCAAGTACGGCAAGTACAACTGGGTCCGACTCTGGTTCCTGGGCGAGACATCCTCCGATGTCGACCAGCGGCTCATGGCCTCTGCCTCACTCACTCGATACATGGAGTTCATGAAGTCGGTCTCGGCGAACCTTAGGCACGTCATCGCCGAGGACGGCTACCTGTGCTTCGTGATCGGGGATGTCCGCCGCGGTGACGACGACCTAAACCTCGCCCAAGCCGTCTGGGACGAGGTACTGCACGACCAGGGCTGGCACCTGCACGGGATCATCGCCGATGAGATCCCTCAGGACCGCAAGGTGAGCCGCATCTGGAAGAACAACAGCGGTCGGGCCACCAAGGTAGACCGGCTTCTGCTACTCAGCCCCACACCTCAGAAGCTCCCGGACGTCGTCCCGCCGTCCTGGGCACAGAAGTTGTCGTTCGCGAACGCGCGCAGCTAGGACCTCACAAGAGGGGGAACCGCAACATGACCATGCTCGAGGAGCTCAAGCAGCTCGCCAGCGTCGATCTCTTCGCGGAGAGCCGCAAGGAAGACGCCTTCGTCGGCCGGCCCTTCTACCTCGACTTCGACCGCCTGCGCTTGATGAGCAATGACAAGTGGAAGCAGAGCGTCGGTGGTGTTCCCGCCGGCGCCTTCCTCCTCGCGCTCTACACTGGTGAAGCTGGCATAGATGAGGCCATCCTGCTGCGGGTCTTGCGCCCCACCAAGCTGCCGACCGACGACGACATGGTGATGGCCATGGTCGACCACTACAAGGAAGCCCCTCGAGACGACAGCGGCACCCCGCTCGACTCCTACACCCGGTCCGAATTCCAGTTCTCGGGTCTCGAGTGCCGCGTAATCGGCACCTTCTATCGGGACGAGACCCGCACTACTCGCTTCGCCGGCGACCTGGACAACTTCTACGCCCCGCACAATTACCGCGTCGTCAAGCCTCGCGGCAACGTCCTCGAGTACATCGTCAACTTCCGCGAGCAGGGCATACCTGGAGGTAAAGGCGACGAGCGAATCGGCCGGATCCGCTACAGCTCCAGCCTCCGCCACCACACCGGCGATGAGGTCCCGGTCTACGTATCCGCCTTGGACTTCCTTGGCAAGCGAACCGCCCTGTTCGGCATGACCCGCACCGGCAAGTCCAACTCCGTCAAGAAGATCATCCAGGCCACGGTCGGGATCTCCGGATCAGGCGTGAAGATCAAAGACGAGGAGATTCTCCCCGTCGGTCAGATCATCTTCGACATCAACGGCGAGTACGCCAACGCCAACCAGCAGGATGACGGCACTGCCATCTTCCAGCAGTACCCAAACGACGTCACCCGCTACAGCGTTCTCGGGAAGCCTGGCTTCAAGGTCATGAAGCTGAACTTCCATCGCTCAATCGCGGAAGGTCACTCGCTACTGGCCGGCCTGCTCGACGACGACTCGAGCACTTACACCCGTGCGTTCTGCTCAATCGACTGGACCGAGCCCGACCCTGAGGATCGATCAGCCACCACGCGCTACGGCGTCAAGAAGGCCGCTTACCAGGCGTGCCTGAAAGCCGCTGGCTACAGCAACGGCGGGGCACCGATCAAGTTCCAGTCAAACGCCGTAATCATGGGCAGTGGCATCCCCGGGCTCGACGGAGTCGACCCAAGCAAGGGGATCTCCCTCGACGACGCCATCGCGTGGTTCACAGCTGCGTGGGAGAACTACGCCGAAGCCCAGGGACCCTTCCAGACCCTGAAGCGCCAGAAGAAAGGGCGCGACTGGGCCGACGAGGACACCCAGACGCTTATGCGCTTCCTGACTCGTAAGGCCAAGCCCGGTGGCAACGCCAACGAGGCGGGCTTCCGCAAGCTTATGAAACACAAGATGCTGCACACGGATACCGTCGCGAACCCGTTCGACGACGAGATCGTGGGCTTGCTCCGTGCTGGCAAGATCGTGATTCTGGACCTCTCCCAGGGCAACCCTGATATCCAGCGCACCTACTCCGACCGCGTCTCGCGCAAGATCTTCAACGAGGCAATGGACCGGTTCATCAACAACGAACAGACGAACTTCATCCAGATGTACTTCGAGGAGGCCCACAACCTCTTCCCCCGCAAGGACGACAAGGACCTCACCCAGATCTACAACCGCATCGCCAAGGAGGGGCAGAAGCTCCGACTCGGCCTGTGCTACGCGACGCAGGAGGTCAGCTCGATCTCCGGCAGCATTCTGAAGAACACCCAGAACTGGTTCGTCTCACATCTGAACAACCGCGACGAGCTGCGCGAGCTCGACAAATTTTACGACTTCGAGGACTTCACGGAGAGCCTGCGGCGTACCACCGACAAGGGATTCATTCGCCTCAAGACCGACTCGAACACGTTCATCGTGCCGATCCAGGTCGACCCGTTCAAGGTAGCGGGGGTCTGAGCATGGCCTACTCCAGCGTGCACGGGCGTAAGCCCATGGAACGTGCCAGCAAGATCTCGCACACCAACATCATCGCCTCGGAGGAAGTCAAGAGCCTCTTGGCCGAGTGCACCATCCCGCGACCTGCTGACACGGAGACCGTCCAAGATCTACTCGTCCGGGTACCACTGCCAGCGAGCCAGACCATCAAGCACGTCATCGCGGTGGATGGCAGCTTCCGCGAGGCGTTGGTGCGTGACGAATTCCCCTCAGCCACCGTCACCTTCTTCGCGTTCGGCCCACTAATCTTCAAGCTAGACGACCTGCGGCAGCTCGACGATGAGACATTCATCGCGCCCGAGGACCTCGCCAAGCTCAAGAAGATCCAGCGATTCCAGCTTGCCCTTCCCACGCGCAACATCTCCCGCAACGGGCTCGGTCTCCAGGACTCGATCCGCCTGACGCTCCACGAGTTCCTCGCGCGTCCGGTCGACGGCGACAAGTCCCTTTACGACACCCTGCGCTGGCTGCTTTTCCGTCGCTGGACGACTTCCCCGGACGTCCAGCGCGCACTTCGACACTGCCCGAACAAGAGCGTCAACGGGTGCACACGGGAAGAGATCGTGCTCACCCCAGACACCCCGTACCGTTCCGAGTGTATGAACTGCGGCGGGCCGATCTACTTGGCCGATGTTCTGCGCCTGCATGAGCTCGTCGACGACGAGCAAGGCGCCAGCCGAATCACCTCCTACCTGCTCTCCGCGCTCGAAACTCTCGCCTTGGTCCACGTGATCCACGCGCTGTGGGAGATGAAGCCGGTCCTGTTGCGGGAGTTCTTGTTCATCAAGGACGGCCCGCTCGCTCTCTTCGGTCAGGTTTTCACTCTCGCCGAGCCCCTGCGCGATCTGGCGAACTTCCTTGCCTCGTACCGTGATCCATCGGACCAGAGCAAGGTCCTTCCACTTCTCAACGTCGTGGGCCTTGAGAAGAGCGGATCTTTCGTGGAGCACGCCGTACACATCGAGACGAGCCTCGGCAAAGCGCTCGAAGAGGCCCAGGCCGAGGGTGACCTCGCTGGTGTCGTACTCCCTCTATCGAACGAATACATCTACAAGTACGTTGTGCCCGGTGATCCCGGTGGGACGATCACGTACGGGCAGAATACGTACTGGGGCGGAAAGATGATCTTCAAGGCGAAGGATGGCAGCACTTACGTGGCGACCGTCCCGACCCTCGGCGGACACAAGTCCGATCCAAAGTTCGAGGACTACATCAACGTCGCCAATGTGCTGGCCGTCGTCTCGGAGCTCCGCTGCTCGATGTATGACAACGCCTTGATTCCTGTTGCGCTTGCGAATCGCCTTGTCTCCCTCTCGGAGATTCCGAGCAGTCGCATCCTGGAGAATTTCGCTCGCGGCACCATCCGCACGTAGTCAACCCAGTACGTCGATCGACGAGGGTGGCCGAGGAGCGATAGGCGCCTCGGCTGCCCTTCATGCAACCGACCGACCAGGCTGTTTAGGAATCCCCTAGACATTCCCGAGGACCTCATCGCCATCCATCGAGTGACACCTCAGGACCCTCTTCAAGGTAGCGGTGAAGCGCACTGGCGGTCGTCTCTACGAAGCTCGCCGGGATGGCACCTACGTCAACCCACCGGACCTGGGCATGTTTGCGAGGTTCACGGTTTTCAGGTTCCCCAGTCCATTCATGCGCAGCGAAGACAACGGTGAGGAAGCCGTTCGGAGCTTCGACGCCCCAGGCCCCATGGATGATGTGGGCGACCTTCAAGGACTCGGGCTTCACGGTCAGACCCGTCTCCTCGTACAGCTCGCGTACGGCGGTTACGGTAATTGGCTCGCCGGGTTCGCTCTTGCCCACCGGCAGATCCCACATGCCCTGCGCGAACTTGGCATTCTCGCTGCGCTGGAGAAGGACGATGCGGTTGGTGGCCTTGTCGTGGACGATGACGGCGGCGACCAGCAGGGTCATGGATTCGAGGGCGGGCGGCAGGGCTTTAGGCTGGTCGTCGGTTGTCCGCTGAGCCACGGCGTGTGTCCCTTCGTCGGCCGGATGAGGGCAGCTTAGGCCAGCGCTTCGCGTGCGCGGCGGGCGAGTTCGGTGGCTCCGGGCACTTTGCGGCGCTGGTAGACGGCGAGGGTGGAGCGGAGCGAGGTGATGGCCTTGCGGGTGCGGTCGGAGGTCATGCCCTCCATCAAAGTCAGGGCCTGTGACCAGGCGGCGACGGCCTCGTCGGCTCGGGCCTGGGCGGCGAGGCTGTCGCCGAGGTCGGCGTAGGTGAGGGCGTGGACGCGCTTGTACTTCTCGGGGTCCCAGCGCGCCAGAGCGTCGCGATGTTGTTGTGCGGTGCCGACGTAGTCGGCGAGGTCGGTCAGGGTGCGGGCGGTGTGGCTGGCGACGGTGCCGGCTGCCGGGCCGCTGACGCGGGAGTAGCTGGGCTGCGGCCCGTCGCCACGCAGTAGGGCGTCTTCGGCAGAGAGCAGAGCGCGGGCCGCTGCGGGCTTCGCGCCTGCGGCGGCGTAGGCGCGGGCGTGTGTGATGTGGAGCAGGGCCTCGGTGTGGCCGTCGACGTGGCCCAGGCCGCGGGTGAGGGCTCCTTCGACGAGGTCGACGCAGTGGTGGGGCTGTTTGAGGCTGAGGGCTTGGTGGGCGAGGGCGCGCATCATCCAGGCCGCATGGCCGTGCGGGTCGGCTTCGCAGGCGAGCTGATAGCCGACCTGGTAGTAGCGCTGGGCGGCGCCTTCCTGGCCGAGATCGTGGTGCTTCCAGCCTGCCAGGTAAGCGAGTTCGGCCACAGCGCCGAAGGCCGCATGCCGTAAGGCTTCGCTCGGGAAGCGCCCGCGGAGCATGGGGGCCGCGGTGTCGGCGAGGTAGGCAGTCACCGTGGTCAGGCCATGACCGCCCCCGAGGCGTTCGTCTGCCGCGCTGAAGGCTGCGGTGATCTGGCGTACGACATCCACCTCCTCCGCCCCGACCATGGAAGTACCGGTGCGGGCGCGGAGCATGCGAGCAGTCGCCTCATGGTCGTGGGCGAGTGGCATGGCGACGCCGGCAGTGGTGAACGCGGCCACTGCGAGGAAGCGGCGGCGTTCGACATCAGCGCGGCCCAGGTCAGTTGCGGCCAGCACGGGATCCCGCTCGTCCGCCCCCTCAGAATCCGGTGCCCGGAGCCCGATCTCGACCAAGGTAACGGTGCGGCCTGTCCGCCGGGACAGGGCCTCGGCAAGGTACTGCCCGGTCTGTCCGGTCGGCTGGCGTGTGCCGTTCGCCCAGTGGGAGACGGCCGACTTGTTGGTCTGGAGGAACTCGCCGTTCTCGGCGGCGATGCGCCGGATCTCCTTCGCCAGGGCCTCATAGGTGCAGCCGATCGCCTCGATGACATCACGCAGACGGGAGTTAGGACCTCTCGGCGCTGCCACGATCGCCTCCCGTTCGGAGCTGTAAACCGCGTATACCGCTTCAACTGCCTCTCACCGTACCCACTGAGAGTGACAGAGGGTTCACTGAACATCAGCCACCCGGCCTCAGTCCGACACCGTGACCAGGCTCCCCTCTTCGGCCGGGCGGCACCCCGAAGTTCCGTATGCCTACACCGGGTTCGGGCACTCCTGTGCCCGAACCCGGCCGATCAGAGACGGAGACACGGTGACCACCATCGACACCGCGGCCATCACGGCCGTACTGCCCCAGGCCTTCGACGAGCGCTGGAGCCGCCTGCCCGGCGTCCAGGTCGACGGCCGACGCATCACCATCGACCCGGCCGAGTACTTTTTCCGCTTCGAGTCGAACACGTGGCTCGTCGCCGACTGGGAGCTTGTCAAGTCCCGGCTCCTGCACGTGGAGGAGACCACCGAGAGCGCGGTCGAGCAGCTCACGCTGGAGTTCATCAAGACCCACGCCGAATCCATCTCGGACGCCGCCCGCGTGCTCACCACCGCCTACGAGGTGTACGCCTACCTCTTCCGCGACGAGCACCTTGCCAGCCTCGGCCTGCCGCAGATCACGGCCGAACACCTGCGGATACTGCGTGAGGCGGCCACGCTGATGGCGCTCAACAAGGTCGAGCTGGACGGGCACATCTCCAACGTCGGCCCGTGCTGGTTCTTCCCCGCCGCCACCTCGGTCGTCTTCGACCTGGACGACGAGATGGGCGGGACGCTCGACGAGGTCTACCACGGCGGCTGGTTCAACGAGCACCGCCGCATCGAGTCCATCAAGGCCCACGCTGCCCTCGGCGGTCGGCTGGTGCACGGCTGCCAGTCCGTGCCGGACCAGTCCGGCGGCGTCGTGGCGCCCTACGGTGCGTCGATGGCCACCTTCCGCGACGACCTTGCCGCCTTCAAGGCCGGATGGATCGAGCAGGTCTACGCCCACCGCGTGAGCCGTGCCGCGTAGCACCACTGCCCTGGATCCGGGGCGGGCCGGCCCTTCTCACCCGCCCCGGACGCCACCGACCTCCCGGGAGCCCCCACATGACCGCGAACCCCAGCTCCGAACTCCTCGACCACCTGCTCACTCTGACCGGCCGGACCACCAATCATCGCGAGGAGGTACGTGTGTGGTCCATGTCCGGCGTCGAACGCCTCACCTTCACCGACGGCACCACGGCCGTCTTCAAGTACGCCAAGAAGCCCTTCGACAGCGAGGACCAAGCACTCCGGCTAGCCCACACCCTCGGTGTCCCCGTACCCACAGTTCACTCCTCCGCCGTCCTCGACGGCTGGCTCGGGATGCTGCTGGAAGACCTCGGCACCCCCATCCGCGACGCCGACGATCTCGACGGCGCAGCCGCAGCCGTGGTCCTGCACCACACCCGAACAGCCTCCGCCCTCCCCGTCCTCGACCAGGAGCGGCTGCGCGGCCTGCCGAACCGGGCCCTGGACCACTTCGCCCAGCTCCGCAAGACCGAAAGGTGGCAGGACGCGGACGACATCGAGGACGCGCTCGACCAGATCGCCCAGGCCGCCGAGGAACGCTCAGCCGATACAGCCGTGGCCCCATTCGGCTGGGTGCACTCCGAGTTCCATCCCACCAGCCTCCACATCGGCCGACACGGCTGGCGACTGCTCGACTTCGCCCGCACCTTCACCGGCCCCGGCCTGCTCGACCTCGCCAGCTGGCACGGCACCATCGACGAACCCGACCCCGTCCGGCTGCGCGTCTTCCTGGAGACCTACGTCACCGAGGGCGGCACCCCTGACACCCTCGCCGAACGAGGCGGTCTCCACGCCGAGAAGTGGGCACTGGGCTGGCACCGCATGTGGGCCGTCGAGTGGTTCATGGAGCAGTCCATCCGATGGATCAACGACCCGGCCACCGACCCCGCCTACATCAAGACCGTCCGCCGCCACCTCACCGACGTCCTGCGCCTCCTGGAGGTCTAGGTGCTCGCCCAGGCTTCCCCCTGGTACGTCCACGCCCTCCAACGCACCACGGCCAGCCCCGCCGAGCCGCTGTCCATACCCGCACGGATGGAGTGGACCACCCGGCCGGGCACAGGGCCCGGAGCCGAGATCCTCGGCCCGGACCTACGCCACAGGCGAGTACTGGAACTCGGCTGCGGCCCCGGCCACAACACCGCCCACCTCGCCACCCGCTACGGCGCCCAAGTCACCGGCGTCGACCTCGTCGGTCTCCAGGTCCGCCGAGCTCGCTCTCACTACAGCCGGCTGAACAATCTGACCTTCGTCGCCCGCCACGCCCTGCACTTCCTGCAAGCCTCCGACGAGCACTTCGACGCCATCTATTCCGTCTTCGGAGCCGTCGGCCTGGTAGCCCCCGAGCTCCTACTACCCGCCATCGCCCAGCACCTCAAACCCGGGCGGATCCTCGCCTTCTCCGTCCCCCACCCCCAACGCCGCGGTCGGCGGCCCACCCCCCACGACAGACCCTGCCGCGACTACGTCACCCTCCCTGACCGCACCCGACTACCCATCACCCGCTGGGACTTCGACACCGACCGCTGGGAGAAACACCTCGCCTACTCCGGCCTCTGGCTCACCTCGGCCCAGGAGTTCCACGACGCCCGCCACGGTGCCTGCTGGCCCACCACCCTGCTGATCACCGCCCGCAAGCTCTAACCCTCAGCCCCGGCTTCCCTGGGAGAAACCGATGCGCCCTCCCTACCTGCTCCTCGACGTCGACGGCGTCCTCATGCCCTTCCCCAACGCCGATGGGACCACCCCGGCCACCCACCGCAGCCACGATGTCGTTCCCACAGGCAGCAGCACCGACGACCCAGTCACCATCTGGCTCAACCCCGCACACGGCCCCCTGCTCATGCACGTGATCCGAACCGGCCTGGTCGCCCCCATCTGGTGCACCAGCTGGCGCCAAGACGCCACCACGCTCATCAGCCCACTCCTCGGCCTCCCGCCCCTCCCCTACGTCGACCTACCGCGTCTCCAGATCACCACCAGCCACCCCGACGGCTACCTCTGGAAACGCGACCACGTCGACAGCTGGCTCGGCGACTCACCCGTCATCTGGATCGACGACGACTTCACCACCCTCGACCACGAATGGGCCGCAGAACGCACCGCCCACGGCCGGGCAACCGCACTGATTCAGCCCGATCCTCATGTCGGCCTCTTGGCCGAGCATCTGGTCGAGGTTATGGGGTGGGCCGCGCTGTCGCCCATCGCACCGCCTGCTACTTCCGACGCTTCGTCCGAAGCGGAAGCCGCATAGAGCGGGCAAGCCAAGCATCTCGCACCTACGGCAATCGTCATCGCCACCGCTGAGGACAGGGCTCCCGGTTCTGCTGGGTGGAAACCGAACCTGCGATCGTGGCCGCCCGCAAAGCCGCGAAGGCCATCAAGAAGGTCAAGGTCGACAGGCAGCAGCAAGCCGAATGACGAGGCGAACGCCCAGGCCAGTGCCCGAAAGAAGCCCAAGCGGAAGCCTGAGGAGTAGCCGCGGGCCACTCCTCCCACGCAGGCCCCATCCCGACACCCGCCCGCCTGACGAGCCAGGCCCCGAGCAACACAAAAGCCCAGGTCACGAGCTATATGACCTGGGCTTTTCAGAGCCCCCTGTCGGATTCGAACCGACGACCTGCTGTTTACAAGACAGCCGCTCTGGGCCGGACTGAGCTAAGGAGGCGACGTGCGTCACAGTGCCACGCACGAAGGCTGAACCACTGTACACAGAGCCTGTTTCCCCAAGCCACGAAGTTCCGCACTCCACACGCTCCCGAAACTGCGCGTAACCATCCGCGCACCCGTTCGTTGATCGAGCTGACGTGCTGTTCCGAAGATCGGATCGTCAGGGAGGGGTCATGGGGGAGACAGAGGCCGAGCGCGTCAAGCGCGAGGTCCTCGGCATCGGCGACCGCCAAAAGCACCACACGCGCAAGGCGACTCCGCTGAAGTCCCACGCCAAGGCGCCCGACACGCGTCACCGGCTGTACCGGTTCCGCTTCTATCCGACCGAGGAGCAGTCCGAGCAGCTGGGGCGGACGTTCGGGGCGTGTCGGTGGGTCTACAACGAGGGTCTGGCGCTGCGTTCGGGGGCCTGGGAGCGGTATCGGGTGAATGTGGGGTTCGCGGAGACGTGTCGTGCGTTGACGGGCTGGAAGCGGAAGGAGGAGTCGGCGTGGTTGAGGGACGTGTCGTCGACGGTCCTTCAGCAGTCTCTGCGTCATCTGGATCAGGCGTACGGCCGTTTCTTCAAGGGTGAGGCCAGGTATCCGAGGCGGAAGAAGAAGGGTCGCGCGCGGGATACGGCGACGTATGTGCGGACGGGGTTCAAGTGGGTGGAGGATCCGGGGCGGCCGGGGACCGGGCTGATCACGTTGGCGAAGCAGTCGGTGCCGTTGGACATCCGGTGGTCTCGGGCGTTGCCTGCCGGGGAGGTTCCGGTGCGGTTGTCGGTGACGCGGGATCGGGCCGGCCGGTACTTCGTGTCGATGCTCGTGGAGGAGCGGATAGCTCCGCTGCCTGCGGTGTTCGTGACGGGGACGAGGAAGCCGAAGGCCGTCGGCGTGGATGTCGGGCTGGCGTCGCTGGTCATCCTGGACGACGAGACGAAGTTCGATCATCCGCGGTTGTTGAAGCGGTACGCGGAGAGGTTGGCGCGGTTGCAGCGGGAGCTGCACAGGAAGGTGCGGGGATCGAAGAACCGGCAGAAGGTCAGGGAGAAGATCGCGCGGCTCTACGCCCTGATCAGTGACGTACGCAGGGACGTGCTGAACCAGCTCACCACCCGCCTCGTGCGCGAGAACCAAGTGCTCGTGGTGGAGGACCTGTCCGTCGGGACCTTGATGCGGGCGGCGCGTGGCAAGGGGCGGCGGCGGAAGGCGAAGCTGAACCAGGCGATCGTCGATGCCTCGTGGGGTGAGTTGCTTCGGCAGTTGCGCTACAAGTGCGAGTGGTACGGGCGGGCGCTGGTGGTCGTGGACCGTTTCTTCCCTTCGACACGGCGGTGTTCTGCCTGTCATGTCATGGGTCCGAGGATGGATGTCTCGGTTCGGCAGTGGACGTGTGCCGGGTGCGGGGCTCTGCATGATCGTGATGTGAATGCCGCCGTGAACCTTCGGGACGAGGGTTTGCGTCTGCTGGTCGCGTAGGTGATCGGCGCAGTACGGACCGACGGGCCGTCGGCCGGAATGCCTGTGGAGCCCGTGTAAGACGGGTCAGGCGCAGCTCACCAGGGCTGCGCGTGGCCTGCGGTGGGCGATGAAGCAGGAAGCCGCGAGGTGAGGTCAAAAGTGCGTGGCTCTGCCCCGTTCGAAAATTTCCGCGAAGTTCACAGGGGCATAGGTACTGACATACGCGTGAACGCCGGGTACCGTCCTGACTCAGTCCACCTGCGTGGACTACACCACCACCTTCCTACAACGGATCGTCCGGCACGTTCCTGCCGGTAGAAGGGGGCCTCTGAGCCATGGCCACTGTTTCGTTCGACAAGGCGACCCGTATTTACCCGGGTTCCACGAAGCCCGCCGTCGACGGTCTCGACATCCACATCGAGGACGGCGAGTTCCTCGTCCTGGTCGGCCCGTCCGGCTGTGGCAAGTCCACCTCGCTCCGCATGCTGGCGGGGCTCGAGGACGTCAACGGCGGTGCCATCCGCATCGGTGACCGTGACGTCACGCACCTGCCGCCGAAGGACCGGGACATCGCCATGGTGTTCCAGAACTACGCGCTGTACCCGCACATGACGGTCGCCGACAACATGGGCTTCGCGCTCAAGATCGCCGGCATCAACAAGGCGGAGATCCGGCAGAAGGTCGAAGAGGCCGCGAAGATCCTCGACCTCACCGAGTACCTGGACCGCAAGCCGAAGGCCCTCTCCGGTGGTCAGCGTCAGCGTGTCGCCATGGGTCGCGCCATCGTGCGTGAGCCCCAGGTCTTCCTCATGGACGAGCCGCTGTCCAACCTCGACGCCAAGCTCCGTGTGTCGACGCGTACGCAGATCGCCTCGCTCCAGCGCCGTCTCGGCATCACCACCGTCTACGTCACCCACGACCAGGTCGAGGCCATGACGATGGGCGACCGCGTGGCCGTGCTCAAGGACGGTCTGCTCCAGCAGGTCGACTCCCCGCGCAACATGTACGACCGTCCGGCGAACCTGTTCGTCGCCGGCTTCATCGGCTCCCCGGCGATGAACCTCGTCGAGGTTCCGATCACCGACGGCGGTGTGAAGTTCGGCAACAGCGTGGTGCCCGTCAACCGCGAGGCTCTCAAGGCCGCCTCCGACAAGGGTGACACCACCGTCACCGTCGGTGTCCGCCCCGAGCACTTCGACGTGGTCGAGCACGGCGGTGCCGCCGCCACGGCCCTCTCCAAGGACACCGAGGACGCCCCGGCCGGTCTCGCGGTCTCCGTGAACGTCGTCGAGGAGCTCGGCGCCGACGGTTACGTCTACGGGTCCGCCAAGGTCGACGGCGAGCTGAAGGACCTGGTCGTCCGTGTCAGCGGTCGCGCGGTCCCGGAGAAGGGCGCCACGCTGCACGTCGTGCCGCGTCCGGGCGAGACCCACGTGTTCTCGACCTCCACGGGCGAGCGCCTCACCGACTGAGGACGAACCGCAGCAATTCACCCAGGTTGACGAAAAGGGCCCCGCAGAGCGTCTGCGGGGCCCTTCTCGCACCCGGAAGACCTCGGGGTTGTCGACAAATACCCCGGCACTCCGGTCATTTCGAGCAGTGCGCGTCAACGCCCTACCCAAAAAACGGCACTATCTCATCCCCCGAACCGGTGACTAAATGTCGCCAAATCATTACCACGCGCTACCCTCACACGCGTGAAGCACTCCACTAGCCAACAGACGCGACGCGGCCGGGGCCCCGCCCGCCGGATCGGCCGCTCCCTCGCCCTTGTCCTGCCCGTCGTCCTGGTGCTCTCCGGGACCCTCGCGGTCACCCGAGTCAACTGGTCCGGGGATCCCTCGACCTCCTCGGTGCTCACCGCGTCGGACGCCACGGTCTCGGACGGCAAGCCCCGCAGCGCACCCCTCGCCCCGCAGGACGCGCTGCGCGAGCAGCTCCTGACCGAGCTCCAGGAGAAGGACCCGGGCATCGCCCTCACACACCTCCAGGAGGCCGTGAACCACCGTCCGTCGCTCGCGAAGCACTGCGTCTCCATCGCGAGGTCCCTGGGCCGTGCCGCGGTGCGTGTGTACGGCCCCACGCGCGCGCAGTCGTTCGCCCGCCCGGTCTGTGACACGTCCTTCGCGACGGGTGTGGCGGCGGCCCACAGCTGACCCCTTTGAGCGGGGGCGCCGACACAGGTCGGGAAAGGGACGCGTCGTACAGTTTCGGTCATGACCGATCCGAACGTCGCGTCCCGTCCCACTCAGGCCGTGATCCTGGCCGGTGGCCAGGGCTCCCGGTTGCGTCCCTACACCGACGACCGGCCCAAGCCGATGGTCGAGATCCCCGGTACGGGGACTCCGATCATCGGCCATCAGCTTGTCTGGCTCGCCGAGGAGGGCGTGACGGATGTGGTCGTCAGCTGCGGGCATCTCGCCGAGGTGCTCCAGGACTGGTTGAAGACGGCTGATCTCCCGGTGCGTGTGCAGACCGTCATCGAGACGGAGCCGCTCGGGCGGGGTGGCGGTCTGAAGTACGCGGCCGCGCGTCTGCCGCATCCGGATCAGGCGTGGTACGCGACGAACGGTGACATCTGGACGCGGTTCTCGCTGCGTGACATGGCGGACTTCCACACCGAGCGGGATGCGGTGGCGACGGTCGCGTTGGCGCGGCCGCGGATTCCCTGGGGGGCTGTGCAGACCGACGGGTTCGGGCACATCACGGACTTCATCGAGGCGCCGCCGTCGACGTTCGAGATCAACGCCGGTGTGTATGTGTTCTCGCCCGGGTTCGCCGCGTTGTTGCCAGAGCGGGGGGATCATGAGCGGACTACGTTCCCCACGTTGGCGCGTGAGCTGCGGTTGGCTGGGTTCCCTCTTCCGCAGGGGGCGTACTGGCGGGCTATCGACACGGCGAAGGATCTGACGGAGGCGGCGAAGGAACTGGCTGCGTTGGGGCGGTGACGGTCGTGTTCAGGGTGCGGGTCCGTCGTGGCTGGTCGCGCAGTTCCCCGCGCCCCTGAAGGCCCTGCAGCTCCCCGTAGGTTTCAAAAGGTCCCGCACATCCTCTGTGCGGGACCTTTTCGTGGGCCGTGTCTCTCAGCCGGTGGGGTTGCCCAGTATGTCGCCCACCGGCCCGCCTACCCCAACAGGCCGCCGACCAGGCCCGGTTCGCCGGAGGAGGAGCCCCCGGTGTCGGAGCCGCCTGTCGAGCCGCCGGAAGTGCTGGTGCCGCCGGTCGGGCCTGAGGTGGTGCTGGGGGCTTGCTGGGCCGGGGAGGACTGCTGGGGTGAGGTCTGGCCGGTGGTGCCCTGGGTCTGGCTGGGTGAACCGCCGGTCGCCGTGCCGGAGCGGGTGGCGTCCGGGGTTGCCGAGGTGCCGGCGGAGGGGCCGCTGGTGGCGCCCTGGCTGGGTGCGGTGGACGGCGGCGGGCTCTTCTTGCGGGCCTTGGCGGAGTCCTGCGGGAGCGGGGAGCCGGGCAGTTCGTTGCGGGGGGCCTCGCCGGGGCCGGGGACGATGACGCGGTCGGCGTCCCGGACGGCTCCGCCGAGCACCGAGCCGATGAGCAGCGTCAGGCCCATCACGATCGCGGTGATGAGGGCGCCGCGGCGCAGGACGTAGCGGCGCAGTTCCCAGATGTCGGAGCGGGGTCCGAGGCGGCGCCAGGCGCTGCCCGCGAGGCGGCCGTCGATGGAGTAGACGGGGGCGCCGGCGATGATCAGCGGGGACCAGGCGGCGAGGTAGATGATGTCGGGGGTGTCGTAGGCGGGGACGCTCTTCCAGCTGACGGTGACGAGGAGGGCGGCGGAGAGGCCGGCGCCGACGACCGCGGCGACCCGCTGCCAGCAGCCCAGGATCGTGAGGACGCCCACGATGACCTGGAGGAAGGCGATGACGAGGCCGGAGCCGACGGGGTGCTGGAGGGCGAACTGGCGTAGTGGTTCGGCCACTTCCCACGGGTGCAGGGTGTTGAGCCACTTGACCATGGAGCCGCGCTTGCCGCCGTCGAAGTAGACGGGGTCGCAGAGCTTGCCCATGCCGGCGTAGATGGAGATGAAGCCGAGGAAGATCCGGAGCGGGAGGAGGACGACGCCGAGGTTCATCCGGCGGCCCGGGTAGTAGGCGTGCCGCGCGGGTTCGTCGCCCTGGCGTTTGAAGCTGCGGCCGGTGTCCTCGAAGTCCTTGTCCGCGTAGGCGGGTTCGTCGTCGGCGCTGCCAACTGTCGGCATGTCGGGCAGGAGTCGGGTGCCGTCGCCGTCGTAGCTGCGCTGGGCGCCGACGACCGGCGTCTCCATGGTCTGCGCCAACTCGTCGTCGTAGTCGGCCCGGTAGCCGTGGTCGACGTCGATGCGGGGGATGACCTGGGTGGCTCCGGCGTCGGCGGCGGGGGGCTCGGTGTGGCCGACGCTGCCGCCCCGCACGGCCTGGAGGAGGCGGTGGGCGCCGGTGTCGTCGGGGGCGGACTTGCCGCTCCACACGACGGCCCGGCGGCGCCCGGGGGCCTGGGCCGCACCGGCTCTGCCCGCCGCGGCGCCGACGGCCGGCATGCGTGCGGTGTCCTCGGCGGCGCTCAAGTGCCGTGCGATCCGCTGGGGTTGGGCGGTGCGCCGCGTCGACGCGCCCAACTGCACGCGGAAGCTGGCGTGGTTGACGATGATCTGCGCCGGATCGCTCGGCACCTTCACCATGCTCAGCGCGGGAGCGTCATCGAACCCGGAATCGAATCCCGATGAGCGGCCCCCCGTGGGTGTGCGGGGTGTTCTGGTGTCCACACTCATCTAACCGAGTGACGTGTGTTTAGGACACTGCTTTGACTCGCCGGATCTGTCCGGACCCCGTCAAGGTTGCCCCGTACGCCAGGAGTACCCCAAGTGGGGGACCGCGCCGAACACTCGTTCAGCCCCGCCGACGAGCCGCCTCATACAGCACGATCCCCGCCGCCACACCGGCGTTCAACGACTCCGCGCCACCCGGCATCGGGATCCGCACCCGGAAGTCGCAGGTCTCGCCGACCAGCCGGGACAGGCCCTTGCCCTCGCTGCCGACGACCATGGCGACGGGGCCGCCGAGGGCCTCCAGGTCGCCGATTTCGTGCTCACCGTCGGCGGCGAGGCCGACGACGACGATGCCGGCCTTCTTGTAGCCCTCCAGGGCGCGGGTGAGGTTCGTCGCGCGGGCGACCGGGGTGCGGGCCGCGGTGCCGGCGGAGGTCTTCCAGGCGCCCGCCGTCATGCCGGCCGCGCGGCGCTCCGGTACGACCACGCCGTGGCCGCCGAACGCGGAGACCGAGCGGACGACCGCACCCAGGTTGCGGGGGTCCGTCACACCGTCGAGGGCGACGATCAGCGGGTCCTCGCCGTTGTCGTAGGCGGCAGCGGCGAGGTCCTCGGGGTGTGCGTACTCGTACGGCGGGACCTGGAGGACCAGGCCCTGGTGATTGAGCCCGTTGGTCATGCGGTCGAGCTCGGGGCGGGGGGCCTCCATGAGGTGGACGCCGCCGCGGTCGGCGACGAGCTGGAGCGCCTCGCGGACCCGCTCGTCGTTGTCGATGAACTGCTGGACGTAGAGCGTCACCGCGGGCACGCCCTCGCGCAGCGCCTCGACGACGGGGTTGCGCCCGACGACCATCTCCGAGGTGCCCTTGCCGCCCCGGCCGCGCGGCGCGGGACGTCGTAGGGCCTGCCTCGCCTGGGCACCCGCGATTCGGTTCTTCTTGTGGCCCTTGCGCATCTCGGCGGGCGGGGTCGGCCCCTTGCCCTCCAGGCCCTTGCGCCGCTGGCCGCCACTGCCGACCTGCGCGCCCTTCTTGCCGGACATGCGGCGGTTGTTGGCTGCCATGACCTACCTGTTCTGCGTGGGTGTCTGTGTCGGTGAAATGTTCGTACGTCTATGCAGTGTGCCGCCCGGAGGGCCGGGCGGCACAATCGATCAAGAAAGACGGCTAGCGGGGACCCAGCGTCCAGCGCGGCCCCTGCGGACCGTCCTCGATGGTCAGTCCGGCCTGGCCGAGCTGGTCGCGGATGGCGTCCGCGGTGGCCCAGTCCTTGCGGGCGCGGGCCGCCTGCCGCTGGTCGAGGACGAGGCGTACGAGGCTGTCGACCACGCCGTGCAGGTCCTCGCCGCGGCTCTCGTCACCGGCCCAGTGCGCGTCGAGCGGGTCCAGGCCGAGGACGCCGAGCATGGCGCGCACCTCGGCGAGGCGGGCCACCGCGGCCTCCTTGTCGTCGGCCGCGAGGGCGCTGTTGCCCTGCCGGACGGTGGTGTGCACGATGGCGAGCGCCTGCGGGACGCCCAGGTCGTCGTCCATGGCCTCGGCGAAGGCGGGCGGCACCTCGGCGGACGGCTCGACGGGGCCGGCCTTCTCCACGACCCGCTGCACGAAGCCCTCGATCCGCGCGAACGCCGACTCGGCCTCGCGCAGGGCTTCCTCGCTGTACTCGATCATCGAGCGGTAGTGCGGGGTGCCGAGGTAGTAGCGCAGCACGATGGGGCGCCACTGCTTGACCATCTCGCTCACCAGCACACTGTTGCCGAGCGACTTGGACATCTTCTCGCCGCTCATGGTGACCCAGGCGTTGTGCACCCAGTACTTGGCGAACTCGTCGCCGTAGGCCTTGGCCTGGGCGATCTCGTTCTCGTGGTGCGGGAAGATCAGGTCCAGGCCGCCGCCGTGGATGTCGAAGGCGGTGCCGAGGTACTTGTGCGCCATGGCCGAGCACTCCAGGTGCCAGCCGGGGCGGCCGCGGCCCCACGGGGTCTCCCAGTCGGGCTCGCCGGGCTTGGTCGCCTTCCACAGCGCGAAGTCCCGCAGGTCCCGCTTGCCGGTCTCGCCGTCGCCGGCGGGCTGGAGGAGGTTCTCCAGCTCCTGGTTGGAGAGCTGGAGGTACTCCGGGAAGGACTTCACGTCGAAGTAGACGTTGCCCTCGGCCTCGTAGGCGTGGCCCCGCTCGATGAGCCCGCGCATCATCTCGATCATCTCGGGGACGTGCCCGGTGGCCCGCGGTTCGTACGTCGGCGGCAGGCAGCCGAGGGCGTCGTAGCCCTCGTTGAACGCGCGCTCGTTGTCGTAGCCGATGGACCACCAGGGGCGGCCCTGGTCGCGGGACTTCGTGATGATCTTGTCGTCGATGTCGGTGACGTTGCGGATGAACGTGACGTCGTAGCCGCGGTACTCGAACCAGCGGCGCATGATGTCGAAGTTCAGGCCGGAGCGGATGTGCCCGATGTGCGGGGCGGCCTGCACGGTGGCGCCACAGAGGTAGATCGAGACACAGCCCTGCGTGAGCGGGGCGAAGTCACGGATCTGCCGGGCGCTGGTGTCGTACAGGCGAATAGTCACGGGTCCAGGGTAGTGGGCGATGTGTGGTGCCTTCGACGGGTTGTGGATAACGGTCAGCTCGCGGTCCTGACCACCAACGCGGTCGCCACCGCCATCAGGCCCTCGTCCCGGCCGGGAAACCCGAGTCCGTCCGTCGTTGCGCCTGATACCGAGACCGGAGCGCCCGCCGCCTCCGACAGGATCTTCTGCGCCTCGTCCCGCCGCTTGCCGATCTTCGGGCGCGGTCCTACGACCTGCACGGCGATGTTGCCGATCCGGAAGCCCGCCTCACGGACGATCCGGGCCGCCTCCGTCAACAGCGTGACGCCGGATGCACCCGACCATTCGGGGCGGCCGGTGCCGAAGTGCCGGCCCAGGTCTCCGAGGCCGGCCGCCGAGAACAGCGCGTTGCAGGCGGCGTGGGCGACGACGTCCGCGTCGGAGTGGCCGGCCAGGCCGGGGCCCTCGTCCTCCCACTTCAGGCCCGCGCACCACAGCTCGCGGCCCTCCTCGAAGGCGTGGATGTCGGTGCCGATGCCGACCTGCGGCATCGGGAAGGACTCAGAAGCCATCGTTGAGCCTCCTGCGGGCCAGGACCGCCTCCGCGAGGACCAGGTCCAGCGGGCGGGTCACCTTGAAGGCCTCCTCGTGGCCGGGCACGACCACGACCGTCAGGCCCAGCTGCTCGACCATGCTCGCGTCGTCGGTGACGTTCTCGGTGACCGTCTCGTGGGCGCGGATCAGGGTGGTCCGGTCGAAGCCCTGCGGGGTCTGTACGGCCCGCAGGCGGGCGCGGACCGGGGTGGCCACGACCGGTTCGGGCTCACCGGAGACCTGGGCCGGCTCGACCTCCTTCACGGTGTCCGCGAGGGGCAGCGCCGGGACGACGGCGGGGGCGCCTTCCCGTACGGCCTCGATGACCGCGTCGACGGTGTCGACCGGGACGAGCGGGCGGGCCGCGTCATGGACCAGGACGATGTCGAAGTCGGGCGGGAGCGCGTCCAAGCCGAGCCTCACCGACTCCTGGCGGGAGTCGCCGCCCGGGACGACGACGAAGTCCGTCCGCTCGGGCAGCGCGTGCGCGTCGAGGAGGGACTTGACCTCGCCGGCGCCGTCGGGCGGGGCCACGACGACGACCAGGGAGACGGCACGGGAGGCCGCCATCGCGCGGATCGCGTGGATCAGCATGGGGGTGCCGTTCAGCGCGCGAAGCGCTTTGGGGGCGCCCGGACCGAGGCGTACGCCCCTTCCGGCGGCCGGAATCACCACCGCGGTACGTGCTTCGGCGGCCGTAGGGCGCGAAACGTCAGACATCGGTTCCTGTCAGGTTTGTGTGCTCGGCCAACGTGGGTACGGAGACAGCGTGCCGGGCGCGACGCCTTGACCGGACCCTTCCGTGACACCGGTCGAGCCTGCTGCCCGGGCCCGGCACGCCAAGTATCGGGGACCCCATCCCGTCGTACGGTGTCGAGTACGAAGTAGTGCGGTGTTCAGATATGAACATGCCGCAGCGCCCGGCGACAGAAATACGTCATCGGGCACCGCGGCATCTCATGTTCTCAATGTGCTGAGCCGAACCCGGCGGCAGCGTGCGTCGTCAGGACGCGAGAACCTCGTCGAGCAGGGCCTCGGCCTTGTCCTCGTTCGTGTTCTCCGCGAGAGCGAGCTCACTCACCAGGATCTGCCGAGCCTTGGCGAGCATGCGCTTCTCACCTGCGGAGAGTCCACGCTCGCGCTCACGACGCCACAGGTCACGCACGACTTCCGCGACCTTGATGACATCGCCGGAGGCGAGCTTCTCCAGGTTTGCCTTGTAACGACGGGACCAGTTAGTGGGCTCCTCGGCGTACGGTGCGCGCAGCACCTCGAAGACCCGGTCCAGCCCGTCCTGACCGACCACATCACGCACGCCGACGAACTCCGCATTGTCCGCTGGCACACGCACCGTCAGGTCACCCTGGGCGACCTTCAGCACCAAGTAGGTCTTGTCCACGCCTTTGATCTGGCGAGTTTCGATGGCCTCGATCAGCGCGGCCCCGTGATGGGGATAGACCACGGTGTCGCCAACCTTGAACGTCATGTGACAGGTACCCCTTCCGTGGCTATCCAGGGTAACACGGAAACTGCGGGTTCTGAATGGCGTTTTCGCAGGTCAGGGCATATCTCGGGGCTTGACAACAGTAACAGGAACGTGCTGCGAAGGCCGAGCGGAAGAAGGTATTCGCAGGTGGGAGCGGCTCTTCAGGGGAGGTGAAACGCGTACGTTACACACATCCGGAGGCGCCGCCGGACGGCCTAACGTCCCTAAATGTCCGGTTCCAAGTGTGCGACTTCCGCTACTCCGTTCGGTGCCCCGAGGCGGTTCCGCGTCGAATCCGGAATTGATCACGCGGGGCCAACGGATCAGACGGTGATCAATTCCGGGGGTGATCGCGCATTCCTTCACGGAAGTTTTGCCACTGGATGCCGAAGGCTCTTATGTGAATGCCGGACGAGCGCCGGAGTGCGGGGGAGAAGTGACTCACGAGTCACTTGTGAACCGGGTGACACGCCTCTTGGGGAGGGTCGGGTGCGGCCCGGCGGGGACGGCTCGGTAACCTAAGCCCGCTGACAGACACTTAGCGCGGCTTTACGGGCCGCCTCGCTCAAGTCAAGGAGTTGCCGCCGCCGTGAGCAGCAGCCTTCGACGCGGTGCCCTCGCCGCCGCCTCCCTCGCGTTCTCGGTCGCCGCGCTCTCCGCGTGCGCCGCCGGCAACAACGCCCAGACGCTGGAGGTCAAGCCGGACAACGCGGAGACCAGCGTCGGCGACATCAAGCTCCAGAACGTCGTGGTCATCACCCAGCCCGCCACCGAGGCCTCCGGTGAGACCAAGGGGCCGGCGGTGATCTCCGCCACCGTCTTCAACAGCGGCGACACCGCCCAGACGCTGGACTCCGTGAGCATCGCGGACGGCGGCAGCGCCGAGATCACCGCCGCCAAGGGCAAGGGCAAGGTGACCGTCCCGGCCCACGGCTCCGTAGTCCTCGGCGGCAAGGGCAACGCCTCCGCCGCGGTGAACGACCTCGGTGAGGCCGTCAAGAACGGCAACGCGCAGAAGGTCACGTTCACCTTCAGCACGACCGGTGACGTGAGCCTGCGGGCCTTCGTGGTTCCGGCCGACAGCTACTTCACCAAGTGGGGCCCGACCGCGATGCCGTCGGCGCCCACGAAAACGGCCAAGCCGTCCACCTCGGCGCCCCCGAGCGGTTCGGCCACCCCGACCGGCTCCGCCACGCCGACCGACGCGGCCTCCGCGAGCGCGACGGCCAGCGGGGCGGCAGCGGGCCACTGAGCCGCCGTACGAGACCGTCGTACGACACGAAGGGCGGGACCTCCGAGGAGGTCCCGCCCTTCGGCGTACGTGAGGTGTCTGGTTTACGGCTCGAACTTGTACCCGAGACCGCGGACCGTCACCAGGTACCGCGGCGCGCCCGGGTCGGGCTCGATCTTGGCGCGCAGGCGCTTGACGTGGACGTCGAGGGTCTTGGTGTCGCCGACGTAGTCGGCGCCCCAGACGCGGTCGATGAGCTGCATGCGGGTCAGGACGCGGCCGGCGTTGCGCAGCAGCATCTCCAGCAGGTCGAACTCCTTGAGGGGCAGGTCGACCTTGGAGCCGGAGACCGTGACCACATGGCGGTCCACGTCCATGCGGACCGGACCGGCCTCCAGGGCGGCCGGGGTGACCTCCTCGGGCTCGCCGCGGCGGCGCAGGACGGCGCGGATGCGGGCGACCAGCTCGCGCGAGGAGAACGGCTTGGTGACATAGTCATCGGCTCCTATTTCCAGGCCGACGACCTTGTCGATCTCGCTGTCCTTGGCGGTCACCATGATGACGGGGACGTTGGATCGGCCGCGCAGCTGGCGGCACACCTCGGTGCCGGGCAGGCCCGGCAGCATCAGGTCGAGGAGGACGAGGTCGGCGCCGTTGCGCTCGAACTCGTCGAGTCCGTCGGGGCCGGTGGCCGCGATGGCGACCTCGAAGCCCTCCTTGCGGAGCATGTACGACAGGGCGTCGGAGAAGGACTCCTCGTCCTCGACGACGAGCACTCGGGTCACGGAAGGACCTCCGGGGCGGGAAGCGGGTCGTAAGAAGTCGACTCGGGGGTGGGCCCGTCCTCGTTGTCGAGGTCGGGGTGCTGGAGCGCGCGGTCGCGGGCCGCGCCCGCCTCCGGCAGCCTGAGGGTGAACGTGGAGCCCTGTCCCTCCGAGCTCCACACCGTGACCTCCCCGCCGTGCGAGGCGGCCACGTGCTTGACGATCGCGAGACCGAGGCCCGTGCCGCCGGTCTGGCGGGAGCGGGCCGGGTCGACGCGGTAGAAGCGCTCGAAGATGCGCTCCTTGTCCTTGTCGGAGATGCCGATGCCCTGGTCGGTGACGGCGACCTCGATCAGGTCGCCGCCGGGGACGGACACCCTGCGGGCGGCTATGCCGACGCGGGTGCGGGCGGGCGAGTAGTTGACGGCGTTCTCGACGAGGTTGCCGAGGGCGGCGGCGAGCTGGCCGCGGTTGCCCCAGACCCGCAGTTCGGCCGCGCCGGCCGCCGCCATGGTGATCTGCTTGGTGCCGGCCTGGTGGCGGCAGCGGTCGATGGCCTCGGCGACGAGCTCGTCCACGCGGACCGGCTCGGCGTCCTCCAGGGGGTCGTCGTTCTGGACCCGGGAGAGGTCGATGAGTTCCTGGACCAGGCTGGTCAGGCGGGTGGCCTCGATCTGCATGCGGCCGGCGAAGCGCTCCACGGCCTCCGGGTCCTCCGAGGCGTCCATGACGGCCTCGGACAGGAGGGAGAGCGCGCCGACGGGGGTCTTGAGCTCATGGCTGACGTTCGCGACGAAGTCGCGTCGTACCGCTTCTATGCGCCGGGCCTCGGTGAGGTCCTCCACGAGGAGCAGCACCAGCCGGGAGCCGAGGGGCGCGACGCGTGCGGAGACGGCGAGGGCCTCCCCGCGTCCGGTGCCGCGCCTGGGCAGATCCAGCTCGACCTGGCGTATCTCCCCGTCCCTCCGGGTGTCCCGGGCCATCTGGAGCATGGGCTCCACGGAGAGCTTGCCGCCGCGGACCAGCCCGAGGGCGTACGCGGCGGAGCTCGCCTTGACGACGGCGTCGGCCTCGTCGAGGACGACGGCCGAGGAGCGGAGCACGGAGAGGACGGTGTCCACGCCCGGCGGAAGCACCGGGTCCGTGTGCAGGGAGGAGCGGGTGGGGCGTTTCTGCTCCCGCTCGCTCCAGCGGAACGCCAGCATGGCGATGACACCGGTGAGCACACCGGCGATCGCTGCCGCTGCGGCGACCGCCGCGTTCACGTCCATGCCCCCAGGTTAGGCATGGGTTCGGTCCTGGCCACAGCCGTCCGAGTGGGAGCTCGAACACTCGTCGCCCAGAGTTCACCTTGGAGCCAGTGTTGGTTCATTTGGGAGGGCGGAAACGGACGCGTAGGGGGCGGAACGTGGGAGCGTGGGGTACGCAGCACCGGTTTCGCGGCCGGTTTTGGCCCCTGGAACCCACAGGAACCACGTACGAGAGGGAACCGAAGATGCGGGACGCGTACCACGAGGAACTTGATTCGATCGGCGACGGTCTGGTGGAGATGGCCCGCCTGGTCGGCTCGGCGATCGGACGCGCCACGACGGCCATCCTCGACTCCGACCTGAAGCTGGCCGAAAGCGTGATCGAGGCCGACCAGAAGGTGGACGACCTCCAGCACGACCTGGAGGCCAGGGCGATAGCGCTGCTCGCGCGGCAGCAGCCGGTGGCGACGGACCTGCGTATCGTCGTCACCTCCCTGCGGATGTCGGCCGACCTGGAGCGCTCCGGCGACCTCGCCCAGCACGTGGCGAAGCTGGCCCGGCTGCGCTTCCCCGAGAAGGCCATCCCCCACGACCTGCACGCGACCATCCTGGAGATGGGCCAGCTCGCGCAGCGCCTGATGGCGAAGGCGGCGGAGGTCATCATCACCAAGGACGTCGACCTCGCGCTCCAGCTGGAGCAGGACGACGACGAGATGGACCTGCTGCACCGCACGCTCTTCCAGCACCTGCTGGACGACAAGTGGAAGCACGGCATCGAGACGGCGGTGGACGTCACCCTCCTCGGCCGCTACTACGAGCGGTTCGCAGACCACGCGGTGTCGGTGGCCAAGCGTGTGGTGTACCTGGTGACGGGCGAGCACGCGGACGAGCTCCAGCAGGACATCCAGCCGGTGACGGGGGTGGAGAGCGCCTGATCCTGGCCTGACTCCGGCGCCTTCGGGGCTGTTCGGGGACTGCTTCGGGGGCTGTTCGGGGGCTGCTTCGGGGGCTGCTTCGGGGCGTGCGAGCCGCAGTGCGCCGTTGATGCGCCCAGTGGAGCGGGCATGCAATGGGTACGGGCCTGAGCCGACAGTCGGGACGTTCTGGCCCACGCCTCGAGGAGGGACCCATGGCCGAATCCCCCAGCACCCCCCAGCCCGACCCCACACAGCAACGCCCTACCGAGCAGCCCGCCCCGATCAGGACCCTGACGGTCGTCGGCGCGTGCGGCTGCGGTTCGGGGTGCGGGTGCGGGTGCCAGTCGGGCAATCCGTGTCAGTGCGGTTGAGTTTCGTACGGCTGCTTCGTACGGCTGCTTCGTACGGCGGTGAAGGGCTCCGGTGTTGCCACCGGGGCCCTTCGTCGTGTCGCCCCGGCCGGGTGGGAAGCGCAGCATGGAAGGAGCCGTACGGACTCAGGAGGTGCGAGCAATGTCGCGGTACATGGACGTACACCACGGGATGCAGGGCATCACGGCCGACCAGCTCAGGGAGGCCCACCAGGCCGACCTCGCGATAGAGAAGGAAGAGGGCGTGCACTTCGAGCGCGCCTGGGCGGACCCCGAGTCGGGAACCGTCTACTGCCTGTCCGAGGGCCCCTCGGCCGACGCGGTCCAGCGCATCCACGAACGCACGGGCCACAAGGCGGACGAGATCCACGAGGTGCCGCTGTCGGTCTGACGCGGCCGCCCGAGTATCGGTTGGAGCGGCGCCTGGACCGCCCGTAGGGTCCGCGCATGGACTGGCCGGCAGAGGTGCACGACCGTCACGACTCCCCCGAGCCACCGCCGGCCCAGCGCCTGCGGTCGGTCCAGGACCGTGTCCGCCCGGTGGACCGCGCGACGGACCGAGGAGCCAGCAACAAGATCATCCCTGGCCTCATCGCACTCCGTGAACACTTCGGCTGCTCTTCGAAGCGTGGCCCTGAGGAGTACTGGGTGGGTGGCTTCTACTCATGACGCCACCCACTCCACGCACCAACGCAACCTGCACGCCTTCCATGGATGATCGACCGCATGACGAAGAAGACGGTCCCGGGAGTTGACGGCGCCCGCGCGTGGAACGAGCGCCTGGCCTGGGCGTATCACCTGATCGCAGCGGATCCCGCCGAGCGTGCCGTCGCCCTGGACCGAGTGGACCGCGCCCGTGCGAAGACCCGGGCGGCGACAGCCCACTACAACGAAGTCTGGAGTGCGGCCAGCCGGTTCGGCCCCCACCCCAGGAAACGAATGGCGGCGAGGAAGGCTTTCGAGGAGGCCGCGAGCCGCTCTCTGCCCGAGGCCCTGTGGACCGGACGCGGCCATGCCGACCTCCGCAGGTGGCCGGGCCTGCCGTACGCGGTGCTGTACCTGGAGTGGGAGGCCCGCTATCCCCAGCAGTGGACACGGCACGCGAAGATGTGGGGCGTAAAACAGGCTTTGATACGGCAGTTGGCGACCGCCGACCACGACGCCGGTACGCGGGCGAAGCTGGTCGACCTCGTCGATCTGGTCGTGCGTCGGGCATACCGCTGCAAGGACCGCGAGTACGTACGCGTGGCCCGAGCCGTGGACGGCCCCGACCTGCGCGCCAGACTCACCGCGGCCCGTCACTCCCCGGACCCATGGGCTCAGCTTCACGCGGCCTACGTACTGTGGCTCCTCGACCACCCCGAGACCCCGAACACCCGGCACGTCTGGAAGACCTGGCTGAACGCGAACGCCCCCGTTCCGCGCCGTCGGCACGGGTCGGGGGCGTGATCGTGGGGATTGCTCAACCGCTACGCGCCGGGGGCCCGGTACTGGACTTGTCCGGCTTTGCGCAGGGCATCCATCGTTTCGTCGACGGTCAGGAGAACGGTCGTCTCAAACGAGCTGAGCGCACCGCCTCCGCTGATCGCCAGGGCGACCGCGGCCATGGAGACGTTGTCCGGGGCTTCCCACAAGTTGTAGCCGTCGCGGGTGCCGAACGCGTACCAGAAGCCGTGGAGCTTGCCGCCGACGGACTCGATGTACGACTGGGCGGCCTTTGCGCGGTCCTCGGGGTGGCCGATGAGTCTCGCCCAGGTCTCCGGCGTGTAGCTGAACCTCGATAGATAGAGCGGCATCATGTCTCCCTTTCGTCCCAGCAAGGGATGCCCCCGCAGGGGGTGACACGCCCCCGAGACCACACGCATCTCCCCCGAACGGCCGGATGTACCCCGGACAGCAAAGAGCCCCCTACCAGCGGACAACCCGCAGGCTGGGGGCTTCTTCGGCGTGGGCTACTTCTTCTTGCCCTGGTTCTTGACCGCCTCGATGGCCGCCGCGGCCGCCTCGGGGTCGAGGTACGTGCCGCCCGGGTTCAGTGGCTTGAAGTCGGCGTCCAACTCGTAGGACAGCGGGATGCCCGTCGGGATGTTCAGGCCCGCGATGTCGGCGTCCGAGATGCCGTCGAGGTGCTTGACCAGGGCGCGGAGGCTGTTGCCGTGGGCCGCGACCAGGACCGTGCGGCCGGCCAGGAGGTCGGGGACGATGCCGTCGTACCAGTACGGGAGCATGCGCAGGACGACGTCCTTCAGGCACTCCGTGCGGGGGCGCAGCTCCGGGGGGATCGTCGCGTAGCGCGGGTCCGACGCCTGGGAGAACTCGGAGTCGTCCGACAGCGGCGGGGGCGGAGTGTCGTAGGAGCGGCGCCACAGCATGAACTGCTCCTCGCCGAACTCCGCGAGGGTCTGGGCCTTGTCCTTGCCCTGGAGGGCGCCGTAGTGGCGCTCGTTCAGGCGCCAGGAGCGGTGGACCGGGATCCAGTGGCGGTCGGCGGATTCGAGGGCCAGCTGGGCCGTGCGGATCGCGCGCTTCTGGAGGGACGTGTGGACCACGTCGGGCAGGAGGTCGGCGTCCTTCAGGAGTTCGCCGCCGCGGACTGCCTCCTTCTCGCCCTTCTCGTTGAGGTTGACGTCCACCCAGCCGGTGAACAGGTTCTTCGCGTTCCATTCGCTCTCGCCGTGGCGGAGGAGGATCAGCTTGTACGGTGCGTCGGCCATGCGTATGAGCGTAATCCACGCCTTCGGTACGGGTAGTGCCCGCTCGACAGACGGACGGTTGACGGGATCTGTTAATTGAGTGGCCCGCGGTCCCCTCGCCTTCGTAAGTTGTGCTTGCCATCTGGGGCACTTACACACGTGGGGGACCGTCCATGCCGCTCGCCGCCCTGAGACGCGCCACCCACGAGACCGTCTCCGGGCTCCCCCGCGCGTTCTGGTGGCTGTGGACGAGCACCCTCGTCAACCGGCTCGGGGCCTTCGTCGCCACCTTCATGGCGCTGTACCTGACCATCGACCGCGGCTACTCCGCCTCCTACGCCGGTCTCGTCGCCTCGCTGCACGGCCTGGGCGGAGTCGTCTCGTCGATCGGGGCCGGGGTGATGACCGACCGGCTCGGGCGGCGGCCCACCCTGCTCGTGGCCCAGGCGTCGACCGCCGCCTCCGTCGCGCTGCTCGGCTTCATGCACCACCCCGTCGCCATCGCCGCCGTCGCCTTCCTCGTCGGCATGACCTCCAACGCCTCCCGGCCGGCCGTGCAGGCGATGATGGCCGACATCGTGCGGCCCGAGGACCGGGTCCGGGCCTTCTCGCTCAACTACTGGGCCATCAACCTCGGCTTCGCCGTCTCCTCCATGGCCGCCGGGTTCATCGCCGAGTACAGCTATCTCGCGGGCTTTCTCATCGAGGCCGGGATGACCGCCGTCTGCGCGGTCGTCGTCTTCCTCAAGCTGCCCGAGTCCCAGCCCGCCGCCCCGCACACCGAGAAGACCACCGACGACGTCCGCCTCGGCACCGTCCTGCGCGACGGACGGTTCATGAGTGTCGTCGGGCTGTCCTTCCTCGTCGCCGTGGTCTTCCAGCAGGGCTCCATCGGGCTGCCCGTCGCGATGGGCGCGGCCGGGTTCACGCCCGCCGACTACGGGCTCGCCATCGCCCTCAACGGGGTGCTGATCGTCGCGCTGCAGATCCCGGTGACCCGGTTCATCCAGGACCGGGACCCCCAGCGGCTGCTCGTCGTCTCGTCCCTGCTCGCGGGATACGGCTTCGGGCTCACCGCCTTCGCCGGGTCCGTCGGTCTGTTCGCGCTCACGGTGTGCGTGTGGACGCTCGGCGAGATGATCAACGCGCCGACGCAGACCGGACTCGTCGTCCGGCTCTCCCCCGCCCACGGCCGCGGCCGCTACCAGGGCATGTACACGCTGTCCTGGTCGGTCGCCGCGCTCGTGGCGCCCCTGATGTCCGGCTTCGTCATCGACCACTACGGCGCCGCCTGGCTGTGGGGGCTGTGCGCGCTCGTCGGGACGGTCGCGGCGGCGGGGTACGCGGCTCTGATGCGGAGCCTCCCGGCCGGGGACAAGGGCGGCGAGATGGCCCCCACGACTCCGAAGGCGGAGGTCGAGGCCGCCTGACCTCCGCCCCGTCTTCCGCGACTTCTCCCTGCCCAGCCGTACGACGCGGTATACAAGAAGCGGCGGTGAGGGGGCCGTTGGGGCCGCCGGGGTGGGAGAGACGCGCACATGACCGACAGTTCCGCGAGTGCCTCGGGCCCAGAGCTGGTCTTCGTCAGCCACGCGGGGCCGGACGGGCAGTGGGCCGAGTGGGTCGCCTGGCATCTTCTGGAGGCCGGGTACGAGATCGAGCTGGACCTGTGGGACTGGCCCACCGGCGACGACTTCGTGAAGCGGATGAACGACGCGCTGGAGCGCGCCTCGGCTGTCGTCGCCCTGTTCTCCCCCGACTACTTCGCCACCGGGCGGTATACGGAGGAGGAGTGGACCTCCGTGGTGGCCCGACGGGGGCGCTTCGTGCCGCTGGTCGTCAAGGAGATGGCCAAGGACGAACTGCCGGCCATCCTCGCGCCGCGCATCCGCACCGACCTGTACGCGATCGAGGACGAGACCGCAGCCGTCCAGGCCCTGCTAAAGGCCGTAGAACCGCCCCAGCGCCCCACCGAGAAGCCGGATCATCCCCTGGCCACGCCCGCGCGGCGGGGCACGGGCGGTACCCAGCCCCGGTTCCCGCCTCGGGCCGACTGGCCCGAGGTGTGGGACGTACGACGGCTGCGCAACCCGCACTTCACCGGGCGGGACGCCGTCATCGAGGCGGTGCGGCGGGCGGTGTTGGCCGAACGGCGGACCTCCGTCCAGGCGCTGCACGGAGCCGGCGGGATCGGCAAGACGCAGGTGGCACTGGAGTACGCGTACCGGTTCGCCGAGCAATACGACCTGGTGTGGTGGGTGGACGCCGAACAGACCGAACAGGTCCCGGCCCGCTACGCGGAACTGGCGGCCCAGGTCGGCGAGGCCAAGCCGGATGCAGGCGCCGAGACCAACGCCAGGTACGCACTGGAGTACCTGCGCACCCACGACCGCTGGCTCATCGTCCTGGACAACGCCGAGGATCCTCGGCAACTGCGTGCCTGGTTGCCGGAGGGCTCCGGCCATGTGCTGATCACGGCACGCGACCCGGCGTGGAAAAGGATCGTGCCGGATCTCGCGCTGGGGGTCTTCAGCCGCAAGGAGTCGCTCACCTACCTCGAACGCCAACTGCCCACGGTGACCGAGCAGACGGCCGACGCCCTCGCCGACGCCCTCGGCGACCTGCCACTCGCACTGGCACAGGCCGCCGGTGCGCTCAGTGAGGGCACGCCTCCCGACCACTACCTCCAGTTGCTCAGGACGAACACCGCCGAGCTCCTCAACGACGGCGAGGTCTACGACTACCCGGTCTCGGTGGCGGCCACAGTCATGTTCGCCGCCGACCGCCTGGACACGGGCCACCCCGAGGCCGCGGCGGTGCTGCGCCTGGCGGCGTTCCTGGGGCCGGAGCCCATTCCGACGAAGTGGCTGGTCAAGGCACGCGCGACGCTGAGCACCGTGCCCGGGGACCCGCAGGACATCCGGTGGCCTCGCAGCGCGCTCCAGCCACTCGCGCAGTACGGGCTGGCCGTGGTCGGGCCCGACGCCTTCCAGGTGCACCGGCTCACCCAGGCCGTCGTACGCCATGTCAGCGCCGACCAGGCCGAGGGGCCGGTTCAGGACGTCGCCGCGCTGTTGGCCACACTCGATCCCGGTGACCCGGAACTGCCCGAAACGTGGCCGGAGTGGTCATCGCTCACCCAGCATCTGACAGCGACGCTGGACACGATGATCTACAGAGCCGAGCTGCGGCCGGCGCTGCTGACGGCCGCCACCTACCTCATCCGCAACGCCCAGCACGATGCAGCGCACAATCTCGCCCGGACTCTGCGCGAGACCTGGAAGGCCTCACTGAGCGAGGACGACCCCGACACGCTGCGTGCGGCGCACCTGGTGGCCGTGGCCCTGAACGAGATGGCCAGATTCGAAGAGGCTCTGCCACTCATCGAGGACCTCCTGCAGCGGCGGCGCCGAGTGCTGGGGGAAGAGCATCCCGACACCCTGAGCTCGACCCACGACCTGGGCATCGCCCTGGGCGGCCTGGACCGGGATGCCGAGTCGTACGCCATCCTTCGGGACGTGGCGACGCGTCGCGCGTCGGTCCTGGGGGAAAACCACATCGACGTCCTTCGCTCCATCGCCAATTACGCGTATCCCCTGGTGGCCCTCGGCCGTCCGCAGGAAGCCCACCAAGTGTTGACGGATGTCCTGGCCCGATACCGGCGTACGTCGAACGAGGACCACCCCACCGCTCTCGACGCCTCGAACTACCTGGGCGTCGTCCTGTCTCATCTCGGCAGACACGTCGAGGCACTGCATGTCCACAGTGAGGTCCTGTCCCGGCGTCGGCAGTTGCTGGGCGACAGACACGAGGACACGCTCAACAGCGCCGCGCATCTCGGCAGAGCACTCCTGGCCAACAGGCAGTACGCTGCGGCGGAACAGCTCCTGCGGTCCACTCGCACCCTCATTCGGGAATCTCTCAGAGCCAACCACAGGATGCGTGATGTCGTCACCCGCGGCCTGGCCGAAGCCCTGGAACTACAGGGCAAGACCCACGACGCCCAACGCCTCCGCGCCTCCCTCAAACACAAGAGATCACCGAAGAAACGCCCGCGCTGACCTCACGGATGCATCCACGCACCCTTGAGCACCTTGTCCACCGCGTTGCGCGGCCCGTACACCGCGAGCCCCACCAGGTCCAGGTCCGCCGTGGCGACGGCCCGGACCGCCGCCCGGTTGTCCCGGTCGTTGCCCGTCGCGAACAGGTCGCTCGTGAAGAGGGCGCGGGGGAGGGAGCGGGACAGCACGCGTGCGTGGGCCGCCGTCAGGACCTCCTTGGTGCCCTCGAAGACCAGCACCGGCTGCCGGAACATGGGCAGATAGGGCACTCCGTCGGCGTCCTCGTAGGGCTCGCCGATCACCTCGGGGGCCTCGGCGCCCAGGCCGCTGACCAGGAACGAGGTGACGTTCAGGCGCTGCCAGGTCTCCAGGTCCTCGCGCAGCAGGACGGCGATCTTGGTGTCGAAGCGGATGGGTTCATCGTTCATACGATGAGACTGGCGGCCGTCGTACGGCCTCGTCTTGTACGTTCTTTGCATGACCGCGCGGCAAGAGGTCACCGCCTGGCGCCCAGCCGTCCCGGGCGTCACCGAGGTCTTCCACGCCCGTTTCACCGAGTACGCCTATCCGATGCACGTGCACGAGGCGTGGACGCTGCTCATCGTGGACGACGGGGCCGTACGGTACGACCTGGAGCGGCACCAGCACGGCACGCCGGGCGACACCGTGTCCCTGCTGCCGCCGCACGTCCCGCACAACGGGTCCCCGGTGAGCCCGGACGGCTTCCGCAAGCGGGTCGTCTACCTCGACGGCACGCATCTGGGCGACGACCTGATCGGGCCCGCCGTCGACGGTCCCGATCTGCGGAATCCCGTACTGCGGCGGCGGGTAGGGCAGTTGCACACGGCGCTGGCCGGGCCCGGTGAGGAGTTCGAGGCGGAGAGCCGGCTGACGCTCATCGGCGACCGGCTCAGGACACTGCTCCGGCCGCGGCTGTACGACGAGCCGCCGCGCCGCGACCCCGCCCTGGCGCGCCGACTGCGCGAACTCCTCGACGAGCGGGTGGCGGAGGGGCTCTCCCTGGAGGAGGCCTCGGGAGTCGTACAGGCTCATCCGGCGCATCTCGTACGGGCGTTCAGCACCGCCTACGGCATCGCGCCCCACCAGTACCTGACCGCGCGGCGGATCGACCGGGCCCGGCGTCTGCTGCTCGGCGGTCAGGGGCCCGCCGAGGTCGCCGCGCTCACCGGTTTCCACGACCAGGCCCATCTCACCCGGCATTTCAAGCGGTTGGTGGGGGTGACGCCGGGGCGCTACCGGGTGAGCGCGAGGAGATCTACGGAAGGCGTCCGTCCGGTGATCGTCGGCGGTTAGCGTCGCCGGCATGGATGACAGACAGAACTCCTTACCGTTCAGACGTCTCTCCGTCGCCGTCGCGGGGGCGGCCGTCCTGGTCGCCGTCAGTGTGGGCGGTGCCCTCGCCGCGAGCTCGGACGACGAGCCCAGCGCCGAGCCGAGTGTGTCGAGCTCCCTTCCGCCGGACGAGAGCGGAACCGACGGCGGCACGGTCGGGGGCAGCGGCGGCACGGTCGGCGGCAGCGGCGACACCGAAGGCGGTGTCACCGGCGGCACCGACCCCAGTCCCAGCCCCACCTCCACGTCCCCCGACGAACCCACGGAGGAACCCTCCGAAGGGCCCACCGGGGAACCCTCCGCTCCGAGCGACGACCTGGAGGAGCTCAACCGCCGTATCGCCGAGCTCGACAGGAAGGTCGACGAACTGCCCACCAAGAAGGAACTCGCCGACGCGCTGCGGGCCTTCGCGGACCAGCTGGACAAGCACTCGCTTCCGCCGGACCCGTCGTAGCAGCGAGCGGGGTCAGTCCTGCGCGCGCTGCGTCAGATGCGCGAACGCGTCCAGGTTGCGCGTGGACTCGCCCCGGGCCACCCGCCACTCGTACTCCTTGCGGATCGCGGTGGCGAAACCCAGCTCCAGCAGGGTGTTGAAGCTGCCGTCGGCCGCCTCCAGGACCTGGCCGAGGAGGCGGTCGACCTCGTCGGCGGTGACCGCGGCGAGCGGGAGTTTGCCGGCGAGGTAGATGTCGCCGAGCGGGTCCACGGCGTAACCGACGCCGTACAGCTTGAGGTTGCGCTCCAGGAGCCAGCGGTGGACGCCGGGTTCGTTCTCGTCGGGGTGGCGGATGACGAAGGCGTTCAGCGACAGGGAGTGGCGGCCCACCAGCAGGGACACCGTCGTCTTCAGCTTCCGGGTGCCGGGGAGCTGGACGACGTAGTTGCCGGGTGCGGGGCTCTCCCACTCCAGCTCGGCGTCCTTCAGAACGCCCTCGATGACCTGCGCCGCCTTCTCTGCCTCAGCCATGGTGGGAGCGTACGTGACGCCGGTACGACTGGGCCGCGGCCATGTACACGTCCGCCGTCGCCGCGGCCGCGGTGTCCCAGCCGAAGGACCGGGCGTGCCGGGCGGCCGCCGCGCCCATGCGGGGCGAGAGCTCCGGGTTGTCGGCGAAGTCGCGCAGCACGCGCGCGTAGGCGGCCGGATCGTGGCCTCGTACGAGGAAGCCGGTCCGTTCGTCGGCGACCGCCACCGGCAGCCCGCCGACCGCCGCCGCGAGCACCGGGGTGCCGGCCGCCTGGGCCTCTATGGCGACCAGGCCGAAGGACTCGCTGTAGGAGGGCATGACCAGCACGGAAGCGGCCCGGAACCAGTCGGCGAGCTGCTCCTGGCCGACGGGCGGGTGGAACCGTACGACATCCGCGATGCCGAGGCGGGAGGCCAGCTTCTGCAGGCCCTCCGGCTTGGCGAGACCGCTGCCGCTGAGGCCGCCGACGACCGGGACGAGGATGCGGGAGCGGAGGTCGGGGCGTTCGTCGAGGAGGACGGCCACCGCGCGCAGGAGGACGTCCGGGGCCTTGAGGGGCTGGATGCGGCCCGCGAAAAGAGGGATCAGGGCGTCCTGGGGGAGGCCGAGGCGGGCGCGGGCCGCTGCTCGGCCGTCCGCCGGACGGAAGCGGTCGAGGTTCACGCCGGGGTGGACGACGGCGACCTTGCCGGGGTCGGCGTCGTAGTGCCGTACGAGCTCCTCGCGCTCCTCCGCGGTGTTCGCGATGAGGCGGTCGGCGGCGGCCACGATCTGGGTCTCGCCGATGACGCGGGCGGCGGGCTCGGGGGTGTCGCCGTCGGCGAGGTTGGCGTTCTTGACCTTGGCCATGGTGTGCATGGCGTGCACGAGCGGGGTGCCCCAGCGCTGGGCGGCGAGCCAGCCGACGTGGCCGGAGAGCCAGTAGTGCGAGTGGACCAGGTCGTAGTGGCCGGGGCGGTGGCCGGCCCACGCCTGCATCACGCCGTGGGTGAAGGCGCACAGCTGGGCGGGGAGGTCTTCCTTGTTGAGGCCTTCGTAGGGGCCCGCGTCGATGTGGCGGACCAGGACGCCGGGGGCCATCTCGACGGTCGGGGGGAGACCGCCCGTCGTCGCGCGCGTGAAGATCTCGACCTCGATGTTGATCGCGGCGAGCCGCTGGGCGAGTTCGACGATGTATACGTTCATGCCGCCCGCGTCGCCGGTACCCGGCTGGTGGAGCGGTGAGGTGTGCACGGAGAGCATGGCGACGCGGCGGGGGCGGCGGTGCAGGCGCAACCGGTGGGGTGCGGCCTGGGAGCGACGCTGGAGCCTGCTGACGTACTGGCTCACGTGGCGTTCCTCCTTGCTGCGGGCATGCCGGGCGAAGGGTGTGGGGCACCCTCCAAGGGGGTCCAACAGCGGAGGGCGGCATTCCCATTCCGGGGATGGTGCTTTTTACCGAAGGATTACCGCTTGTCGCTCAACCGTTCGATGACGGGGTGCGTGGAGCGCACGGCGGCCTGCGGCCCGCCGCATACCCTCGTAGGCATGACTCCCCGCGCCCCCTCCCGCCCGGTGGGCACGGTCACGCGCGGGACGACCAATCCGAACCGGCTGCGCCGGATGGACCGCTGGATCGCGGCGACGCACGGCGCGGAGCTGCGCCGGGCCGCCGATCCGGTCGCCGTCGACCTCGGGTACGGCGCCGCGCCCTGGACGGCCGTCGAGCTGCTCACCCGGCTGCGCGAGGTCGCTCCACGCGTGCGCGTGGCCGGCGTCGAGATCGAACCGGCGCGGGTCGCGGCGGCGAAGCCTTACGAGCGGGAGGGGCTCGTCTTCCGGCACGGCGGGTTCGAGATCCCTCTCCCCCAGCGGCCGCTGCTCATCCGGGCGGCCAACGTGCTGCGCCAGTACGACGAGGCCGAGGTGGCCGCCGCATGGGAGCGGCTGTGCGCGCGGCTGGCGCCTGCCGATCCGGTACGGGGGTCCCGTGGCGGACTGCTTGTCGAGGGGACCTGCGACGAGATCGGGCGGCGGCACGTGTGGGTCGCGCTCGGTCCCGAGGGGCCGCGGACGGTCACCTTCGCGGCCCGGCTGGGGTCCCTGGAGCGGCCTTCCGACCTCGCCGAGCGGCTGCCGAAGGCACTGATCCACCGCAATGTCCCGGGCGAGCCGGTGCACTCCTTCCTGCGCGACTTCGACCGCGCGTGGGCGGCCGCCGCGCCCTACGCGTCGTACGGCGCCCGGCAGCGGTGGATCAGGACGGCACGGGACCTGACGACCGACTGGCCGGTGGCGGACGGGCCTTCACGGTGGCGGCAGGGGGAAGTGACGGTGGCGTGGGGGGCGTTGGCGCCGGGGGCTTGAGCTGCGGGGGTGCGGGGGTGCGAGGGCTTGAGCTGCGGGGGTGCGGGGGTGCGAGGGCTTGAGCTGCGGGGATGCGGGGGCTTGGGCTACGTGAGCCGGGGGAGCTCGCGGCGGCGCGCAGGAAGCGGGGATGTGCACGCGAGTGAACCGTGGGAAGCGCGGAAGCGCGGAAGCGCGGAAGCGCGGAAGCGCGGAAGCGCGGAAGCGCGGAAGCGCGGAAGCGCGGAAGCGCGGAAGCGCGGAAGCGCGGAAGCGC
>NZ_JBEZKG010000012.1:283212-376423 GCF_040651535.1 Streptomyces sp. NPDC048420
GCGCGAGCGTAAGCGCCACGGGCGGTCTTGGCGTGTGAACTGCGGTGTGGCGCGCGGGTGAACCGCTCCAGGGGTCCCGCCCGCGGGGAACGATCTGCGTGAGTCGTTCGTCACAGAGGCGGGGAGATCGTCTTCGGGGGCCGGGGAGCGGGGGAAGCACCAACAAGCGTCGGGACGCGCGGGGATACGCCGGGAAGGCCTGCCTCTGTCGCTTTCGGCCGTGACATGGCACGATCCCCCGAGCACCGTAAGTTACTGACGGTAAATCAGCTTTGGGGGCAAGGGTATGGGGACGGGCAAGCGCGGTCTGATCGCCACGGCCGTGACCGTGATCGGCGCGGTGGCCGTGCTGTCGGCACCGGGCACCGCGTTCGCCGCTCCGAGTCCGCCACCGACGCCGACCCCCACGGCCTCGCCGAGCACCGTGACCAACAAGGACATCGAGGCCGTACGCCAACAGCTCGACGCGCTCTATCACGACGCGGCCGTCGCCACGGACGCCTACAACGCCGCCGAGGAGAAGGCCGAGGAGCAGTCGGCGCAGATCGTCGCGCTGGCCAAGAAGATCGTCAAGGGTCAGGAGAAGCTGGCGAAGCTGAAGGCCCGCGCGGGTGCCGCGGCCGCCGCCCAGTACCGCGCCAACGGACTGCCGGACGAGGCCCGGCTGATGCTGAGCGACGATCCACAGGCGTTCCTGGACGGCACCGGCCGCGTCCTGCAGGGCCAGCGCGCCACCAAGGCGCTGATCGCGGAACTGACCCGGACCCAGCAGGATTTGAAGCAGTACGCCGCCGACGCCTCCGCCCAGTGGAGCAAGTTGGAGGCGGGCCGCAAGGCGAAGGCGGCAGCCAAGAAGAAGGTCGAGCAGCAGATCGCGGCGGCCGAGAAGCTCGAGTCCCAACTGGAGAAGAAGGAGCGCGAGCGGCTCGCCGAGCTGGAGGAACAGGCAGCCCACAAGGCGCAGTCGGCCTGGCTGGACTCCGGCATCCTCGCCGAGATCAACGCCAAGGCGAGCGAGGCCGGGAAGACCGCCGCGGACTACGCCACGACCCAGATCGGCAAGCCGTATGTATGGGGCGCCGAGGGCCCGGACTCCTACGACTGCTCCGGACTCACCTCGCAGGCCTGGGCGGCCGCCGGCAAGCCCATCCCGCGCACCTCGCAGGAGCAGTGGAAGCAGCTCAAGCACGTCGACATCAAGGACATGCGGCCCGGGGACCTGATCATCTACTTCGACGACGCCAGCCATGTCGCGATGTACGTCGGCGAGGGCGCGATCGTGCACGCCCCGCGCCCGGGGCGGACGGTGACGCTCGCGGGTGCGGGATCGATGCCGATACTCGGGGTGGTTCGGCCTGATGCGTGAGGGTTTGCGAACTGCCGTACAAGGAAGGTCGAGGAGCGGTGTGAGACCTGGGTCATGTGACCCGGGGCACCCCTGACTGCCCCGCAAACCTTTCGCGAACGTGACGTTCGTCATCCCCGCGACACCTGTCACCTGTCCAACTGCGGTACGGAACGCGGCATATGACACTGGCGACCGGCCAAGCGGCGTGTCGCACACCATTCCTTTCCCGCCCCACCACCCGCTATGGTCCCCGTCGGTGGATCGAGACCCCTCGGTCCACCGTGCCCTCGGGGGGAGGGAAGGAATCCGAGACCATGCCCGTACCCATACCGCGGCAGCGAGCGATCCCGGCCGTGGAGAGTGGTCAGGCGCAGGCCGCACCCCAGGACGGCCCCTCCAAGGAAGTCACCCCGCGCAAGGAAGCCACGGTCGACAACAACGCCGCCACCCCACTGACCCTGCTGGTGATCGAGGACGATCCCGGCGGCTCCACGGTCGTCCCCGAACTCCTGGACCCGACCGGCAAGCCGATGCGCGTCCGCACCGCCCGCAACCTCACCGAGGCGGAGCGGCTGCTCACGGACGACGTGCACTGCATCCTGCTCGACCTCGCGCTGCCCGGGTCGGGCCGCACCGCCGACGACGACGAGCTCGCCGTACTCCGGCACGTCCTGGAGCTCGCGCCCCGGCACGCCGTCCTCGCGCTGACCGCGTCCGGTGACGCCGAGCGCGGGGCGGAGGCGGTGCGGGTGGGCGCCCAGGACTACCTGTTCCGGGACGAGCTGGACGGGCGGCTGCTGAGCCGGGCGATCCGGTACGCGGTGGAGCGGAAACGTTCCGACACGGCGGAGCGCAGGCTCGCCGAGGGACGGGTGCGGGCGCAGGAGAACCGGCGCCTGGAGCGCGGGCTGCTGCCCACCCCGCTGCTGGAGGGCTCGTCGCTGCGGTTCGCCGCGCGGTACCGGCCGGGCCGGTCGCGGGCACTGCTCGGCGGGGACTTCTACGACGTCGTACGGACCCCCGACGGGACCGTGCACGCGATGATCGGCGACGTCTGCGGGCACGGGCCCGACGAGGCGGCGCTCGGCGTGGAGCTGCGGATCGCCTGGCGGGCGCTGACCCTGGCGGGGCTGTGCGGGGACGAGCTGCTCGGCACGCTGCAGGAGGTGCTGGAGCACGAGCGCTCCGACGAGGAGATCTTCGCGACGCTGTGCACGGTGGACATAGCGCCGGACGGGCGTCGGGCGGGGCTGTGTCTCGCCGGGCATCCGTCACCGCTGGTGGCCCGGCCGGGTCGGCCCGCGCGGCTGCTGCCGTACGACAACAACGGCCCAGCGCTGGGACTGCTGCCGGGGGCCCGGTGGCCCCGGATGCAGGTGGAGCTGGGCGCCGAGTGGAGTCTGATGCTCTACACCGACGGGCTGATCGAGGGGCATGTCGGTGGCGGGCGGGAGCGGCTGGGGCAGGACGGGATGGTGTCCCTGATCCGGCGGCAGCTGGCGGAGGGGCTGCGCGGAGAGGCGTTGCTGCGGGCCGCGGTGAACGAGGTGCGGTCGCTCAACGGGGGCGAGTTGGCGGACGACGTGGCGGTGCTGTTGCTCGACCGGGAAGGGTGACGGTCGGGGAGTCGGGGTTCGGGGCTCAGGTCTCGGGGGCCGCTCTCTGAGCGCCCCCTCTAGCGACCGCCGTTGTACGGCCCGTACGGACCGTCGCTGCTCGAACCCCTGCCCCGCCCGCTGCGGCCGCCCCCCGGCAGCGCACGGATCGCCGGGCGAACGTCGACCATGTAGACGATCGTCGCGATGAGGCCGATGATCGGCAGGAACGACAGGATGTTGAAGATCAGGTTCACCACGAAGGCGAGCCCGAGGATGATCAGCCAGAAGGGCTTGGTCTTCTTGTCGGCCGCGCGGTAGGCGTCCTCGCGACGGATGGCGGCGTCGAAGAGCGCGAAGCCGCTGAAAACGATCAGGGCCATGCTCAGCAGCCACATGAAGCCTGCGAACCCCTGCATCAGCACTACGTCCACCACCAGACTCGGCTCGTCATTTCGCGATTACGCGGTCACCGTACCCGTTCCCGCAAGTCCGCTACCCGCAGAACGGGCCGGGCACTCGGTAAGTGCCCGGCCCTGAGTCCTGAAGCGTCCCGCGATGCCTTACTTGGCGGGCGGGGTCGTCTTCTTCGCCGTGGGCTTGCGCGGCGTGGTCTTCTTGGCGGCGGGGGCCGTCTTCTTGGCCGGGGCGGGGGCGGCGGCCTTGGCCTCGGCGGGCTTCGCGGCGGGGGTCGCGGCCGGGGCCGGGGTCTCGACCTTGATGTCGCCCGGCTCGGCGTTCGGCTCGACCGCGATCGCCAGTTCCTCGATCTCCTCGGCCGCCTCGCCGCGCCAGGTCTTCACGGCCTGCTCGCCGTGCTCGGCGACCTTCTCGTAGGTCTCACGGGCCTTGACGGCGTACTCGGCGGCGACGCCGACACCGCGCAGGGCGAGGTCCTGGGCGGACTCGCCGAGCTTCTTCAGGTCCGCGTCGATGGTGGAGCCGAGCTTCTTGACGTCCCCGTCCAGGTTGGTGATGAACTCGCCGACCTTGGTCTGGAGAGTCGCCTGCGTCTCCTTGACCCTGGCACCGGCCTCCTTGGCACGGGCCTGGGCCTTCTCCTGGACCGCCTTCGGGTCGGTACTGCGCACCGCGTCGATACGGGCCGGCGCCTCGGCGCGCAGCTGCTCCACCAGTCCGGGCACCTTCTTGGCCTCCTGGAGGGCCAGGTCACCGGCGCCGGCGAGGAAGTAGAGCGGGGTCGGGTCGGTGACGGCCTTGCGGATGTCGTCGGTGATGGCCATGGTGATGGACCTCCCGGTCGCTTTCTTTTGAGGGTTTTTTGGGGGTCCCGCGGTCGGCTCGTGGTCGGACTGAGGTCGAGCAGTGCCTCAACTCAACTGGCCGTCTGCTGCGGGTCGGCGTCGCTGCCGTCGGTCTTCTTGCGGGTCCTGCGCGGCTTAAGGGTGTCTCGTACGGCGGTGTCACCGTCCGGTCCGGCCTCGTCGCCGTCCTGGACGTCGCCCTGAGGATCCACCGCACCTTCGCTCTGCGCGGGAGCCGCGTCGAGCGGGGCTATCTCGAAGCCGTTCTCCTTGCGGAAGGACTCGTAGATCTGGAGCAGCACCTGCTTCTGCCGCTCGTTGAGCGTGGGATCGGCGAGGATGACCGCACGTGTCTCCACGTCGTCCCGGTCCCGCTCGGCGTCGAGGATGCCGGCCCGCACGTACAGCGTCTCGGCGGAGATCCGCAGGGCCTTTGCGACCTGCTGCAACACCTCCGCGCTCGGCTTGCGCAGCCCGCGCTCGATCTGGCTCAGATACGGATTGGACACCCCGGCGGCATCAGCGAGCTGCCTGAGCGACAGCTGCGCGGTGCGCCGCTGTTCACGCAGATACTCACCGAGATTGCCGACGTTGAGCGATGCCATGCCTCTACTGTGCCCCACCTCCGCTAACTATTGCAAGCACCCGCTTGCAATAGTGCGCCACGCCACTCCGACGCCCCGCCGGGGCCGCCGCCACAGGGAATCGATCTCCACGGCGGCACTGTGCCAGGCACCTCAGACAACGCACAGTCCACGGACTATGTTCGAGCGGTGGAAAACCCGGAGATCATCATCAAACTCACCCCGGACGAGGCGCTGGTCCTGTCGGACTGGCTGGAGCGAGTGCAGATGACGGACCTCGGCCGTCTCGTCGACGATGCCGTGGTCTGGGCACCCCTTCACCGCATCGCCGGAACGCTCGACAAGTCGCTACCGGGGATCTTTGCAGGGGACTACGCCGATCGCCTGGAAGCGGCCCGCCGCAGGCTTGGTCCAGCCCCGGACGATGGCTCCGGAGACCACGAGGGGGCGGGCTCATGAAATCCCTCTCGGAAATGACCGAGCGCGAGTACTTCGCCAGCGTCGGCCGACGTCCCGGCATGTTCGTCGGCAAAACCTCCTTCCACATGCTGACCGCGTTCCTGACCGGCTACGACCAGCACGCTCTCCGGCACGGCGGGCGGGGGCTCACCGGCTGGCACGACTGGCTCGTCGCCCGTCGCGGACGCGACTGCAACCACGCCTGGCCCGGCCAGGTCCTCCACATCGCCCTCCCGAACGGCTGGGACGACATCTGGAACCTTCCGCCTGAGGACGAGCAGCACGCGATCAAGGTCCTGTTCGAGCTCCTCGACGCGTTCGCCGCCGAGTGCGAGGCACAGCCCTGAAATGGGGAGAATCCCGATGACGTCGAACGCGACGCCGGCCTGGCGTTCCGCCCATGACCTCCCCGGACGACGAGCCCAGCTGCGGGCCCCGTGCCTGACCGCTCGCGTCAACGAGCGCTGCGGACTACCGGGGATGGGACGGCGAACTGGGCTGACAGACCAACGACCGAGACCTGACAGTGTCGGCCGTCTTCCGTTCCGGCGGCCGTGTTGGGCTGACCTGGACCTTGCGGCCCTGGCCACTGGTCACTGGCGGCTGGCAGCCTCGGTGACCATCTGACTGGAGGCCGGCGAGCAGATGGCTTCCCTGGCGGCCCACGTCCGGCCATTCCTCACCGGGGAGCAGCAGCGACATCCGGCCTGCGCATCTCCTGGACACTGGGGCACACGGGTGGACCGCGGTGGCCCGGCTCGTCGCCGGCGAGACAGAGCCACATCCTGTTACTCACTTTCCAGTGACGGCCCGACCGGGGCCGGGGTGGCGCGACCTGGCGGTCGGCGACCATCGATCAGTGCCCAGAAGGGCCGTCGATCCGGCGAGGCGTCAACTTGCCGCCTACGTCACATGAATGGACGTTACAGGCGAGAATCACAGCGAAATGGGCGAACGGTAACGGAGCGCCCGCATTGCTTTCACAACCTGCACACAACGGCCATGGTGTGAAGGCGCGGCCGACCGGCCGCCACCCGCATACCGCACCAGGGGGCTTTGTGTCTTCTTCCACTGTGACCGCCCGTCGTATCTCCGCCGCGGCTCTCGCGGCCGCCGCGCTCGTCGGGGCGGTGGCACTGCCGGCTTCGGCGGCCGACCACGGACGGCCCGACCGTCCGAAGGTGGAGATCAGCGCGGTGCAGTACGACTCGCCCGGACGCGACGACCGCTCGCGGCGTTCGCTGAACAAGGAGTGGGTGGAGCTCACCAACACCACGCGCCGGACGGTCAACCTCGACGGCTGGACCCTGCGGAACAAGGACGGCCGCACCTACACGTTCGACCACTACCGCCTGGAGGGCCGTGCCACGGTCCGCATCCACACCGGCGAGGGCCGCGACACCGCCACCGACCTGTACCAGGACCGCCGTAACTACGTGTGGGACGACTACTCCGACACCGCGACCCTGCGAAACGACCATGGCCGCTTCATCGACGACGAGTCCTGGGGCGACCGCCACCACCACGGCGGTCACCAGCGCGACGGCCGCCAGCACGACAACAGGCGCGCATGAGCCGTCCGCGCATCCACCTCGCGGAGTGACGCTGACCGCTGAGTTGCGGCACATGACCCCGACCGGTTCGCCCGGTCGGGGCCATGTGCCGTCGGTGCGGGCCCGCGCGCGTGACATCGCCAGCGGCGTCGCGCCACGAAGACCAGCTCCCTGCCCGGCCGGTCCGGCGCATCCCGTACATCCTCCGTCGCGAACCCCTGCGCGGCCAGGTCCGCCTCGACCGCCGCCCGCTCCCGGAAGCGCAGTGTCGAGTCCGAGGTCAGCTCCTGACCGTCCGCCGCGAACACATAGGTCCACCGGAACGACACCAACTCCCGGTCCAAACCGGTGACTTCGACCCAGCTCTCCACCACCCCCACCCCGGGCACATCCGTCACGGCGTACGACGCGTCCCGGTTCCACTCCTCCCAGGCCCGCCGCGCCGGGTCCCGCGTCTCGAACACCAGCCGCCCACCGGGCCGTAGCGCCGCATACGCGCCCCGCAGTGTCTCCCGCCAGGCATCCGCTTCTACGATGTGCTGGGCGACGTTGGCCGTCATGGTCACCAAGTCGACGCGCAGCGGCGGGAGTTCGGTCGCGTCACCATGGATCCAGCGCACCCGCTCACTCCCCGGCTTCGCCCGCGCCACGTCGAGAGAGGCGAGCGCGGGATCCACACCCACGACGCCGGTCCCCCGCCCGGCCAGCAACAGCGGGAACACCCCGGTCCCGCACCCGACGTCCAGCACCTCCCGGGCCCCGAACTCCTCCACCATCCGGAGATACGCGTCCAGGTCGCCACGATCGGGATCGAGGGCGTCGTAGATCGCGGCAAGCCGCGGATGCGTGAACCCTTCGTCGGCCATGCGGGCGACGGTAGGGGGAGGGAGGCCGGGCCGACCACCCGATATCGCTCCCCTACCGCTCCGCGAGCCACGCCTCCAGCGCCGCGAAGTCCCCTTCGGTGAGCCCCACTTGGTGCTCCACCCGGTACAGAAGCGCGCGTTCGGGGTGGTGTGCGGCCACCCAGACCCGGTCGGCGTCGGTGATCTGGTCGTCGAGCCACACGAAGGGCCGACCGGCCGCCCAGGAGACGAGGGGGCGGGTCTTCCAGTGCAGGCCGGGCGGGCCGCCGTCGTCATCCACGTCCGGCCACTCCACCAGCGGGAGCCGGGGCAGCCCGAGCCAGGGCGCCAGACAGGTGTTGGCGTCGTCCAGCCAGGTCGTGGCCCACACCGGCTCGCAGCCGAGCGACAGCAGGCGCGCGCCGAGCAGGGGGTCGACACGGGTCAGCAGCGGATGGCCGGCGACGGCCTCCGGGGAGAGCGGGAAAGCCGGACCGTACACCGGATACGGCCCGGCGCCCCCGAACGGCAGCAGCGTTCCGTCGATGTCGAGGAAGAGAAGCACCGGGGTCAAGGCGCGCTCAGTCCTCGAACCCGCCCGCCGTGAGGATCTCGTCGATCCGCTCCCGGTGCGCCGCCTCCCACTGGTCGAGTGTCTCGGCGGCCTCCTTGGCCAGCTTGGCGTGGGCGGCTGTGAGGATGTCGGCGCGGCGGGCGGCCGGGACGGCCACGACCCCCTCCTCGTCGGCGACCACCACGTCACCGGCCTCGACCCGCACCCCTCCGCATCGCACCTGCTCGCCCAGCGGCGCCACGGCCTTCTTCGTGCCCGGGATCGGGATGACGCCTCGGGCGAAGACGGGGAAGTCGGCCTCCCGCACCTCGGCGAGATCACGGATCAGGCCGTCGGCGACGAACCCGGCGATTCCACGGCGCTGCGCGACCGCGCACACGTTCCCGCCGGCCAGCGCGTAGTCGAGGTCTCCCGACTCGACGACGATCACCGATCCGGCCGGTGCCCGGTGGATCGCGGCGTGCAGCATCAGATTGTCGCCGGGTGGGCACCGTACGGTGAACGCTGGTCCGGCGACCCTCGGCACCGGCCCCCACAGCGGCCGGATCCCGATGTCCATGACGTGGTCACGGCCGAGCAGATCGGCCAGGGTGGTCGTGGGAACGTCCGAGAAATCGTTGGTCTCGATCACTGCGAGGACGTTACCGTGCGGGCATGACTGCCGGGTCGGCCTTGTGCCGTGAGCGAGTTGGGTGCCCGGCCTCTGAGTGAGGCCGGGGCGGGCCAGGGGCCCGCCGCTTTCTCCGAGTCGTCCAGGACATGACCGGAGACCAGAGAGAGCAGAGAGAGTGACCAACCCCTTCCACGACTTCAACCAGCGGATCATCGACGAGTTCCGTGCCCACCACGGCCAGGTCGGCGGCCCCTTCGAGGGCGGCCGCCTGATCCTCCTCACCACCACCGGCGCCCGAACCGGCACCCGGCACACCACTCCCGTCGGCTACCTCCCCGACGGCGGCGACCGCATCCTCGTGATCGCCTCGGCGGGCGGCTCGACCCGCCACCCCGACTGGTACCGCAACCTCACAGCGCATCCCCAAGTCACGGTGGAGAGCGGGGTGTTCACCTACGATGCCGAGGCCGTCGTCCTGACCGGCGAGGAGCGGGACCAGGCCTTCGCCCGGGCCGTGGAGGCGGACCGCGGCTGGGCGGCCTACCAGGAGAAGACGGACCGGCTCATCCCCGTGGTCGCGCTGCACGAGATCGCCCGCCCGGGCCCGCCGAACATCAACGCCTCGACTCCGGGCGAGGCCATCAAGGTCATCCATGACGCCTTCCGCCGCGAACTGGCCCTGATCCGCAAGGAGATGGCCACCGGCGCCTCCACCCTCGGCGCCCAACTCCGCGTCAACTGCCTGTCGTTCTGCCAGGGCCTGCACAACCACCACACCGGCGAGGACCTGGCGATGTTCCCGCTCCTCGCCGACCGCCACCCGGAGGCGGCCGAGGCCATCGACCGCCTGCGCGCCGAGCACGAACACATCGCGGCCCTGGTGGAGAAGATGCGTGAGGCACTCGCCGACCACCAGGACGCCGCATCCGTGCGCGCGGAGGTCGACCGTCTGACGACCGAGCTGGAGGCTCATCTGACGTACGAGGAGGAGCAGTTGATCCCGCTCCTCGACGGAGGCTGACCTGATCGCGGGCGGCCGTCCGCCGCGCTAGAACGGCAACGGCCGCCCGTGCACCACCTCCAGCCGCGAGACCGCCCGGGTCAGCACGACATACAGCCGGTGCAGCCCGCGTTCCTCCGCCTCCGCGATCGCGGCGGGCTCGACGGCCACGACATGGTCGTACTCAAGTCCCTTGACCACACCGGCCGGTACGACGCTCACCCGCGCCCCGAGCTCGTCCGGCCCGGCGGTGGCGATCCCGGCCGCGTCCAGGGCCCGCCGCACCCGCTCGACGTCGGCGTCCGCGGCGACGACCCCCACCGACCCCTCGTACCCGAGCGAGTCCCTTACGGCGTCCACGACCGCGTCCATCAGAGCCTCCGGGGAGGTCGGGCTGATCCTCAACTCCCCGTCCCCACGCAGGGATCGTCCGGCCGGCACCTCCACGTCCAGCCGGGTGAGGAGCCGGTTGGCGAGCTGGACGACGGCCCGCGGCACCCGGAATCCGACGGTCAGCGGTACGACGGCCGCGTCCGGCTTGCCGAGATGGCGCAGGACGGTGTGCCAGGAGCGGGCCGCCCAGGGCGTGGTCCCCTGGGCCAGGTCCCCGAGCACGGTCAGCGACCCGAAACGGGCCCGGCGCGCGATCGCCCGGCACTCCATCGCGGACAGGTCCTGGGCCTCGTCGACCACGAGATGGCCGTACCCCTCGGGGTGTTCGATCAGCCCGGCGACCTCGTCGAGCAGCACGAGATCGGCGGGCGACCACCGCGCCGACTTCCACGACCGCGGCGGCCTGGCCCACAGCAGGGCGCGCTGCTCGTCGGCGTCGAAGAGCCCGTCGCCGAAGACCGCCAACGCGGCGTGGTCGGTGAGGAGTTCGGCCACGATCTCCTCGGGCCGCACCTTCGGCCACACGGTGTCGAGGAAGGCGCCCATCCCCCGGGACCGCGAGACCCGCTGCACCCACGCGCCGCTCCGCGGCCCGGACCGCCGCTCTGCCTGCAACTGCACACTGCGCATCACCCGGCTGCGCACCCGCTCCCGCCCGATCGCGTACGGCGGTTCCTCCTGCCGTACGTCCGCCACGATCCGCGCGAGTTCACCGGCACCGACTCGCCAGCTGTACGAATCGTCCTTGAACTCCAGGGAGTTGCCCCGCGCGGTGGACACGCGCGCGTACAGCGCCCGGCGCAGCAGTTCCGCCGTCCGGGCGTCGTGCTTGAGGACGGCGGTGGGGTGGGCGTCGGTGCCGGTGACCGGGTGGCGGGCGATCTCGTCATGGAGCGTCGACTGCCGCACACCGGTCTCACCGAGCGCCGGCAGCACCTGGGAGATGTAGGAGAGGAAGGTCCGGTTGGGCCCGAGGACGAGGAGCCCGCCCCGTCGCATCCGCTGTGGATGGGTGTACAGCAGATAGGCGGCCCGGTGCAGCCCTACGGCGGTCTTGCCGGTCCCGGGAGCGCCCTGCACGCAGACGGACGCCGTCAGGTCGCCTCGTACGAGATCGTCCTGCTCGGGCTGGATGGTCGCGGCGATGTCCCGCATGGGGCCGACGCGGGGCCGCTCGATCTCACGGGTGACGATGGTGCTCGGCCCCGACTCCCCCCTGCTCAGGTGCTCGTCCTCCAGCCCGGTGAGGTCGGCGGACTCCCCCTTGCTCCCCGGTGCCCACCCGAACCGCCGCCGCACGGCGACGCCCTGCGGATCGCGGGCGCTCGCCTGGTAGAAGGCGCGGGAGACGGGCGCACGCCAGTCGACGACGAGGGGCGGGGCGGCGGGGTGCTCGGTGACCCGCAGCCGCCCGAGGTGATAGCTCTGCCCGCCGTGCTCCCCCCGGTCGAAGTCCAACTTGCCGAAGAACAACGGCCCTTCGGGAAGCTCCCGCATCTCCTTGGCCTGGCTGCGCAACTGGTATCCGAGGACTTCGGCGTCGGCCCCGGACGCGGAGACGTCCTCCCCGATGACGACCTGTTCCTGGGCGCCGTCGACCATGGCGGCGAGGGCGGCACGGCAGCGGTCGTGGTGGACGCGCTCGCGGTGGAGGGACTCTTTCAGGGCCGGGGTGGGTGCGGGGTCGGCAGACGTCATGGGGACGATCGTACGCGAAAAAACGTAACCGAGTTAAATTTATTACCTACTCTCACTTACGCGAGCCACGGCAACCCGTCCGCCAACATCCCGAACCCCCGCTCGGCCGCGGCCACCGCGTCCGCCCGCAGCTCCTCGATGCGCTCCCCCGCCGAGACCCTCCGCCAGTTCTCCATCGCGAGGATCCGCCGCACGGCGATGATCTGTCCCGCGGCCAGCCGAGCGTCGAGATCGCCCCCGAGCGCCTCGGCCAGCGCGGCCTCCTGGCGCTCCAGGTGGCCGTGGGCTCGGGCGACGAGAGCGGGGGTGCCGTAGAGAAGCCGATGAAAGGCGAGGACCTGGGGATGGTCGTTCAGCCCGGTGACGGGATCCTCGCGCTCCAGCCCCTCGAGAAAGTGCCGCCGCAGGGCCGCGACGGGCCGCTCGCCGGACCCGGCCACCACCCGCGCGGCCTCGTCCTCATGATCCGCGATCCGGTGGAGGACGAGGTCCTCCTTCGCCGGGAAGTACCGGAAGAGGGTCGGCTTGGAGATCTCGGCTGCGGCGGCGACCTCGGCTACGGAGACGGCGTCGAAGCCCTTCTCCAGGAAGAGGCGGATGGCGATCTCGGACACGGACTCGTACGTCTGTCGCTTCTTGCGCTCGCGCAGCCCCATCTCAGCCATGCAGCGAGGGTATCCACCGGCGCTCGGCCTCAGCTGTTTCAGGCCGCCGCACTACGGTGCCAGGGCGGCCTGTCGGCCAGGCCCCACAGGTCGTCGAAGTGCTTGTTCCATGTCGCGACGGCGACCTTGGCGTCGTCGCTGTCCTTGCGGGACCAGACGTTGAGGTCGGTCCGGTAGCCCTTGGGGTCGTAGTACTCGGGATCGGTGCCGAAACCCATCGTGCGGGCGACGACGTCGTACAGGCCGTGCAGCACCAGCTCCCGGTTGAAGATGCACACCTTGTCGCGCGGTATGCCCTGGTAGAAGCGGTACTCGCATTCGGCTGTCACGCGCCCGAGCAAGGTCAGCCGCTGCGCGATGGCGGAAAGCGTCAGGTAGTACTCCTGGCATTTCAGATCCAGGCGCTTGCGGAAGTCCGCGTCGTCGACCGGTGCGCCGTCCACGCCCACTCGGGACGGGACGATCATGGGCTGTCGAAAGTCCGGGACCAGAAAGCGAATGGAGACGTGCCTTGTCGGCCCCGGGTCGTCGAGGAAGCCCTCCAGCCGGTGATAGAGCGCGTTGTAGAGCGTCTCTCCCGTATACCCGAGGAAGCTGATCTCCACGTTCCTGGCATCGAACGCCTCGGTCACGAAGCTTCCGAGCTCACGCGACTTCACCTGTGTGCGCGTCGGCGCCCGGAGCGAGGCAGCCAGTTCCTTCACGGTGTCGTAGAGCACGTAACCCACCAGGCTGAGCAACGCGCCTCCGAGGAACGCCTTGCCTTCCAGGGCCTCCCCTACAGGCTTCACGAACTGTGCGATCAGTCCTGTGACGAAGATGCTGAGCAGCAACAGCCGCGTGGCGAAGGACTCATAGCGCGTCAGGAAACGCTTCAGCCGCTCGCCCACACTCTCTTCGGGCAGCCAGCCCCCGCCACCGGACATCCGCAGCCCCTCCCCCGTCTGAGACCGCCCCGCCCACCATGGTCTCCGTGCGGCAGCGCGAGAGCAAGCAGGCGTCGCCTTCCCCGTCACATCCCGTGCTGGGCCCCGGCCGACGCCCTCTCCCGATCCACGTGCGGCAGCGCGAGCGCGAGGTAGGGGTTGGTCGTCGACTTGGTTCTCAGGCCCAGCGTCGCGGTCGCCGCGGTCAGGGTCATCGCGTAGGTGTCCACGGCGCGGCTGACGTTGGGGGCTTCGAGGCTGTCCCGGGTCACCAGCCGATCGAGGTCCACGTAGGCGGAGCGAACCATTTCCATCCAGCGGTAGACGCGCCAGTCGCGGCGCCAGCCTCTTGTGCAGTCCTCCGGCAGCAGCTGTTCCCACCGGTCGAACAGGCGCGTTCGAATCTCGGGAAGAGTCGGCGTCAGGTGCATGTGGCGGACCAGGTCGTACAGGGGGTCCCCCACCATCGCCATTTCCCAGTCGATGAGGGTCAGCCCCGTACCGTCCTCGCGACGGATCATGTTCCACGGATTGAGGTCGCCGTGCAGAAGTACGGCACGGCGAGGGGTCACCATGTGCCGACGGAGGATCTGTTCGAGGCGGAAAATGCTTGTCGGAAGCCCGAGTTGCCCCGCCAGCTGAAGCGTCTCCTTCGGCAGGTCGGACACCATCCGGATCAGTTCACGGCACAGTTGCTCGTGAAACCCCACGGCCGGTGTGTACGAGTCATCCGTCAGCTTTGCGCAGTCGACCTGTGTGAGGGCATGGAACTGGTTGACCAGGTCGTCCGCCTCGTGCGGCAGAAGCCCGCCCACGGGGTGATCGGGAGACTTGATCTCCCCTGCCGGCCCCTCGAAGGAGTGGATGGTGAACTGATCTCCGAATCCACTGGTCCCCAACGCCAGTACACGCGGGGCGCGGACCGCCACATTCGAGTCCTCGATAGCCCGTAGCACCACGTGTTCGTTCAGGAACCGGCGCTCCCGGGAAATGCCGACTCCCAGCTTGCGCCGTACCATCACCGGATATGGCACGTCTGCCACCCGCACTGCGGTGCTGAGGTGCGCTGTCCCCTTGAACACCCGGTCAGCCGAGGCCGCCCCCTCCTCGAAGAGCGCCTCCTGCACCGCTGAAGCGGGGAACTTCGGATGCTCGGGGACCCGACGATCACGCTCCCAGACGATCGACGAAACCACGCGGTCGCGGCTGTGGCGCTTGCCGTGGGACCCGTTCCAGCGGAAGAGAATGCGCTCGATGGCCTTCTCGTCCGGGACGTTCTTCAGCCGTAGGGGCTCCTCGGCCGATTGCAGCGCCCAGTACACCGCCTCGGTCGCGGCGTCCAGATCCCTCTGGTCGAACGATTCGCCCAGCGATGTCGCGGCACGCATCACGTCCGGATAGACCGACTGGGCACGTTCGAAGGCGACATAGTGCCGCAGGTCGCGCTCCAGGCCGTTCACGGCTTTGGGGCGCCGCACCATCATTGCCGAACGCCACGCGTCGACCGCCTCGTCCCACTGCCCCCCGGGGTAGCGCATGCGCACCAGGTGGGTCGCGAGATCGTGCAAAGGGTCGCCGTAGGTCGCCAGCTCCCAGTCCACGCAGATCAACGGGGGGCCGGCTTCGTACGACACGATGACATTGTCGCGGTGCAGGTCCGTGTGGAGGAGGCTGAAAGGGCGGCTGATGAGCGCGGGCACCCGTTCCGCGAAGCGCACCATGGCGTCCTCGGGGATGCCCAGCATGGCGAACAGCCCACCGAACCTGTGCCAGTTGCGCTGACGGACCTGTGTCTCGGTGGCCAGGGCCAACGTGCGCAGAAAGGCCCGGCTGTCGCGGCTGGACCGGGGCCAGGACTGCGGCAGCGGCGGCAGCTCCTTCCGGCCGACCTGTGTCATGTCCGCCAGCAGTTCAGCGAGGGCTCTGACCAGATGCTGGTCCACCGGCTTGCCGTTGGGACAGACGCTCGACAGCGGCACGCCGTCCACGTAACTCATGAGCGCGACATCGCCGTACTTCAGCAGGCACCGCGGTACATGCGGAAGGGTGCCGCCGATCGCCTTGAGGATCTCCGCCTCGTCCTGCCAGGTACGGATCACGACAGGCAAGGCGGAACGCTGACGCTCACGCACCATGACGAACCTGTGGTCCGCCGACGAACCAAGCCCGGACGGGAGCGGGACGATGTAGTTCAGGTTGTGGTGGCCCCGGGTCAGCCGCCCCGCGCTCTTCGCGTGAGACACCAGCTCACCAAGCGCCTCGCGGGCCGCCCGCCCCGCAAACGCGGTGGCGGGCCCGGTTGGACCACCCACGGGCACTCCTGAGCAACTATGCAGCGCCTCCGATTTTCATGCGCAGCAACAGAGGGACCACACTGTAGTACCCGAGAGCCCCGTCAGGCGGGTGATTCGAAGTAGGCTACCCAGTCGATACCTACTTAACTCATTTGTTTCACTTCATAGCGCTGCCACAACGAGTCGAACCACTCCTGCCAGCTCTGCATGAACACAGATCCGGCGGCATGGGGATCACCCTCGTCACGAGCGAGCCGTATCAAGGTCGAGCCCAGCCCCAGGACGTCCCAGGCGTCGATCTCGGTGTCGTCGTCCATCAGGATCGTGCGCTCCACGATCTTGTAAGGGCCTAGAAGACCCTCGACGCCGCGCCGCAGATACAACTTGTGCGTGGGGACCAAGGGCACCTCACGGACGTTCACCTCTACTTCGTCCACCAGTCCGTCCGTCTTGAGATTACGCAGGGCATTGCGCAGGGACGAGGTGTGCCGTCGGATGATCTCCCGGGTACGGGCCTGAAGGATCCGGTCCAATTCCTTGATGTCGTCGGCTGACGAGCCCTGCGACACCCTGGCCCGCGGATAGGGCAGCTCGATCTCGTCGGAGGGCAGCAGTATCCGGAGCGCGATGCGTTCAGGCGCGCGGCTCAGCCCGCTGCGGATCTCCTCGGCCTGCACTCGCATGTGGGTGTCGAGGCTCTCCGAGGTGAAGGTGAAGACGTCGAGCTCCACAACCGGCTGGGCGAAGGCGCGGGCGACGAAAGGCCCCAGCGCTATGCGGCCGGGAGCCACCTTCGCCTGGGGCCTCACATGGATGGGGAGCGTCGCACGGACCTTCGAGCCGCTGCCCTGGCGGGATTCGATCCAGCCTTCGGTCTTGAGCTCCTCCAGCACACGCTGAATCGTGTCGCGCGAGACGTCGAATTCAGCGGCCAACGCGCGCTGAGCAGGCAGGTTGTAGCCCGGCCGGTACTCGCCATCGGAGATCCTGGACCGCAGCGTCGCCAGGATGGTGGCTCCCTTGCCGCGTTCGTCGCTCACACCGCGACCGTACCTCCCCCACCGGCCACGCAAACCACTTTCAGTCCACAGGCAGTCAATCTCGCCTTACCAACTACCCAATTTTTGAAGGTTGGTTAGTCGATCAAGCGTCCAGGGCACATCCAGTTTCAAGAGAACCAGTCCAATTGGACCGCTAATCGATCAACTACATCGAAGTGGACGGGGGGTGGAGGGCATGGTGGACCGGTTACCTGCGAAGAACGTCCAACACCTGCTCCATCGAGTTCACGATGACCTCGGCGCCGGCGTCCGTCAGGATCTGCTCCTTGCGCTCATTACGCGCGTAGCCCAGGAACGCGACCCCGGCCTGCCGTGCGGCCTGGAGGTCCGTGGGAGTGTCGCCGATCATGAGAGTGGCCGAGGGAACGGCGCCCATGGCCTTGATGGCCTCCTCCAGGCAGTACGGGTTCGGCTTCATCAGATCGAGGTTCTGTGTGCGGCCGTAGACGTACGGGAAGCAGTCCGCAAGCCCGCGGCTCTCGATATAGGCCGCGGCCGCTCGGCCGGAATTGTTGGTCGTGATCGCGAACCTGGCTCCGAGGGCCCACCATGTCCTGATGAGCCCGTCCGCGTAGGCGGTCGGCATCGCCTTGGGCACGGCTTCGAGTTCCCGCCCGGTCAGCCACTCCTCCAGCTCGAGGATCAGATCGCTCCCCCGGCGTCGTTCGTTCACTCCCCCCAGGATGTCGTGGGGGTCATCGCTGGATCGTTCCTGCGCACTCAACAAGGCGCCCATGCCCAACGCGTCGATCTTCCCGACCAGTTGTCCGGCTATCTCGTGCGCCGGATACCCCGCGAAGAACTGGCAGATCGGTCCGTCCATGTCCCAGAGCACGTACCGGGCGGAGGTGACAAGTGATGCCAGTCGTGCTGTCTCTGTTGCCACCGGTCCAGTGTGCGTCGTCTCAGGAGTCACTAGGAGAGTGTCAGGTCCGTCGTGATGGTTTCCCAGAGGGCGTCGAACCACTTCTGCGATTGCTCCACGAACGCGGCGTCGCGTTCGGCGGCGCCCTTCTCGAAGGAGAAGAGGAGCGACTCGGTGCCCAGGACGTCGTACATGTCGAGCATTCCGCTGTCGGAGAGTTCCTCCCGGCGCGTGACCATGTAATACGCGATCAAGGCCTCGGCGTCGTTGAGCAGATACAGCTTCACCGGCGGCGTGAACGGCAGCGCCCTGAACCTGACGTTGACGTCGATGCCGTGCGAGGAGCGCAGGGCCTGGAGGTTGTGGCGCAGGACGTGGCCCTGGGCGTTGCGCTGGGTCAGCCAGCGTTGGTGGACCGGGTTGTCGTCGTCGGGGGCCTCCACCGGGACCGGGAAGGCCAGGGTGATGTCCCGGGACGGCAGGAGAATGCGGACGTCGATCGAGTCGGGGTGGAGCGTGCCTTCGTGGATGAGGCGGAGCGGTTCACCCAGCGCCACCATCAACGACTCCGCCGTCAGGCAAGCCGCGTCGATGCGCACGTGCGGGCTGGAGAACGCCTCCGTGAGGCGGGGGGCCAGGCCGACCATCGTGGGCTGGGGTTCGCCCGACAGTGCGGGCACGCGTTCCGCGATCCGCGGGGGGCTGCCCTTGCTCACATTGCTCAGCAACCCGTCCTCCTGCAGCGCGCGCAGGGCTTGGCGCACCGCGCCCCGCTCCACTCCGAACTCCTCCGCGAGTTCGGCCTGGGTGGGGAGGCGGTCGCCTGCCTTGAGATCGCCCACGCGGATGCGTTCCCGCAGGGTGTCGGCGATTTCCTGGGGCGAGAGCCTTCTGCTGCCGTTCACTGCCACGTTCTCCTGGGTCACGACCAAACGTTACAACTCCAATCCATCTATGGGGAGTTGTTGCGAAGTTGTTTATCAACCGCCACCAAGCGGGGACAACATAGTCAGAGTTGGTTGCCAACTTGGTTGAGTTGGCGGAAGTTTTGCCTCCACGCCCGCCCCGCCCGCCCGGAAGCCCGAAGGGGGAACCAACATGCCGGCCCTCGCCCTCCTCTCCGCCGTCTTCGTAGTCGGCGTCGAGCAGACCTTGCAGTGGAAGTACGGCGCCAGCGGCATCATCGGGATGCTTCTGCTCACCATCGGTATCAAGGCCAAGAACCCCGCGATCAGTTCGACGGGGGCCGTCGTCCTCGCCCTGCTGGTCGCGGGACCGGCCCTGTGACCCGAGAGCGTCCTGACCAACCTCCGTGGGAGACGTCAGTTCGTGAGTTCCAACTCCGAACTGATCGTCTCCCACAGTGCGTTGAACCACAGGTGGGACTGTTCCACGAAGGTCGTGTCCCGCAGTCCGGCGCCCTGCTCGAAGGCGAACAGCATCGACTGGGTGCCCTCGGAGTCGTACAGCTCCAGGTGCTCGTGGTCGATCTCCGCCTTGCGGCGCGTCAGCGTGTAGTACGCGAACAGCGCCTCCGTGCCGTTGAGGAGGTACAGCTTCACCGGTGGCGTGAAGGGCAGGGCGCGGAAGGAGACGTGTACGTCGATGCCGTGCGTGGCGCGCAGCGCCAGCAGGTTGTGCTTGAGGACCTGTCCCTGCGCGTTGCGCTGGGCCAGCCAGCGCTCGTGGACCGGGCCGTCGCCGTCACGGCCCTCGACCGGCACCGGGAAGGCGAGGTCGATGTCCCGGCCGGGCAGCAGGACGCGGACGTCGACCTTGGCCGGATTCAGTCGTCCGGCGTGGATCTGTCGCAGCCCCTCGCCGATGGCGAGGTTGAGGGAGACCGACGTCAGGCACAGGGCGTCTATCTCGACGTGCGGGGCCGCGAACGCGGAGGCGATACGGGGGCCGAGGGCGACCGTGGTGGGCTGGGGCGCGGCTCCGGGGCCGTGGAGCGCCAGGCCGGCGCCCAGGTCGGGGGCTACGGTCGCCGGGCTTCCCTTGGACACGTTGGTGAGCAGGTGTTCCGCCTGCAGGACGTGCAGCGCCTGGCGTACGACCCCGCGCTCCACCCCGAACTCGTCGGCCAGCCTCGCCTGTGTGGGCATGCGCTGACCTGCCCGCAGCCTGCCGGACCGGATCCGGGCGCGGAGCTCGTCGGCCACCTCTTGATGTGACGTCTGTGGCCGCTGTGACCTCTTCCGCCCATTGACGGAGGCGTGTTGGGGGTCCACGGCCAAACACTACAACTTCCCGCCATCTTTGGGCAGTTCACTGGAAGGTGGTTATGAGCCGCATCCAAGCGGAGATAAGTACAGTGAAGTTGGTCGCCAACTTGAGCAACCTTGAGAAACATGGTCAAAGCTTCACAAGGTTGGCCAAGTCAGCGGTCGACAGGGGCCACAAGTCCCGAAGGGGGACCGTCATGCCGTTCATCGCCGTCGCCATCGCCGCCCTCGCCGTCGGCTTCGAGGCTCTCGTCCAGTGGAAGTGGGGTGCGATGGGCATCGTCGCGTTCGTCGCGCTGACCATCGGCGTCAAGTCCAAGAACGTCGCGATCGGCGGCATCGGAGCGGTCATCCTCGTGATGCTGCTCGCCCAGTCAGGATGACCCGGTCCGGATGACCCAGTCCGGATGACGCCCGCCCGCCGGGCCCAGGATCCGGCTGACCGGGCTCCCTCCTGGAGGGGAGCCGGGAGCCCGGTCGGTCTGCACAGCCACAACTGAACACCGACAACCGAAGAGCTCCACCGGCACAGCCACAACTGAAGAGCACCGCTACGGATGAACAGTCAGCCGTCGTCGCCAGGAAGGAGCCTCAGAACATGTCCGGGCACCAAGGCCGCCCGGACGTACGCAGCAGGGCGTCGGCCCCCCGGCCGGCGCCCACTCGTTCTTCCCGGACCCGCCCGAGCGACACGAGCCGCGCCACCGACTCGTCACCGAGCCACAGCGCCGCCAACTCCCGTACGTCCAGCGTGAGATCGGCGCTCGCGGTCGTCGCCCTACAGGAGGCGCCGTCGGGCGAGACCTCCAGCCGGTAGCGGCCACCGGCCAGTCCGGCGCCGTCCACGACCTCCAGCACCAGCGCGCCCTCACCTTCGTACGTCCGCGCCTCCAGAGCCCGTACGACATCCAGGACCCGCACCCACAGCCAGTCGGCCTGGGTGGTGATCCGGGCGGCACGCGGGTCCGGCAGGAGGTGCGGGAGCAGGTCGTCGGGGGCGCGCGGACCGCTCCTGACCTGGTTGACCCAGTCGATCGAGCAGAGGTGGTGCCACAGGGCGCGCTCGGCGGCCGGGGTCGAGGCCAGCATCGACCGCACGCTCGCGGTGTTCATCGGCTGCTTGGCATCGCCCCACTTGTCGTCGACCTCGTACGCCAGCAGCCCCTCGACCGTGCCGTCACCCGCCCGGTACACCGCGAAGAACGGCTCGGTCCACTTCGGGTCGACGCGCACCGCGCCCGTCTCGACCTGCCACAGCCAGTCGCTGCGGCTGACGACACCCGGCGTGGCACGGCGGACCCGGTCGTGCAGCTCGGGGCCGAGCTTGCGTACGTCGTCGGGGTCCACCAGGTCGATACGGCCGCCGTCGGACAGGTCCGGCCCACGGGGGTCGAGGCCGGAGCGCGGGATGTCGATCGTCCACTCGGCGGCCGAGGTCGCGGGCCCGAAGCCGTACCGGCCGTATATCCGGTACTCGGCGGCGATCAGCGAGGCCACGACGTCGCCGCGTTCCTTCGCGGCCGCCAGTTCCTGGCTCATCATGCGGGTGAGCAGGCCGCGTCGGCGGTGAGTGGCCGTGACGGTGACCCCGGTGATCCCGTCGGCGGCGACGAACTCACCGCCGACCGCCGTCACCTCCTGCGCGAAGGAGCGGAAGGTCGCCACGCACCGGTCCCCGTCGAAGGCCCCGACGAACCGGCCGGGCTCGAACTGACTTCTCCGGGCCTCCAACTCGGTCTCCGCCACGACCGGCTCCCGCAGGAACCCGGCATGCACGGCCCGCAGCCACTCGGGATACTCGGCCTCGGTGATCGGACGGACGTCGATGTCGGCTGGGGCACTCATGGGGCCACGGTAGGTCGGTGGGGACGGGGTGTCGCGTCGTTTTCCGTACCGCGGCCGCGACGGCACCGAGCGAGCCACCGAACGCCGAGCCTCCGCAGCGCCGAGCCGAGCCAGCGAACGCCGGATCCCCGCAGCACCGAACCGAACCACCGCGGGCCGGACCCCGCCACGCCGAACCGACCCACCACCGCGCGCCAAGCCCTCGCGACGCCGAGCCGACAAACGGCCCCCGCCGAACCGAACGCCGGACCTGCGCAGCACCGAACCGAACCACCGAAGGCCGGACCCCCGCAGGCACCGAACCGAACCACCGCGGGCCGGACCCCGCCACGCCGAACCGAACCACCACCGCCGCGCGCCAAGCCCTCGCGACGCCGAGCCGACAGGCCCACAGGCCCACACACGGACCCCGCCGAACCGAACCGCCAGGCGCCCCCTACGTCAACAGGTCCTCCACCTGCGCCTCCCCCTCCCGGTACCGCCGCGCGATCTCCCCGCTGGACTCGTCCGCCGTCCGCTGCAACCGCTGGCGGCGCCCGGACACCTGCTGCTCGTACCGCACGAGCCGGCCCATCGCCGTGTTCAGCTCCAGGTCGGTGCGGGCCGCCAGGTCCGAGAGTTCGACCTCGGCGAGCATCTCCGCGGCCAGCAGCCGGTACTCCTCGCCGTACGGGGTGCCCAGCGTGACATGGCGGGCCGAGGAGCGGTGGCGGGCCGGGGCGTCGGTGAGGATCTCCGACAGGCGCTCCATCACCGACGCCTCCGCGAGGTGTTCGACGACCGCGCCCGTCGGCGACCGGCGTGCCAGTTCCGCGCGGAGGATGTCGATACGGCCCTGCAGCAGCCGTCGGACATAACTGAGGTCGGCCTCGTCCCGCTGGGCGTCCCGGCGCAGGGTGCGCAGTTCGGGCAGGCTCAGCGTGGCGAGATCGTGCTCGGGCGGTTCCGGGGGCAGCAACGGGCTGCCCGCCCGCTGCACGGGTGGCCGGGGTGTCCCCGGGCTCGCCTCGCGGAGGGGCCCGAAATGCTGCCCCGTACTCGGTGTGCTCATGCGCCTCAACCGTCCCCTCGACCGGCGTGTGGAAGCATCGTGCCACCCCAAGTGGCCGCTATGTGACCGAGTGCCCCCGAACGGCCCCAGATGGGGGGGTTAAGGAGCAAAAACAAACCCGCGGTCGGCCCCTTCCGACCGGACCGGCATGATGGGCGCATGCGAGCGGTGGTGCAGAGGGTGGACGGCGCGAGCGTCGTCGTGGACGGCGAGACGGTCGGGGAGATCAGCGGCGAGGGGCTGTGCGTCCTGGTCGGTGTCACGCATGAGGACACCAAGGAGAAGGCGGCCCAACTGGCCCGCAAACTCTGGTCGGTGCGCATGCTGCACGACGAGAAGTCGTGCAGCGACATCGACGCCCCGCTGCTCGTGATCAGCCAGTTCACCCTGTACGGCGACGCCCGCAAGGGCCGCCGCCCCACCTGGAACGCCGCCGCCCCCGGGGAGGTCGCCGAGCCCCTGGTCGAGGAGGTCGTCGCCCAACTCCGCGCCCTGGGCGCCACGGTGGCCACCGGCCGCTTCGGCGCGCGGATGCGGGTGTCCCTGACGAACGACGGGCCCTTCACGGTCCTGCTGGAGATGTGAGCTCCGCCGGATCTACGCATCCGTCGGCGCCCCCAGCAGGAACTCCCGGCAGTCCCGCGCCACGGCCGCCATGCCGAGTTCCTCGGCCGTCCCCAGAGCGGTGCGGGCGAGGCCACGGGCATCCGCCCGTACCGCCCGGGAGTCCGAACGTGCCCGCGCCCGCGCCTCGTCCAGCCGCAGCCGCGCCATCTGCGCCGGTGAGTGCTGTGCAAGGCGCACCGCGCGCCGCAGGTGCCCGAGCGCGGCCTCCGGCTCGCCCGCGACCTGCGCCAGCAGTCCGCTGAAGCGCGCGGCCGGGCCCAGCAGGACGGTCGGCCAGCCGGCGAGGACCAGTTCACCGGGGTGCGCGTCGAGGAGGGCGCGCAGGGGTGGGACGTACGGCAGGAGTTCCTGAAGGCGTACGTCCTTCGCCGCCAACTCGGCGCACGTCTGGGCGAGTACGGCCGCCGTGGGCAGGGCCCAGCCGCTCGGCGGGAACCTGGTGAACCCTCCGGTGTCGGCGGCGAAGGCGAGCACCTGGTCGGCTGCCTGCTCGTGGCGGCCGGTCTCGCACAGGGCGAGGGCGAGTCCCGCCCGCCACACCGGGAAGTAGTCGCGGCGCCGGACGCCGGACATCAGCGGGGAGCCGAACAGGTCTGCCATCCGGCCCTGTTCGTGCCGGAGCCAGTACGCCTGGCCCAGACAGGTCTGGCTGACGGTGTCGGCGGGCACCGATTGCTCCCGCTCCATGGTCTCCGCGATCGTCCTGGACTCGCCGAGGATCCACTCCTCGGCGGCGGCGAACTCACCCCGCCACAGGTTCATCAGGGCGTCCAGCGTGCCCTGTTGCCAGTGCGCGAGGGTGCTGTGCCGGTGGGCGGCGTGCTCGCGATGGCGTCGTACGGTCGCGTCCGCAGCGGTCACCCGGCCCACCCGCAACTGGTCGATGGCGAGGGCGACCAGGGCCTCGCCCATGAAGTACATCGAGCGGGAGCGGGTGGCCACGTCCCGTAACTCGGCCGACAGCGCGAGGAGTTCACCGGCGGGGGCGAAGTCGTAGAGCGCCCAGCGGCATTCGGTGAGGACCTCGCAGTGGGTCTCGGCGCCGACGGCGGGGAGCCTCTCGCGCAACTCCCGCAGGACGCCCCGGGCGCGGTCGACGCTGGTGCCCGGTTCGGCGCCGGGGACCGCGGTGTCGTCGCCGACGCCCATGGTGAGCTTCTTGACGCGGTGCGCGCTCAGGCGCAGCCGTAACTCCACGGCGGGCAGGTCCTCGCGGCCGGCCAGCGACTTCAGGCACTCGTCGATCCGCGCGAGGAGGTCCCGGTCGACCTGGCCGGGGTCCGACCAGCGGCGGGCGCAGCGCACCACCGCGTGGGCCCGGGCCAGGTCGTCGCCCTCGGCGGCCCGGTACGCCGCGAGGTAGAGCCGCCCCGCCTCGTACATGTCGCCGAGCAGGTGGCGGGTGTCGCCGCGGCGGATCAGCTGGTCGAACTCGGCACCGCCGGAGGCGATCCGCCTGGCCCGTGTCTCACGTGTCTCATGCGTCTCATGCGTCTCATGCGTCTCGCGGGCAGGACTGCCCCGCCGCCGGCGCTCGGGCCGCTCGGGTGCCTCGGGCCGGTCGGGCAGCAGCCCCAGCAGCTCGCCCTCCGCGTGCAGGGCCGTGTCGCACTCCCGGGCCAGCGCGGGAGTGGGCAGCCGACTGCCGTTCTCCACCCGGCTGAGGTAGCTCTTGCTGTAGTTGACGAGCCGTGACAGGCCGCCGAGTGAGAGCCCGGCCGCCTTTCTGCGCATGCGCAGCGCCTCGGCGAATTCCTCTTCCGGTGTCATGGCGCCTCCCCCGGGCCCCTCGCCACTCAGTTCGCCGGACACTTGCTCCCCGTGTCCGCCCGGTCGCTGCCCGTTGCCAAATTATGGGTTGTCAACGGCATACCGCACCCGGTGTTTCCCGGCCGGGCTCACTCTGTACATGCGGAGCGCCCCGTACGGGGGGCGGGGCGCTCACGACCGGAGAGGCGGGACCTACGGCTCTACGACGACCTCCTGGGCCGCGGCCGTCGTGTCGGCGACGAGCCGCGCGTCCACCGGGACGTTCCGCTTGACCAGGGCGAGCGCCACCGGACCGAGTTCGTGGTGCCGTACGGACGTGGTCACGAAACCGATCTTGCGGCCGTCGGCACCCTCGTCCGCGAGCCGGATGTCGGTGCCGGCCGGCGGCAGGTGCACCTCGCTGCCGTCCAGGTGCAGGAAGACCAGGCGACGGGGCGGCTTGCCCAGGTTCTGGACGCGGGCGACGGTCTCCTGGCCGCGGTAGCAGCCCTTCTGGAGGTGCACGGCGGTGCCGATCCAGCCCAGTTCGTGCGGGATGGTGCGGTGGTCGGTCTCGAAGCCGAGACGCGGGCGGTGATGCTCGACACGCAGCGCCTCGTAGGCGAGCAGACCGGCCGCGGGACCGGACTTCCCGGCGAACGACTCCAGGTCGGCGCGCGGCAGGAACAGATCACGGCCGTACGGCGTCTCGCGTACGACGGCTCCCTCCGGCACCTCGGCGATGGAGCCGGCGGGGAGGTGGACGACCGCGAACTCGTCGGTGCGGTCGGCGACTTCGACCCGGTAGAAGAACTTCATCGACTCCAGGTAGGCGATCAGCGCGCCCTGGGTGCCGGGTTCGACGTGGGCCCAGACGGTGGTGCCGTCGTCGACCAGGTACAGGGCGTGTTCGATGTGTCCGTGGGCGGAGAGGATCAGCGCCTCGGTGGCCTGGCCCGTGGGGAGGTCGCTGACGTGCTGGGTGAGCAGCAGGTGCAGCCAGCTGAGGCGGTCGTCGCCGGTGACGGAGACGACCCCGCGGTGGGAGAGGTCGACGAATCCGGTGCCGTCGGCGAGGGCGCGCTGTTCGCGGAACAGATCGCCGTAGTGCGCGGCTACGCCTTCGTCCACGCCCTCGGCTGGGACGGCGCCGGGCAGGGACAGCAGGGGGCTCTTCATATGCACAAGCCTACGACTCGGTAGTTGAATTCTTGAGCTCAAGGGACGTGCGGGAGCAGTCCCTGCAACGGCCGAAGATCGCGAAGTGCTTCATGTCGGTCTCGAAGCCGAACTCCTGGCGGAGCTTCGCGGTGAAGTCGGCGGCCACCTTGACGTCCGCCTCGATGACGTTCTCGCAGTCGCGGCAGACCAGGTGGATGTGGTGATGGCGGTCGGCGAGGTGGTACGTCGGCGCCCCGTGCCCCAGATGGGCATGGCTGACGAGCCCGAGCTCCTCCAGGAGCTCAAGGGTCCGGTACACCGTCGAGATGTTGACCCCCGACGCCGTCTTCTTCACTTCCGTGAGGATGTCGTCGGGGGTCGCGTGCTCCAGGGTGTCCACAGCTTCGAGGACAAGCTGGCGCTGCGGGGTCAGCCGGTACCCGCGCTGCCTGAGGTCGCTCTTCCAGTCGGTGCTCACCACACTGGAAGTCTAGAACTACTTGTCGGAACTACTTGAAGAAAGCGATCCCGTCGTCCGGCATATCGTCGGGAAGGGCCTTCGCCCAGCGCTCGACCTCCTCCGGGGTCACGACCTTCTTCAGGTGGGCCGACATGTAGGGCCGCAGCTCGACCTCGGGGGTCTGCTTCTCGCCGACCCACATGAGGTCGCTCTTGACGTAGCCGTACAGGCGCTTGCCACCGGAGTACGGCCCCGAGGCGGCCGTACGCGCGACGGCGTCGGTCACCAGGTCGATCTGCGGCTTCTGGTCGGCCATCTCGCCGTACCAGATCTCGACCACGCCGTCGTCGCGGACCATCGTCACCTCGACCTTGCGGTCGGCGTCGATGCGCCAGAAGCCGTGTTCGGTCTCCAGCGGGCGGACCTTGTTGCCGTCGTTGTCCAGGACCCAGGTGTGGGACTCGTACTCCAGGAAGTCCCGGCCGTCGTGGCGGAAGGTCACCTCCTGGCCGAAGTTGCACTTCTCCGAGCCCGGGAAGTCGTGCACGCCCGCGCCGGCCCAGTTGCCGAGCAGGAAGGCGAGCGGGACGAGGTCCTTGTGGAGGTCGGACGGGATCTCGATCATGAGTGGCGGTTCCTAGACGGGGGTCAGCGCTGGCCCTGGTACAGCTTCTTCACGGTCAGGTAGGAGAAGGCGAGGACGCCGACGCAGACCAGGACCAGCAGGGCTTCGAAGAAGATCTCCACGGGGTGCTCCTCGGATGAGCGGGGTGCGGTGCATGTACACGGGCCGGGCCCCAGCTTACGCGGCCGGGGCCCGGGGGACTGTGCGAGGTCCCCTACCGGGGCTCAGCCCAGGAGCTGCTCCTGGAGGGCCACCGTCTGGTGGAAGGGGACGGGGTTCGCGGTGCCCTTGCGGGACTGGACGACCAGGGCGAGTACGTCGCCGGCACCGAGGTAGGCGTGGCGGGTCTGTTCCCTGCCGTACGGCTTGGACTCGACGTAGACGGAGGCCGTGATGTCGGTGATCCGGGCCGCGTCCGGGAAGTCCTCGTCGGAGACGGAGTCGGGGGCGTCGCGCAGTGCGTAGCCGGGGCTGCCGTAGGGGGCGATGTCCTTGCCGAACAGGTCGTCCACGACGGCCGCGGTGTCGAACTGGAGCAGGTAGATCCTGGTGCGCGTGCCGTCGGGAGTGGTCCAGCCGCGGGCCGCGATGTGCCGCAGACCGTTCTCGGAGAACGTCTTGCCGAGCTCCTCGCGATCTCCCTTGTCGGGGTACTCGGAGAGCAGGTCCTTGGTCGGCAGCCAGCCGTCGGTTCCGCTGAGCGCCTTGTCGACGGTCGCCCCCTCGGGCGCGGGCAGCACGAGCGCCCGCAGATCGGCGTAGTGACTGCCTGCCTTGTTCTCGGCGGCGAGCGGCCCCGGACTGCCCGAGGGCAACGGCGCCTTCGTCAACGTCGGATACACCCACCGCCCGTCCGACACCGTCGCCAGCCCCGGCACGTCCGTCCGCTCCATCCCGGCGATGCCGTACGCGGTCCCCGCACCGAACGCGGCGAAGGTGAGGACGGCGGCGGTCCAGCGGAGGGTTGCTCGTAGGACACGGCGGTTTCGGGGAGTGAGGGCGGGCTCTGGGGTGGCTATGGGTTCGGGGATGACTGACGGGGCTTCGGCGCTCCGGGGTGACGGCCCGCCGTCCTGCGGCTCGCCCGGCTCGGGCCGACCGACGCGCTCAGTCTCGGCGATCCGCTCCGCCGCCTCGCCCTGGTGACGCCGCTCGGCCCTGTCGACCGACTCCACCACCTCCACCTGCCCGGCCGCGCCGACGGGCTCCGGGCTCTCTGCCTGCCCGGCCTCACGGACCGGCTCCGAGGTCTCTACCTGCTCGGCCTCGCCAACCGGCTCCGGAGTCTCTGCCTGCCTGGCCCCACGGACCGGCTCCGAGGTCTCTACCTGCTCGGCCTCGCCAACCAGCTCCGGAGTCTCAACCCGACCGACCCCACCGACCGAATCCGAGGACTCTGCCCGCTCAGCCTCGCCAACCAGCTCCGGAGTCTCAACCCGACCGACCCCACCGACCGGCTTCGCCGCTTCGAGCCGGGCGGTCTTGTCTTCCGTCTGCTCGGTCATACCGACTCCCCCGGCTCCGCGATGCGGTCGAGCTGTTCGCGCATGAGCATTGCGATCCCGTGCTGCTGCATGGGCTTCGCGCTGTCCGCGGTGAGGCTGACCAGGACGTTGCCCTGCAGGGCGGAGCAGAACATCGAGTCCAGCTTCTCGTCCTTGTCCGTCGGCGGCAGGAAGCAGCGGGCGTCCTTGTGGCCCTCGATCCGGGGCCCGTCGCGCAGGACGTCGTCGAACGCGTCGAGGAACTCGTTCTGGAACTCCGTGATCCCCCGCGCCGCCGCCTTGTTGTCCAGCTGCACCAGCTCGATGGTCACCGTGGAGGCCCTGTCCGTGTAGACGGAGGAGAGCTCGTCGGTGCTCAGGTAGCTGCGCATCGCGATCCCCGTGAGCCGCTGCTTGTCGATCTGCTTCTCCAACTCCTTGCGCTGGGTACGGGGCAGCCCGCTCAACGACTCCTTGCGCAGAGCGGTGGCCTTCGCACCGCTGAGCTCGGCGTCGTACCCGTACTCCCCGATGTCGGGCCCCCGGCTCCACCCGTCGGCGCCGTACGGCACGAGCATCGCCGACAGCCCCTTCGCGGCGGCCGCCTTCTCCCCGGCGGCCTGGTTCTTCGGGAACTTCCACACGGGCGCACCCGCGTCACGGTCGGCGCCGTCAACGGTGACCACGGTGTAGCCGACCCCCGCGACGACCGCCACGGCCAGCACCACCGACCCGACCACCGCGGCGACACGGCCCCGAGGGACCGGCTTCTTCGCGGGCGCCAGGGGCTCGACGGGCTCGGTGGACGCCGTGAGCTCGGCGGGACCGACCTCTCCCACCCGCTGGTTCTCGATCTCGCTCACAGCTTCTTCACCTGCCGCTCGGCCAGGTCCATGATCTTCGCCTTCGGGATGGGCCTGGTGTCCCAGACGAAGATCTTCATGACGATGTCCCCACGCCAGGCGACGGCCGTGGCGTTGTACTGCGGCAGATAACCGGGCTTGGTGTCCGGCTTGGTGTGGACGTACACCATGCCGTTGTCGCTGCCCGGAACCGGCCAGCTCTTGGTGCCGGACTCGGAGTCCTCGTAGTAGTTCTCACTGTCGGCCAGGTCGGAGGCCTGCAGCTCCTCCTCCTGCCGGTACTGGGCGAGGCGGATCTCGACGTTGTAGGTGCCGCCGACCTGCCAGCCCGTGTCAGCCGCGCGGCGGAACTCCTCGGCGACGAGGTCACTGAACGCTCCGGCCGGCTTGTCGTACGTCTCCGCCATCTCGGCCAGCGTCATCCAGCCGTCACCGCTCGCCCAGTCGGCCGCCTTGGCCCCGGACGGCTTCTTCAGCAGCAGCTTGCGCAGGTCGCCGTCGGTCTTCACCCGGCGGTCCTGGGAGGCGGACAGCGGGTCGGGCGCCGGGCCCTTGGCCTGGGCGAGGGTCGGCTGGGAGAGCGAGGGCAGCTTCGTCGGCTCCCGGTCGGCCTGGATCAGATAGCCGGTACAGCTTCCGGCGACGACCCCGAGTACGGCCGCGGCGGCGATCAGCAGTGTCGTACGACCCCGGCGGCGCCGACCGGATCTCGCTACGGGTACTTCGGGTACCTCGGGTACTTCCAACGCGTCCCCCACAAGAGGTGAAGCGCGCATTCCGTATGCGCGCTCCACAGGAGACTCCTGCTCAACCCCCAGAGTTGCGCTGGAGGTTGATCACGATCCGGCCACATCCGCAACGAACACGGCCCGGGCGGCATCAGTGAAGCCCTGCGGCAGCACCTACGCTGCCCGTATGGCGAAGAAGCTCGTGATCAAGGTGACCGCCGGGGCCGATGCCCCCGAGCGCTGTTCCCAGGCGTTCACCGTGGCGGCGGTGGCCGTGGCCAGCGGGGTGGATGTGTCGCTGTGGCTGACCGGGGAGTCGGCGTGGTTCGCGCTGCCGGGGCGGGCCGCCGAGTTCGAGCTGCCGCACGCGGCCCCGCTGCCCGACCTGCTGGACTCGATCCTCGCGGGCGGGCGGCTCACCCTGTGCACACAGTGCGCGGCCCGCCGGGACATCACCGAGAAGGACGTCATCGAGGGCGTACGGATCGCGGGGGCACAGGTGTTCGTACAGGAGGCGCTCGCCGACGAGACGCAGGCGCTGGTCTACTGAATCGTCCACCGGGCGGGCCCACGGCCTGTCACAGGTGATCGACAAATTCGCGGACCGCTTACCCGGCGGGACTACTCTCACGCTCGACGGCCACCCGTCCGTCAACACGACCGCCGCTCTGGGGGACCCACCGCATGCGCGCCCTGCGAATACTTCTGATCATCACCGTGATTCTCGGCGGGCTGTTCGTCGCCGCCGACCGCCTGGCGGTCCACTTCGCGGAGGGCGAGGTCGCGGACCGGCTGAAGACGCAGGAAGGGCTGGCCACGACGCCGAGCGTGGACATCAAGGGCTTCCCGTTCCTGACCCAGGTCGCCGGCGGCGAGCTCGACAACGTCGAGGTCGGGATGGACAGCTACGACGCGGACACCGGCACCAGCGGCGGCAGCATCCGCATCGACGACCTCAAGGCGGACATGAAGGGCGTCGCGTTCTCCGGCGACTACAGCTCCGCCACCGCGAACACCGCCGCCGGTACGGCCACCGTCACCTACGACCAGCTGCTCAAGGCCGCCAAGTCCGAGGAGACCCAGCTTCCGCTGGGCATCACCGCCAAGGTGGTCGGCCTCTCCGACGGCGGCAACGGCAAGATCAAGGTGGACATCGAGGTGAGCGCCCTCAAGGAGCCCGTCACGGTGCTCGGCACCGTCTCCGTCGTCGACGGGGACACCGTCCGGGTGCGCGCCGACTCGATCCCCAGCTTCGGCACCATCACCCTCGCCGACTCCGACGTCCGTTCGATCACGGACTTCGACCAGAAGATCGAGGGCCTGCCGGGCGGCATCAAGCTCGACAAGGTCGAGGCGGGTGCGGATGGTGTGGACATCACGGTGCGGGGTTCGAACGTGAAGCTGGCCGGGTAGGACGAGCGTCGGGCGGGACGTCCTACGTCCGACAGGCGAGACGGCGACGTCCGTACCGTAGATGTGATGACGGCTACATCCGCCCGGGAACCGTGGGAGCCCAGCCCGGGCGGCTCTCTGGTCCCACATTCCGGACGATCGCATCTCAGCATGCGACACACCGGTGACATGCCGGTATGTCCGTCCCTACGATCGACGGCATGAAGCGACAGGCGGATCTCACGAAGCGGCGGGCAGTAGACCTGTGCCGCGTCGCCGCCATGCTCTGTCGCCCCTTCTGAGCGGACGGCATCGACCTCCGCATCCCCCTGCCCCGGTGCCTCGGCACCCTCGGGCATCCGTGCGCCCCGCGCACCCTTCCGCACGCCCCGCCGCAACTGCCCCGGAGGAGAAAGAGCATGAGCCGCAGCGACGTCCTGGTCGACGCCGACTGGGTCGAGGCCAACCTCGACAACGCCGACATCGCGATCGTGGAGGTGGACGAAGACACGTCCGCCTACGAGAAGAACCACATTCGCAATGCCATTCGGATCGACTGGACCAAGGACCTGCAGGACCCGGTTCGCCGTGACTTCATCGACCAGGAGGGCTTCGAGAAGCTCCTGTCGGCGAAGGGCATCGCCAACGACACGCTGGTGGTCCTCTACGGCGGCAACAACAACTGGTTCGCGTCCTACGCCTACTGGTACTTCAAGCTCTACGGCCACGAGAACGTCAAGCTTCTGGACGGCGGCCGCAAGAAGTGGGAGCTGGACGCCCGCGAGCTGGTCGAGGAGGTGCCCGAGCGCGCCGAGACCTCCTACCAGGCCAAGCCGCAGGACAAGTCCATCCGCGCCTTCCGCGACGACGTCGTGGCGGCCATCGGTTCGCAGAACCTCGTCGACGTCCGGTCCCCCGACGAGTTCAGCGGGAAGCTCCTCGCCCCCGCCCACCTGCCGCAGGAGCAGTCGCAGCGTCCGGGTCACGTCCCGAGCGCCCGCAACATCCCGTGGTCGAAGAACGCCAACGACGACGGCACCTTCAAGTCGGACGAGGAGCTCAAGGAGCTCTACGCCGAGGAGCAGGTCGACCTCGCCAAGGACACCATCGCGTACTGCCGTATCGGTGAGCGCTCGGCCCTGACCTGGTTCGTGCTGCACGAGCTGCTCGGTGTCGAGAACGTCAAGAACTACGACGGCTCCTGGACCGAGTACGGCTCCCTCGTCGGCGTTCCGATCGAGCTCGGCGCCAACAAGTAAGACACCCCGTCCAACCCGACCGGCCTTCCTTCCGGTCAGACCCCTCTTTGGAGAAAGACATGTGTGGAGCGAAGGCCGGCGGCCCGGACGCCTCGACGATCAAGCCCGGTGAGACGACCATCCAGGGTCAGGTGACGCGTGACGGCGAGCCTGTGGTGGGCTACGTCCGCCTCCTGGACTCGACCGGCGAGTTCACGGCGGAGGTCCCGACCTCCGCGACGGGCCAGTTCCGCTTCTACGCGGCCGAGGGCACCTGGACCGTCCGCGCCCTGGTTCCGGGCGGCACCGCCGACCGTACGGTCGTCGCGCAGCAGGGCGGGCTCGCCGAGGTCGCGATCGCGGTCTGAGGCATCTGTCCGACCGACTGAAGGGCCGTACCCCTTGGGGTACGGCCCTCCGGCCTTCTCCGGCCTACGCTGGACGTATGTTGGCACGACGGCGTCATGTCTACTTCGCCATGATGGGCACCTGCGTCGGGCTGTTCGTCCTGGCCTGGGGTGTCGTACGGCTCTGGTCGATGCCGGTGGCCGTGGGGATGTGCGTGGTGGCGATGGTGATCCCGCCGCTCGCCGCGATAGTGGCCAACCGGCGCGGGCCCGACGACCGGTGGTGGGACGACCCCTCCGGCGACCCGAAGTCCGACGAGTGGTGGGACGAGCTGGACGGGAAGAGGCGGCGCTGACCCTCCGGGAAGCGGCCCGGCGCCGGGGTGCCCGTAACTGGGGCTGGGCCCCAGACCCCATCGGCCTGAACGGCCTCGCCCTCCTGGCGGCCGAGACCACGCGGGCGGTCGTCTGCCTGTGGACCGAGACCGCCCCGGCGGGCTAGCCGATCGCCCGCCCCAGCACATACACCGCCGGAGCCGCCGCGGCCAGCGGCAGGGCCACGCCCGCTGTGAAGTGGACGAAGCGGGAGGGGTAGTCGTAGCTCGCGACACGGTGGCCGATCAGGGCGCAGACCGCGGCGCCCGCGCCGAGCAGGGCGCCCTTCGCGCCGAGGCCCGTGATCCCGCCCACCGCGATGCCCGCGCCCGCCGCGGCGAGCAGCGAGACGACCACGGAGGCCGGGGTCGGCAGCGGCAGCGCGCGGGCCAGGACGGCGACGGCCACCGCGGCCGCGCCGACGGAGACCGCGTCGGGGTCGGCCGCGAGATAGCCGGTCGCGACGATCGCGAGCGCCGCCGAGGCGACGGTGGCCATCAGGCCGTACATCCGCTCGTCGGGGTCGGCGTGCGAGCGGAGCTGGAGCACCAGGCTGAGCAGGACCCAGACGCCGAGGGTCCCGAGGATCGCGGCGGGCGCGTTGGACCGGCCCGCCGCCAGCAGTGCCGCGTCCGACACCAGCGCCCCGAGGAACGCCAGCGCGATGCCCTGACGGGCGGGCCACATGCCGTTCAGCCGGAACCAGCCGGCCGCGGTGACGGCCTGCAGGACGACCAGGGGTACGAGGAGGGCGTACGACCCGACGGCCGCCGTTCCGGAGAGCAGCAGCCCGAGCAGCGCGGTGAGCGCCGCGGGCTGGACACCGGGCTCGATGATCGGGGACCGGCCTTCGAGACGGGCCCGCTGGGCGTCGGTGACGCGGGCGTTGCCGGCGAGGGTGGCGCGGCCGTAGTCGGAGGAGGCGGAACCGGGAGCCGTCGGCGCGGGTCCATAGGCACCCTGGCCGGGGGCCCCGGCCGCGGAGCCGTAGGCGGAGTGGTCAGCGGGGGTCGGCTGCGCCGCGCCGTATCCCTGGGGCTCCGCCTCGTACGACTGCTGCGGCAGGTACGCCGTCTGCGGGGCGTCCGCGAGCGGTGCGTGGACCTGGGTCTCCCAGGTCTGGCCCCGCCACTGCTGCGTGTGCTGCTGGGCGGCCTGCGGGTCCTCGTAGCCCTGCTGGGCGTGGGCCGGCCAGCCCTGCTGCGGGTACTGGTCGTAGCCCTCGTACGGCTGGTTCGTCATCGTCACCCTCCTGCGAACGGCGGGAGCACCTCGACCGTGCCGCCGTCGGCCAGCCGTACCGTCTCATGTCCGCGGGTGCCCACGGGGTCACCGTCGACGAGGAACGAGCATCGCCGCAGGACGCGCACCAGTTCACCGGGGTGTCGCTCGCGTGCGGCGTCCAGCGCCTCGGCGAGCGTGGCCGCGTCGAACGGCTCCTCGGCGAGACCGGCCGCGGCCTTCGCGGCGGCCCAGTAGCGCACCGTGACCTTTGGCATCCGCTTCCTCAATCGATCGGTGGTTGTACGGGGCCCAGGCTAGCCGCCCGCTGTGACAGCCCAGTCCCCGATACGGCCCAGCAGCTCGTCGTCGGCCGCGTGTTCGGCGTGGCCCATCGGCTCGATCCACAGGTCGGCGTGGTCGCCGGCGGCCTGCGCGAGCATGCGCGGGTGGTCGAGGGGGAAGTAGCCGTCGCGGTCGCCGTGGACGATGAGGAGGGGCGTGGGGGCGATCTTCGGGACCGCCTCCACCGGGGAGAGGGGGACGGGGTCCCAGTCACGGTGGTGGATGCGGGTGCGGAAGCCGTAGCGGCCCACCAGGCGGCCCTCGGGGCGGGTGATCAGCCAGTGGACCCTTCGCATGGGGGCGGTGCCGCGGTAGTACCAACGGGCCGGTGCACTGACCGAGACGACCGCGTCCGAGTGCGCCTGGGTGCGGCCGGCGTGCTCCTGCCGGTACAGGGCCGCGTGCCGCAGCACCACCGAACCGCCCATGGAGAAGCCGACGGTCGCCACGCGCGTGTGGCCGAGTTCGCGCGCCCACGCCACCGCCGCGGCCAGATCGAGTACCTCGCGGTCGCCGACCGTCGAGCGCCCGCCGGAGGCTCCGTGGCCGCGGAAGGAGAAGGTGACCACGGCGCCGTACCGCGCGAACGCCTCCGCCACCCTCCGAACGTGCGGGCGATCCACATCGCCGGTGAATCCGTGCGCGATCACGAACACCGGGATACGGGAGGGTGGCGCGGATGTGTCGTATACGAAGGAGGGCGGATCGTATACGGAATCGATCGTCACGCCGTCGTCGGTGTGCAGAAACGTCCGTATAGGTGCATGTCTGCGCGTCTCAGAGTGCGGACGAGCCGTGGAACGCGCCACACGACCTGCCGGATCAATGCTCATGTGGGCTATTCTCGTCGGAAGAGGACTCGGGCAACGCAGCCCCCGGGTCCTTTTGTGCTTTCGGATACTCCCGTATACGAAAGCTACGACCCTCGCGGGACCGAGGAGGAACCAGACATATGAGTTCTCTGCTGCTCCTGACCAACGCCCTCCAGCCGTCGACGGAGGTGCTGCCGGCCCTCGGCCTGCTGCTGCACAACGTGCGTGTGGCTCCGGCGGAGGGCCCCGCTCTCGTCGACACCCCCGGTGCCGACGTCATCCTCATCGACGGCCGCCGTGACCTGCCCCAGGTGCGCAGCCTGTGCCAGCTGCTGCGCTCCACCGGCCCCGGCTGTCCGCTCATCCTGGTCGTGACCGAAGGCGGCCTCGCCGCCGTCACCGCCGACTGGGGCATCGACGACGTTCTTCTGGACACCGCCGGCCCGGCCGAGGTCGAGGCGCGGCTGCGTCTCGCCATGGGCCGCCAGCAGATCGTCAACGACGACTCCCCCATGGAGATCCGCAACGGCGACCTGTCGGTCGACGAGGCGACCTACTCCGCGAAGCTCAAGGGCCGGGTCCTCGACCTCACCTTCAAGGAGTTCGAGCTGCTGAAGTACCTCGCCCAGCACCCGGGCCGCGTCTTCACGCGCGCGCAGCTGCTGCAGGAGGTCTGGGGCTACGACTACTTCGGCGGCACCCGGACGGTCGACGTCCACGTACGACGGCTGCGCGCGAAGCTCGGACCCGAGCACGAGTCGCTGATCGGGACCGTCCGGAACGTCGGTTATCGATTTGTTACGCCCGAGAAGGGCAGCGTCGCTGCGGGCGAGGACGCCAAGGCCAAGGGCGCCCTGACCGACGCTTCCGGCCCGGCAAACACGGAGGATGCGGACGAGAGCGCCGCCCTGGACGCCTCCGAGGTAGCGGCCGAGGCATAGCGGGCTCTCCGCCTGGGCATGGCTCCCGCGCGGCGTACTTCCCGGTAGCCGTTCGCGGGGGCACAGTGCCTCCTTCACGCCCTGCCCAGAGTGGGTCCATCCGCGTAGACTCCGCGCGTGGCCAAGGTAACCAGGGATGATGTGGCGCGGCTGGCGGGAACGTCCACCGCCGTAGTGAGCTATGTCATCAACAACGGACCCCGGCCGGTCGCCCCGGCCACGCGCGAGCGTGTCCTCGCCGCGATCAAGGAGCTGGGGTACCGGCCCGACCGGGTCGCCCAGGCGATGGCGTCCCGGCGCACGGATCTCATAGGCCTGATCGTGCCGGACGCGCGCCAGCCGTTCTTCGCGGAGATGGCGCACGCGGTCGAACAGGCCGCGTCCGAGCGCGGGAAGATGGTGCTCGTCGGGAACTCCGACTACATCGGCGAGCGCGAGGTCCACTATCTGCGGGCGTTCCTGGGAATGCGGGTCTCCGGGCTGATCCTGGTCTCGCACGCACTGAACGACAACGCCGCCGCCGAGATCGAGGCGTGGGACGCCCGGGTCGTACTGCTGCATGAGCGGCCGGAGGCGATGGACGACGTCGCCGTCGTCCTCGACGACCTCACCGGCGCGAAGACCGCCGTGGACCATCTGCTGGGGCACGGGTACGCGTACGTCGCCTGTATGGGCGGCACCGCCGACACCCCCGCCGTCGGTGACCCGGTCTCCGACCACGTCGAGGGCTGGCGGCGGGCCATGAACGAGGCCGGGCTCCCCACCGAGGGACGGCTCTTCGAGGCGCCGTACAACCGCTACGACGCGTATCAGGTGGCGCTCGGGGTGCTCTCCGGGCCCGATCGCCCGCCCGCGATCTTCTGCTCCACCGACGACCAGGCGATCGGCGTGCTGCGGGCCGCGCGTGAGCTGCGCATCGACGTGCCGGGGGAGCTGGGTGTCGTCGGCTTCGACGACATCAAGGAAGCGGCGCTGGCGGACCCGCCGATGACCACGATCGCGTCGGACCGCTCGGCGATGGCCCGGGCCGCCGTGGATCTCGTACTGGACGACGGCGTGCGGGTGACGGGGTCCCGCAAGGAGCGGCTGAAGGTGTTCCCCTCGAAGCTGGTCGTACGGCGGTCCTGCGGGTGTGAGTGACCTCTCGGACCGGTTCCCTTAAGGGCGTCTGAGAGCTCCTGGCCGGAGGCCAGCGGCGGCTTTATATCGGGCATACGAGGTTCTGGCGGGCTTCTCAGGGAGCGCTCAGGGAGCTCTCATGGTTGCGCGACAAGCTCTTTCACATGACCGAGAGCTTCCGCCGCGACGGCGAGTACGAGCAGTACGAGAACCCCTACCAGGGCGCCCAGCAGCAGCACGCTTCGTCGCCCGTGAACCCCGAGTGGCCGCCCCCGCCGGCGCAGCCGCCGGTCGTCGAGCCCACCACCGTGTGGCCGGGCCGGCAGGCTCAGCCGCAGCCCCAGCCCGCCGCCTTCACCTCCGGCGGCGACGGCAACGGCGGCGGAACCGCTCTCCTCACCGCACCCCCCGCCGAGCCCGCGGCCCCCGCGCCGAAGAAGCGCACCCGCGGCCCCCTCGCCCTTCTCGCCGCCGTCGCGATCGTCGCCGCGGCCATAGGAGGCGGCACCGCCTACGGCATCCAGGAGCTGACCGGCAACGACACGGTCGCCTCCAGCAGCACCAGCACCAACGTGGTGCCGTCCTCCGCCAAGGGCACGGTCGCCGGGGTGGCCGCCGCGGTCAGCCCGAGCATCGTCGAGATCAACGCCACCTCGAACGCCGGCGAGTCCACCGGTTCCGGCGTGATCATCACCAGCGACGGCGAGATCATCACCAACAACCACGTCATCTCCGGCGCCTCCACCATCAAGGTGAGCACCAGCGACGGCAAGACCTACACCGCGAAGGTCGTCGGCACCGACAGCAAGAAGGACCTGGCCCTGATCAAGCTGGAGAACGCCTCCGGCCTGAGGACGGCCACGCTCGGCAACTCCGACGGCGTCCAGGTCGGCGACCAGGTCGTGGCGATCGGCTCCCCCGAGGGCCTGACCGGCACCGTCACCAGCGGCATCGTCTCGGCCCTGAACCGTGACGTCACCGTCTCGACGGACGAGGGCCAGGGGCAGAACCAGGGCGGCGGCATGGGCCAGTGGCCGTTCGAGTTCGGCGGCCAGCAGTTCAACGGCGACACCGGCTCCTCGACGACGACGTACAAGGCGATCCAGACCGACGCCTCGCTCAACCCGGGCAACTCCGGCGGCGCGCTGATCGACATGAACGGCAACATCATCGGCATCAACTCGGCGATGTACTCCGCCAGTTCGGACTCGTCGACGGCCGGCAGCGCGGGCCTCGGCTTCTCCATCCCGATCAACACCGTCAAGTCCGACCTGGCCACGCTGCGGGCCGGCGGCGCCGACAGCTGACCTCCCCCTGACCCTCGTAGGAGTACGTCATGATCAAGCAGGTTTCGCACACGGTGGCCGGCACCGACGCGGCCGGGTTCGCCCTGGCTCTTGAGGTGGCGTACGCACTGCACCCGCCGGTGACGCGGGCGCCCGAGGTGGCGTCCGTGGCGGTGGCCCGGCGGGGCGTGACCGCGGGGGCCCGCGGCCGCCGCCGTAGCGCCGCACGCGGCTGAACCCCTGCTCCTGACGCGCCGACCGGGAACCATGCGAGGCTGAAAGCGTTCACTACCTTCAGCTCCCTGTCGTCCCCCGCACCCGAGGAATCCCCAGCCATGAGCCCCGCCGAAGGCGACCGTGACCCCCAGCGCATCCTGATCGTCGACGACGAGCCCGCGGTGCGCGAAGCACTCCAGCGCAGCCTCGCCTTCGAGGGCTACGACACCGAGGTCGCCGTGGACGGCGCCGACGCCCTCGACAAGGCGACCGCGTACCAGCCCGACCTGGTCGTCCTCGACATCCAGATGCCCCGCATGGACGGCCTCACCGCCGCCCGGCGCATCCGCGGCGCGGGCGACACCACGCCGATCCTGATGCTGACGGCCCGCGACACGGTCGGCGACCGGGTCACCGGGCTCGACGCGGGCGCCGACGACTACCTCGTCAAACCGTTCGAGCTGGACGAGCTGTTCGCCCGGGTCCGGGCGCTGCTGCGGCGCAGCTCGTACGCGGCGGCGGCCGGGGCGGGTGCCGTCGAGGACGACGAGGCACTCACCTTCGCGGACCTGCGGATGGATCTCGCGACGCGTGAGGTGACCCGGGCGGGGCGGCCGGTGGAACTGACCCGCACGGAGTTCACGCTCCTGGAGATGTTCATGGCCCACCCGCGCCAGGTCCTCACCCGCGAGCAGATCCTGAAGGCGGTGTGGGGCTTCGACTTCGAACCCTCCTCCAACTCGCTGGACGTGTACGTGATGTATCTGCGCCGCAAGACGGAGGCGGGCGGCGAGCCTCGGCTCGTGCACACCGTGCGCGGTGTGGGGTATGTGCTGCGGCAGGGTGGGGCGGAGTGAAGAGGGTCCTACGGCGTTACCGGTCACTGCCGATCCGGTCGCGGCTGGCGCTGCTGGTGGCGGCAGCGGTGGCGTTCGCGGTGGCGGCGGTGTCGGTGACGTGCTGGTTCATCGTGCAGGGGAAGCTGTACGACCAGGCCGACGGCGATCTGAAGGACATGGCGCGGCGGCCCGGTACGGTCCAGGCGCTCCTCCAGAGGTGCACGCAGACCCCGCAGAAGAACACCCAGGACGGGCTCGGCCGGAACGACTACGTCCAGGCGATCAAGACGGAGGGCGCTCCCTGCGTCGACCCGAACTCCCCGGGCACGGTCAAGGTCACCAGCAGCGACAAGGGCGTCATCGACGGCGCGAAGAGCAACGTGATCTACTTCCGCACCGGCGCCGACACCGACGGCAACGCCGTACGCGTGCTGACCCTGTACCTGGGCGTGGACCAGAACGACTCGCAGGGGGTCGCCCTGCAACTCGCGGTCCCCCTCAAGGGCACCCAGTCCACCCTCAACGAACTCGCCCTCATCCTCCTCCTCGTCTCCGGAGTCGGGGTGCTCGGCGCAGGTGCCGCCGGTCTCGCCGTGGCCCGTGCCGGTCTCCGTCCCGTGGACAAGCTGACCGAGGCCGTCGAGCAGGTGGCGCGCACCGAAGACCTGAACATCCGCATCCCCGTCGAGGAGGACGCCGAGGACGAGGTCGCCCGGCTCTCCCGCTCCTTCAACTCGATGACGACCTCCCTCGCCAACTCCCGCGAGCTCCAGCAGCAGCTGATCGCCGACGCCGGCCATGAACTCCGTACCCCTCTCACCTCCCTGCGCACCAACATCGAGCTCCTCACCCGCAGCGAGGAGACCGGCCGCCCCATCCCCGAGGCCGACCGCAAGGCGCTGCTCGCCTCCGTGAAGGCGCAGATGACCGAACTGGCCGCCCTCATAGGCGACTTGCAGGAGCTGTCGAGGTCCGAGGGCCAGCGCGGCGAACGCGTGCAGGTGGTGTCCCTTGAGGACACCGTCGAGGCGGCCCTGCGCAGGGCCCGTCTGCGCGGACCGGAGCTGACCATCAACGCCTCGCTGGAGCCCTGGTACACGCGAGCCGAACCGGCCGCGCTGGAGCGCGCGGTGGTCAACATCCTCGACAACGCGGTGAAGTTCAGCCCCGCGGCCGGCACGGTCGAGGTGCAGCTCAGCGACGGTGTCCTGACCGTCCGCGACCACGGCCCCGGCATCCCCGCCGACGAACTCCCGCACGTCTTCGACCGCTTCTGGCGCTCCCCCAGCGCCCGCGCCCTCCCCGGCTCCGGCCTCGGCCTCTCCATCGTCGCCCGCACGGTCGAACAGGCCGGCGGCCAGGTGACGCTGGGCCACGCGGACGGCGGCGGCACGATCGCGACCGTACGACTGCCGGGGGCGCCGACTCCGCCGCCGGAGGCTCCCGCCGCCGTACGGTGAACGCCTTGCTGTCGATGTCCTGTCAACCCTCCCGCGTTCTCGACCCTACTCACGGGTTCTCTGCCAGCTTCCTGAGTCATCGAACAGGTGCCCCACGCATCTGTCCTCAGCACTCAGGAGTGAAGAACCCCCCATGCGTTCGTTTCGTACATCGACTCTGAAGAAGAGCGCCCTCGCCGCCGCGTCCGTGGCCCTCGCCGTCACCGGCCTGCTGGCCGGCTCGGGCACCGCGCAGGCCGCCGGCCCGGCCGGGGCGCAGAACGTCCGGGGCGTCGATCCCGGGAACACCGATGTGATGCTGGACCGGCTGTGCGGTCAGGAGGGCAGCCTGACCGGGGTCTACGGCGCGCTCAACGTCGACACCGGTGAGTTCAAGACCCGGGACGAGTACCTGCGGGACGTGGTCGGGCTGTGGGTGCCCGCCGGGCCGTGGGAGCTGTTCCGCGGCTGGTGCGGGTACGCGCAGGCCTCGACCTGGTCGGTGAAGGGCGAGCCCGTCCGTACCTCCGAGTGGACCGGCAACCACGGCACCACCGAGGACAAGGTGACCTTCGTCAGCGGGTACAGCACCAAGACGTTCGCCAAGAAGAGCGTCGGCGCCACCATCAGCCTCTCGCTGGCCAAGAGCATCTTCTCCGGCACCGTGGGCGGCAGTGCCGGCTACGAGTGGGGCTGGGAGAAGAGCTCGTCCTTCGAGCGGCGCAGCGAGAAGTCGATACCGCCGTGCACCCAGGTGGCGACCACCTGGACGCCGTATCAGCGGGTGGTCCGCGTGAACCCGGTGTTCTACGTCGAGGACTACCAGTGGAACAAGGGCGACGGCGAGGTCACCACGCACACCTGGCGTGGCCGGGACGCGAGTTGGAAGACGATCTACTCGTACGGCTACTACATCGACGGCGTCTCCGACAAGCTCCTGCCGAACGGTCAGCCGGACGGCCGTGAGGACAAGTGGCAGGAGAACCTCGACCCGAAGACCTGCGCGAAGTAGGCCGGTTCGGGCGGCAACCTTCCGTGCGGGGGCGGCGACTGCACTGCGGTCCCTACCCCCCGCACGGAACGGATGACCCCATGGCCCAGCATCGACGACGCCGAACCACCGCTCTCGCCCTCGGTGTTCCGCTCGCTCTGACGGCCGCCGGAGGACTCGGCTACGGCTTCCTCCCCGGCTCCCAGCCCAAGGCCTCCGCCGCCACCACCGCCGCCCCCGCGTGGGCCACCGCCACCGCGGACGGCTTCGCCTCCGTCAACGCCCTCGGGCAGAACGGGACTTACGGCGGCCGGGACGGCCAGATCGTCACCGTGAGGACGCTCGCCGAACTGGAGAAGTACGCGACGGCGAGCGAGCCGTACGTCATCGTCGTCGCGGCCACCATCAACATGAACCCGGTCGGGAAGGAGATCAAGGTCCAGAGCGACAAGACCATCGTCGGGTCCGGGACCTCCGGGCACATCGTCGGCGGCGGCTTCTTCCTCGGGGCCGGGGTGCACAACGTGATCATCCGGAACCTCACCATCCGGGACGCGTACCAGGGCGTGTGGAACGACAAGGACCACGACTTCGACGCCATCCAGATGGACGGCGCCCATCACGTGTGGATCGACCACAACGACCTCCGCCACATGGCCGACGGGCTCATCGACGTCCGCAAGGACAGCACCTACGTGACGGTCTCCTGGAACAAACTCAGCCAGGACAACAAGGCCTTCGGCATCGGCTGGACGGAGAACGTCGTCACCGACATCACCATCCACCACAACTGGATCCGCGAGACCGAGCAGCGCAACCCGTCGACGGACAACGCCGCCCACGCGCACCTGTACAACAACTTCCTGGAGGACGTCGCCGGGACGGACATCAACTCGTCCTACGGCAACTACTCGCGCGGCGCGACGAAGATGGTCCTGGAGAACTCCTGGTTCCAGGGCGTCAAGAACCCCGTCATCAAGGACAGCACCGCGACCGTCGTCCAGAAGGGCAACACGTTCGTCGGGACGAGCGGGCGCAACGAGAGCGGGGGCACGGCCTTCGACCCGAAGACGTACTACGCGTACACCCTCGACGCCACCGCCAATGTGCCCTCCCTCCTCAAGTCCGGTGCCGGGCCGCGCAGTTCCATCGGTACGACGGCCACCACCAAAGCGGCGGCGGCCACCACGCTCACCGTCGCCAAGGACGGCAGCGGGCAGTACTCCACCGTGCAGGCCGCGGTGAACGCCGTACCGGCGAACAACCCCTCCCGTGTGGTGATCTCGGTCAAGCCGGGGACGTACCGCGAACTCGTCAAGGTGCCCTCCAACAAGCCGCACGTCACCATCCAGGGGTCCGGCGGCAGCCGTAACGACACGGTGATCGTCTACAACAACGCGTCCGGCACGCCGAAGCCCGACGGGTCGGGGACGTACGGCACGGGCGGCAGCGCCACCGTCGCCGTCGAGGCCGACGACTTCCAGGCCCGCAACCTGACGATCTCCAACGACTTCGACGAGGCCGCCCACCAGGACATCGCGGGCCAGGCGGTCGCCCTGCGGACCGCCGCCGACAAGGTGTTCCTCGACGGGGTCATCGTCAGCGGCGACCAGGACACGCTGCTGGTGGACACGGCGTCCAAGGACAAGCTGGGCCGCGTCTACATGAAGAACTCCTACGTCGTCGGCAACGTCGACTTCATCTTCGGGCGGGCGACCGCGGTGATCGACAAGTCCGTCATCACGCTGAAGAAGCGCTGGAACGGCACCTCGGCCGGGTATGTCACCGCGCCCAGCACCGCCGCGGGCCGCAAGGGCATCCTCATCGCCAACTCGACCGTGAACGGGGACGTCTCGTCCGCGAGCTTCTACCTCGGCCGCCCCTGGCACGCCGGCGGTGACGCGAGCCTCGACCCGCAGACGACCGTCCGGAACACGTCGTTGAGCGCCGCGGTCAAGTCCACGCCGTGGACCGACATGAGCGGCTTCTCCTGGAAGGACGACCGGTTCGCGGAGTACAAGAACACCGGCGCCGGATCGGGTGCGGCCTCCGCCAACCGGCCCCAGCTGACCGACGCGCAGGCCGCAGGCCAGGAGGTCGCGGACTGGCTGGGCGACTGGACGCCGACCGCGTCCTGATGTGCTCCTCTCCTCTGTCAGTGCCCCGATCTACGCTGGTTGTGCAGATCAAGAAGGGCTGACGGGGGAGTAGGACATTGGTGCGTATCGAGAGGCATCGGGTCGGTGAGGCAGCCGTCTCGGCGGTGCGGGAGGACTTCGCGAACAGGATCGGTTCGCAGGTCCACTCGCTGTCGAAGGCCGGCCCGGTGACGGCGTGGGAGTGGTGGCTGATCGCCCAGGAGTTCGTCGAGTACCTCGGCGCGCTCTCGGTGCGGACGCCCGATCTCCGCTCGCCCGAGGCGAAGGCGGTCCTGGAGGACGCGGCCGAGGCGGCCGCCGGTGCGGTGGCCTACGCGGCGTACTTCCCGCGCGACCACTTCGAGGTCTTCCTCACCTACCCGAACTGGGGCCTGGTCTACGACCGCGAGCCCGGCGGCACCCCGGAGCCGGTCACGGCGGCGAAGTGGCTGGACGCCTTCTGCCTGGCGATCCTCGTCGAGAAGACCCAATGGCACGGCGAGGCCTTCCACTTCGCCCGCGAGGCACCCCAGCAGGGCCGCTCCGGACGCCCCGACGCCGAACTGATCAACGGCTTCATGGCGTACGTCATCGGCGACACCGCCGACGACGACGTCACCTACCCGCCCTCCCGCGAGCAGAAGCTCGCCTCCCTCGACGCGGCGCTGGAGCGGGTCCGGGCCCTGGAGAAGGAGACCGGCGAGCAGCTCGCCGAGCAGCCGTACGGCATCGGGCTGGGGGCGCTGCGCGCGCTCACGGCGGGCGACCGGGAGGGGTTCGGGGAGGCGGTCGTACGACTGCTGCGGCCGCTGTCCGAGACCCCGGAGCCCGGAGCGCGCCCCGGCAGTCTGCTTCCTCTCCTCCCGATCGCGCTGACGGCGCTGGCGTACCGGCACGAGGGCTGGCCGCCGGCCGCCGACAGCGACTATCTGCCGGACGCGCTGGTCACCGGGTTCAAGGCCGCGCTGCCCAGGGTGGGGCCGTACGGCCGGGACCGGCGCCCGGACGCGGTGGCCGCGCTGGCGGCGGGGATGGTGGAGTTCGGGCGGAACCTCGCTCCGCAGCCTCTGGATCCGGACAGCGAGGAGCAGTTCGAGCGGTACACCCGGGACGCGATCACCCCGATGCCCGGCAAGTCCCTCGACACCTTCGAGCTGGCGTACGCGGTCACCTACCAGGAGCTCCTCTTCAAGATCCGCGCCTCGCACACGCCGGACGCGGGCGACGCCCAGCTGGAGAACCTGCGGATGGCCGCGGAACTCGGGGCCGCGCTGTTCCGTACGACGCTGGCGGCGCCCGACACCGAGGTCCCGGTGACGATCGACGGCACCACCGTGACCTACCCCGCGTGCCGGGACGAGGACGCCGGGCCGGGGGCCTGGCACCGGGCGGTGAACCTCGCGCTGGTCACGGGCCGACGGGAGCATCTGGCTCCGCTGGTGCTGGCGGGGCCGGAGCGGGTGGGCCCTGACCGCTCCCTGTCGGCCTCCTACCGGCGGGCGCTGCACACCTACCTGCGCGGCGAGGATCCCGAGCCGGCCACGGACCAGGCACTGCGGGACGCCGAGAAGGCCCGCGGCCAGGGCGTCCTGCCGCCCCCCGCGGTCCTCTTCTCCCAACTGGTCGAGGGCGACGAGGAGAGCTTCAACCTCGCCCTCCTGGACGCCCTCACCACCCACCGCGACCACTACGCCATCGCCGACCGCCCAACCGACCCCGACGCCCCGGTCAGCCTCGACATCCTGGCCCTGGTCTGCCATGCACGGCGACGGGGGTGGGAGATCAGGGTGCGGTCACCTTATCTGCCGGCGCGGATTCTGGGGGCGGCACAGCCGTTCTGACCTGGTGAACTGGGGGTTGTTTGCGCTGGTCAGCCATACGGCCCTGCCTACGGTGATGGTAAGGGCGGGCATCTACGGACCGACCGCCAGTCCGGAGCCCTCGACGCGCACCCTGATGCCCTCCCTCTCCACCCGGACGTCCCGCAGGCGCAGGTCGCCGCTCGGCGGCCGGGGCAGCTGGAAGCCGAGGGAGAGCCGGTCGGCCAGGACCGGGCGGGTCAGCCGGGAGAGGGCGTCGAGCAGGGCCGGGTCCAGGCCCAGGCGGTCCAGGAGCTCGGGGTGGGCCAGGGCGAGGTCGAGGAGGTTGAGGCGCATGGCCTGCCGTACGAACTCCGGGCGGCCGGTCAGCCGGGCCAGCGCGGTGTCGGAGCGCTGCGCCTCACGCACGCTGGAGTCGGGCACACCCAGCGCGCGTACGACGGACGGCACGGCCAGCACGGCACGGGCCTTGCGGGTCTCACGGGAAAGGGCGTCGGCGGACTCCCGGGTCAGATGCAGGCCCTCCGAGGCACGGGTGCCGGGCCGGTAGGTCGCCAACTCCCCGATGTCCAGGCGCATCCCGCCGATCCGGGTGTCGACACCCCGCTCCCCGTCCCGCGCCACCCGCACATCGGCCCGCAGCCGCAGATCGTGTCCGGCGACCGGGAGAGTGCCCCGCACGGCGACCCGGTCCCGGCCGGCTCCCCTGAACGTCACCTGGGACGCGCCGAGTTCACGGTTCATGTCGGCGAAGGAGAGCAGGACGTCACCGTCGAGTTCCGGAACCCGGGCCCCGCGCACGGACGTCGGGCCGTCACCGTCGAGCCGTATGTCATGGGCCGTCGCCGACACCGCGGCCAGCGTGACCCGGTCGGCGGCCACGTCCGGGACGGTGATCTTCACCGACTCCAGACGCCGGTCCACGAGTTGGGGCAGGAAGGGGAAGCCACCGATCTCCACCTCGGGCGCCGCGGTCAGCCGTAGCCGCTGCTTGAGGGTGTCCGCGGCCTTGTGCTCGGCGTAGAGGACGGCCCAGCGGTCGGCGAGGGTGAGGAAGGCGGCGAGTACGGCCAGGGAGGCGACCGTCTTCAACGCGAAGCGGCCCCGCCGAGGGCGCCGACGACTGCGGCGGTGGTTCGGCGGGGCCGGTTGTTCAGGCTCTTCGTCGTAGTACGGGTGGGGATGCGCAGGTATGGGGTGGGGGGAACGCATCGATCCATCCGATCATGCGTATGCCCCCCATCCGCAACCTCTACCCGGGGTGTGCGACTCAGCTCACGACGGTGATCCGGTTCGCCACCGGCGGCGCGATCGGGCTGCCCGCCGACGAGTTGGCCGTCAGGTACTCCACGAGCGCGGCGAGGTCGTCGCCGCCGACGAGGTCGTTCGTGCCCTGGCCCAGCGTGGTGAAGCCGTCGCCGCCGCCCGCGAGGAAGCTGTTGGTCGCGATGCGGTAGGTGGCCGCCGGGTCGACAGCCGTGCCGTTCAGCTTCACCGAGTCGAGGACGATCCGCTCCGCGCCGGTCTTCGTCAGGTCCAGCGTGTAGGTGAGGTTCGCCGACGGCTGCAGGACCTTCGGCGAGGCCGTGTTGCTGCCGCTCACCTGTTCCTGGAGCACCTTGAGCAGCTGCGCCCCGGTGAAGTCCTGGAGGTTCACGGTGTTGGAGAACGGCTGCACGGTGAAGCCCTCGGCGTACGTCACCACACCGTCGCCCTCGGTCCCCTTGGCCGCGTAGGTCAGGCCCGCCCGGACCCCGCCGGGGTTCATCAGCGCGAGGTCGGTCTCGGGGTCGAGCTCCTTGCCGTACGCGAGTTGGGCGTCGGCGATCAGGTCACCCATCGGCGACTCGGTGCCGGTGTTCGGCACGTCGGCGGAGATGTAGCCGATCGCACGGTTGCCGATGGGCGCCGCGAGGGTGTTCCACCGGCTGATCAGCTCGGTCATGTCGGGCGCCTTGGGGACGGTCCGGGTGACCACGTGGTTCGCGGACTTCACGGCCGTACGGGCGATGTCGCCGGTGAAGCGGTCGTACGTCAGCGTGGTGTCCGTGTAGAGGCGGCCGAAGGAGGCGGCCGAGGTGACCATGCGGGGCTTCCCCGACGGGTCGGGGACGGTGCAGACGTACGCGGCGTGCGTGTGGCCGGTGACCAGCGCGTCCACGGACGGCGAGATGTTCTTGGCGATGTCGACGATCGGGCCGGAGATGCCGTCGCCGGCGCCCGGGGAGTCGCAGTTGTAGTTGTACGCACCCGAGGCCGGGGCCCCGCCCTCGTGGATGAGGGCCACGATCGACTTCACGCCCTGCTGCTGGAGCACACGGGCGTACTTGTTGATCGTCTCGACCTCGTCCTTGAACTTCAGGCCCTTGACGCCCTCGGCGGAGACGACACCGGGGGTGTCCTCCAGGGTGACGCCGATGAAGCCGACCTTGACGTCCCTCTTCTTCCACACCCAGTACGGCTTGAGGATCGGCTTGCCGGTCTTCTCGTCCAGGACGTTCGCCGCGAGGTACGGGAAGTCGGCGCCCGCGAACCCCTCGTCGGTGTAGCAGCCGGCGGTGGGGTGACAGCCGCCGTTCTGCAGCCGGGCGAGCTCGCGGGCCCCCTCGTCGAACTCGTGGTTGCCGACGGACGTGACGTCCAGGTCGAGCTTGTTCAGCGCCTCGATGGTGGGCTCGTCATGGAAGAGACCCGAGATGAGCGGAGACGCGCCGACCATGTCACCACCGGCGGCGGTCACGGAGTAGGCGTTGCCCTTACGGGCTTCGCGCAGATGGGTGGCGAGGTACTCGACGCCCCCCGCGTCGATGGTCTTCGTCGTCCCGTCCGCCTGCAGCTCGGTGACGCGGCCGGAGGAACCGGACGGCGGCTCCAGGTTGCCGTGCAGGTCGTTGAAGGACAGCAGCTGGACGTCCTGGTAGCGGCTCGGCAGCGGCTTGCCGTGCTTGCTGTCGTGCGCGCCGGCGGGCAGCGCGGCGGCCAGGGCTCCGACGGTGGCGAGACCGGCGGCCGCGGCCACGAGTCGGTACATACGTCTGTGCCTCTGCTGCTGGGACATGGCTGGCATACGCCCCCCTGTGTTCCGGATGTGAGAGTGGTGGGAGTGGCCCCGTTCCGGCGCAGCCTAGGGTCAACGCGCGTAGCGCGACAGAGGTTTCGTGGTTACATCCTGGTTGCTTCTTTGCCGCCGCTTTGCCCGGACCTCCCCTTACCCTCGTAGCCATGACCAGCGACGACATCGCACGCCCCGGCATCGCCCGCTCCATCGAGACCCTTTCGACGCTCTCCCCGGACCAGACCGAGGCGGTCCTCGGGCTCCTCGCCGAGGCCGCGCAGGCCGACGGCCAGCAGGCGGTGTCCGAACAGGGCCGGTTGCAGCTGCGGGGCGGTGCCCGCGAGGGCGTGTCCCATCTGCTCCTGTATGTCGGTGCCGAACTGGTCGGCTACGCCCAACTGGAGGACACCGACCCGGTGGAGGCACCGGCGGCGGAGCTCGTCGTCCACCCCGCCCACCGCGGCCACGGCCACGGCCGCGCGCTGGGTTCGGCCCTGCTCGCCGCCTCCGGCAAGCGGCTGCGGGTGTGGGCCCACGGCGGCCACAGCGCCGCCCGCCACCTCGCCCAGGTCCTCGGCCTCACCCTCTTCCGTGAGCTACGGCAGATGCGGCGCCCCCTTCCCGGCCTGGAGCTGCCCGACCCGGTGCTCCCGGCGGACGTCACGGTCCGCACGTTCGTCCCCGGCGAGGACGACACTGCCTGGCTCACGGTGAACGCGGCCGCGTTCGCCCACCACCCCGAACAGGGCTCCCTGACCCAGCGCGACCTCGACGACCGCAAGGCCGAGCCCTGGTTCGACCCGGCGGGCTTCTTCCTGGCCTTCCGGGAGGGCGAGTTGGTCGGCTTCCACTGGACGAAGGTCCACGCGACGGAACAGCTCGGCGAGGTCTACGTCCTCGGCGTCCGCCCCGGCACCCAGGGCGGCGGCCTCGGCAAGGCCCTCACCACGATCGGCCTGCGCCACCTCGCCGCGCAGGGCCTGCCGACGGCCATGCTCTACGTCGACGCCGACAACAAGGCGGCGGTGTCGGTGTACGAACGGCTCGGCTTCACTACGTACGAGACGGACCTGATGTACCGCACGGAGACGTGACGCTGCGCTGTGCGCGGGGCGGGGCGGGGCAAGGACGTTGACGGAGTCCGCGGCTGACGGCATGATGACCGACTGCGTGGCCTACGCCGAACCTCCCGCGACCGTCCCCAGCACGGTCTCCCACGGAGGCAAAGGGACCAGCGTCTCAGGTCGTTGTCGCAGCCCGATCGCCTCGGGCGAGGTTGCTGGGGAGCTGTCGCTCAGGGCGTGGAAGGCCGCGATGACAGCCCGTAGGAACTTCAAGCGCCAGGTGCGCGCCCGCGCCGCCAAGACCGGTGAGTCCTACACCTCCGCTCTCCGGCACTTCCTTCCGACTCCCTCTGGAGACGTCATGTCGGAAGCAAGGAACCCCAAAAGCGTGCGGCTCGCCGTGGCGCAGACCCTCGTACGCGAAGATCCCCGAGACGTCGAGGCACTGCGCGAAAGCGGGCGTGAGGTCCGTGCCCTGATGCGCGAGGCCGGCGCTCGGGGGGCGAGGGTCGTGCACTTCCCGGAAGGTGCGATCTGCTTTCCCAGCAAGTTCGTCATGTCCGTCGACGGCCCGGACGCGGTGGGCCCGGCGGACTGGGACCGGTGCCAGTGGCCGGTGCTCCAAGCGGAGTTGGCCGCGATCGCCGAGCTGGCCCGCGCGTTGCGGTTGTGGACGGTGATCGCGTCAGTGCACCGCCTGACCGGCCCGAACCGTCCACACAACAGCCTCTACGTCATCTCCGACGGCGGCGAGGTGGTCACGCGCTACGACGAGCGCCTGCTGTCGAAGACGAAGGTCTCGTACATGTACTCGCCGGGCGTCTCACCGGTGACCTTCGAGGTCGACGGGGTGCGCTTCGGCTGTCTGCTCGGCATGGAGATCCACTACCCGGAGCTGTTCGCCGAGTACGAGAAGCTGGATGTCGACTGCGTCCTGTTCTCCACCAGCGGCACCCCGGGCAACACCGCTGCCCAGGCCCAGGGGCACGCCACGGTCAACAGCTACTGGGTCAGCCTGTCGGTGCCCGCACAGCACAGCGCCACCGCACCGTCCGGGATCGTCGCTCCCAACGGCGAGTGGCTGGCGCGGTGCCTCGCGGACGGTTCGCCGTCGGTGGCCGTCGTGAACCTCGACAACAGCTCCGAGGCCGCCGCGGACGCGGTGACGTACGGGCGTCCCTGGCGTCGTGAGGCGCGCTCGGGCATCTACACGGAGCATCAGGTGAGCGACCCACGCAGCGAGGACCGGACAGCGGCCTTCTAGCGCAGAGCAACGGGCGCGTCAGGTGGGTGATGTTCCCGGGCGGCTCGTAGGTCTGCGCCTGATGGTCCGTCGCCGTACCGGCTCCGGAGCGCACAGCGCCCAGATCAGGGCCGCGCACCCGAGCACCATCGCCCACCGCTTGTGGGCCGCCTCCCAGCCCGGGCTCCCCACCGCCGCGAAGAGGTCCCAGCGGGCCGGCAGCAGCGTCGGGGCGAGGACCGCGAGGGTCAGCAGGGCCGCCGCCACCGAGGGGCCGGGCTCGGGTTCGTCGCTGAAGCGGACGACCAGGGCCGCGGCGGCCAGCGCGAGGGCGGCCGTCGCCGTGGCCTCCAGGGCGATCGCGCCGAACGGCGGCCGTGCCTCACTCGGCAGCAGAGCCAGCGCGGTCGCCCACCACAGCGCGGCGAACGGAGCGACCAACGCGACCCGCAGGCCGGTCCGTATCCAACGCCGGGTGGCGACCGGGGTGGTGAGCCTGCGGGCCGGGTCGTCCAGGAGGAAGGCCAGGCCCAGGGCGAAGGCAAGAGCCGCGGCCCGGAGGAGGTTGAGCCCGAGCCACGCGTCGGGCGGCCCGGCCAGCAGCCGTGGCAGCCCTACGACCAGCAGCCCTACGACGGTCCCGGCACCGACGGCCCGCCACGGCACGGTACGCGCCACGGCCACCACGAGCGCCCTGCTCACGCCGGGCCCCCGCCGGCCCTTCTCACCCACCGAGCCCCACCGCCCCTGCGGAAGCCCCCAGGACTCCGACGTCTCCCGACCCACCCGACCCCGCGAAAGTCCCCCACGCTCCGACCGACCCTCCCGACCCGGCAACTCATCCCCGGCCTCCGAAGCCTCCGACCCCCGCCGCGTCACCCGAGCCCCCTCAGCGCCCCGCCCCCGCTCAACACCCCCGTCACTCCTCCTCACAGTCCTTCGCCCCCTTCGGCACCTCGGCCCCCAGCACCCGCGCCACCTGGACCGTCGAGACCCCGGACGCGGTCAGCTGGGACCAGTGCCGCTTCACGGAGGCCGTCACCTCACCGCGCGGGCGTGCCAGCAACTCCCGTACGACGTCGGTCTGTCCGGCCGTCATGGACAGCCCGTCGGTCGGGGAAAGGACGGACGCGGCGCCGGTGACGCTGTCGTCGATGCGGACGTTCGCGAGGTCGGCCAGCGGGTGGGTGTCACCGCCGAGGGCCAGCCACATCGCGGTGACCACCCGCCCGTCGCACAGCGCGCTGCCCTTCGACTCGTCACCGGCGACCAGCACATAGGCCACGCCGACCGCGAACTCGGGCACCCGGTTGCCGCCCCACCGCGTGCCCACGGTCACCTGGTTCGGCGTGCTGAGCGGGTCGATCGCCGCGTCGCCGGTCAGGCCGTAACGGGCATCGATCCGCTGCCGTACGAGAAGCGGCTGCTTGGCGGCGGTGCCTCCGGCCAGGGACTGGACGCGGTCCACGACGCCCGCCCAGGTGCCCGCGCGGCCCGTCCACTCGGGGAAGGCGCAGTACGTCGAGCCGCCGTGCCTCACACAGGACTGGTCCTTCTGCGGGGAGACCGAGGCCTGTTCGCGGGCTGCCGTCAACTCCGGTGACACGCCCCCGGCCTGGCCCAACGCCCCGGCCAGCGTCAGCGCGAGCGCACCCACCGCCCCGGCCTTCAGTGACCACACCCGGCCGCCGCTCGCCAGCACCGCGCAGAGCGCCAACAGCAGGATCAGCCCCGTCAGATACAGCGCGTGCCAGGCGGCGGGGCGGCCGATGAGATCCGACGGGAGCACCGTGTCGCCGCCCTCCTCGCCCACGATCGGTGACAGCCAGCGTGACCACTCCGCGCCGTTCGTGCCCACGGAGATGAAGACTCTGAGGACGACGAGGGCGATCACGCCGACCGGCGCCGCGAACGTCGTCGGGACCAGCCGGGCGAGCAGCACCCCGAACGCGCCGCACAGCAGCACGTACAGCGGGCCGACGGCCAGTTCGGCCGGTGAGCCGTGGCCCACCGCGCCCGGCCGGAGCGCCTGCCGGGTGAACTCGCCGAGCACGACCAGCGCGGTGAGCACGGCGTACGGCACGACCGACAGCACATGCGCGACCGTCCGCCGCCACGGCTCCATGACCAGCACGTCGAACTGCCGGTCGGTACCGCGCCGACGGGACCGCAGCGCACACCGGTTGACGCACACGAACAGGGCGATCCCCAACAGCAGGGGCCCGGTCTGGGTGCCGCGGTCGGTGTCCTGGAGCGCCGGGAAGGCGTCCATGCCGTCCTTCGTGTGGAACAGCGTCCAGGCGGTGTACCCGACGTACAGCACGAGAGTCGCCAGCACCGGGATGTACCGCAGCAGGTCGCGTGCCTCGAAGCGGGCGAGCGCGAACACGGCGGCCCACGAGCGCCGTGGATCGTCGTCGTGCACGGCGGCGGACTCGGCCGCCGTCTCCGTGGCCAGGCTCATGCCGCCGCCACCCCCGCGCCCGTACCCGTGTCGTCGAGGGTGAGCAAGTAGCCGTCCTCCAGGGTGGGTTCGAGGAGCTCGGCGCCCTCGGGCGGGTCGCCGACGTTGCGGAAGGAGCCGGTGCCGGTGCGCCAGCCCGCCTTCGCGTCGTGGGCGCGTTCGGTGCTGCTCCACACCCGGCCGGCCGCGCGGGCGGTGAGTTCGGCGGGGGTGCCCTCGAAGAGGATGCGGCCGCGGGCCATGACCAGGACGCGGTGGCAGAGCATCGCCACGTCCTCGGTCTGGTGGGTGGACAGGAGCACGGTACGGCCCTCTCCGGCCTGGGCGATCATCTCCCTGAACCGCATGCGCTGTTCGGGGTCGAGGCCGACGGTCGGCTCGTCGAGGACGAGGAAGCCGGGGTCGCCGACGAGGGCGGCGGCGAGTGCGACCCGCTGCCGCATCCCGCCGGACAGCTTCTTGATACGGCGGCCTCGGACGTCCCCGAGGTCGACCACGTCCAGGACCCGGCGCACCTCGCGATGGCGTGCGGTGCGGTCGGTGAGCTCCTTGAGGATCGCCACGTAGTCGACGAACTCGAAGGCGCTGAAGTCCGGGTGGAGACCGGGCGTCTGGGGCAGATAGCCGAGCGAGCGCCTGACCTCCTGGCGGCCGCGCGAGCTGCCGGGATCGTGGCCGAGGACGGTGAAGGAGCCCTGGTCGGCGGGCACGGAGGTGGCGAGCACCCGGAGCAGGGTGGTCTTTCCGGCCCCGTTGGGCCCGAGCAGCCCGGTCACGCCCGGCGTCAGCCGCAGCGACACGTCGTCGAGGGCGCGCGTGCCGCCGTAGCGAAGGCCGAGCCCGGAGGCGGAGACGGTGGCGGTCATTCGGCGCTCCCGTTGAAGAGGTCGAAGCGATCACGGAGAAGGAACAGCAGCCCGACGGCGAGCACGGTGCCGGCCGCGGTGAACGGCCCGGTCATTCCGCGCTCCCGTTGAAGAGGTCGAAGCGGTCACGAACAACAAACAGCAGCCCGACGGCGAGCACCGCCACCGCCCCGGCCACGCCCTGACCGGCCGCGGTGAACGGCGCGAGCGGGTCTCCGGACGTCTGCTGCGCGGTCTGCGCGGCGAGGAGTACGGCGACCCAGGCGCCGCCGACCAGGGACGGCGCGAGCACCGGGCCGAGGCGGGGGGTGAGCGCGAGGCCGGTGGCGGTGAGGGCGAGTGCGGGCAGCAGCCAGGCCAGCGCACGCAGGCCGTAGCCCGGCAGGGCCAGGGTGGCCAGTCCGTTGAGGCCGAGGCCCGCCACCAGCACGGCGAGCGTACGGATCATCAGCAGCCGGAAGCCGTGCATGGGCGCGACGACGGCCATCTCGTACGTCGGGTCGAGCGTCGGGCCGTACGACAGCGCCACGCCCGCGAGGGGCAGCAGCGGGGCGAGGGCCAGGAACAGGGTCGGCGATCCGACCGTGTGCACCGCGCCGACGGTGGCCAGCAGCAGGAACACCACCGCCGCCAGCCAGGAGCGCCTGAGCACCGGAGTGGCCGCGAGCAGCCGCGCGGTGTGGTCGGCGATCCCGGCCCGCGTCAGCACCGACTCGAACCACCCCGTCCGGGGCGCGTCCAGCTCGGCGTCCAGCCGCTCCCACCCGGCGTCGAGAGCGACCGGGTCGGTGACGTCCCCGAGCAGCGCCCGGCACTCGGCACAGGCGGCGAGATGGGTGTCGGCGGACCAGAGCAGGGGGGCGGCCAACTCGCCCTGGGCATAAGCCCGTAGGTCTTCTTCGGTGACGTGCCAGGTACTCACGCGAGCGCCTCCCTCAGCTGCTTGCGGGCCCGCATCGCCCGGGTCTTGACCGTGCCGGGCGGGATGCCCAGCAGGACGGCGGCCTCCCGGGTGGTCAGGCCGTCGATGACCGTCGCCTGGAGGACCGCCCGGAGTTCCGGTGAGAGCCGGACGAGGGCGCCCGCGAGGTCCCCGTGCTCCACCCCCGCGAGCACGCGTTCCTCCGCGGACACCTCGTCCCGGTGTCGCAGGCGGGACAGGGCCTGCCTGAGCCGCCCCCGCGCCCCGTCGCCGCGCAGCGCGTCGATCAGCCGCCGCGAGCCGATCCGCCACAGCCACCCGGCTGCGTCATCGGAGGCACCTTCCTCGCGATAGCGCGCGGTCCCCCGCCACACCGCCAGGAACGTCTCCTGTACGACGTCGTCGACCAGGCCAGGATCGGCGCACCGGCCGCGCAGCCGCGCCAGCAGCCAGGGCGCGTACCGCCGGTACAGCTCCTCGAAGGCGCTCCGGTCCGCGTCCGCGGCGATGGCCCGCAGCAGATCCCCGTCGCTTCTCGTTTCCCTCACACCCCTCCATCGGACGACCCCCGCCGACCGGTTCACGCCGCGACAAAGAAACCACGCTTGACTTTCACGACCCCCTCAACCACCCTTTCACTACTCAATTAGTGAAAGGGTGGTTGTTCCGCGTGGTCGAGTACCGCATCGACCGGCGCTCCGGCGTCGCCACCTACGTGCAGATCGTCCAGCAGACCAAGCAGGCCCTACGGCTGGGCCTCCTCGAACCCGGCGACAAGCTCCCCACAGCCCGTGAGGTCGTGGAGGCCACCGCCATCAACCCGAACACCGTGCTCAAGGCGTACCGCGAACTGGAGCGCGAGGGCCTGGTCGAGGCACGGCGCGGTCTCGGCACCTTCGTCCGCAGAACGCTCGGCACCGGCACCCACACGGCCGACACCCCCCTGCGGGCCGAACTCGACGACTGGGCCAAGCGCGCCCGGTCCGCGGGACTCGGCCGCGAGGACGTCGACGCGTTCTTCACCGCCGTACTCGATGAGCACTTCCCGAAGGGGGACCAGTGAGTTCCACCAGCACCACCCCGGCCGTCGCCCTGGAGGCGTCCGGCCTGGGCAAGCGGTACGGCAGGCGGGCCGCCGCCCTGGACGGCTGCTCCTTCCGGCTGACCGCGGGCCGTATCAGCGCACTGGTCGGCCCCAACGGCGCGGGGAAGTCCACCCTCCTCGCCATAGCCGCGGGACTGCTGCGGCCCACCTCCGGCACGCTCACCGTCCTCGGCGGGACGCCCGGCGCGGCCCGCGACCGGATCGCCTACCTCGCCCAGAACAAGCCGCTGTACCCCCAGCTGACCATCGCGGAGACCCTGCGCATGGGCGCCGAGCTCAACCCGGCCCGCTGGGACGCGGCCTGTGCCTCCCGGATCGTCGAGCAGGGCGACCTGGACCCGAAGTCCCGCATCCGCGGGCTCTCCGGCGGCCAGCGCACCCGGGTCGCGCTCGCCCTCGCGCTCGGCAAGCGGCCCGAGCTGATGCTCCTCGACGAGCCGATGGCCGACCTCGACCCGCTCGCCCGGCACGAACTGATGGGCACCCTGATGGCGGACGCCGCCGAGCACGGCACCACCGTGCTGATGTCCTCGCACATCGTCGCCGAGCTCGCCGACGCCTGCGACCACCTGCTGCTCCTGGGCGGCGGCCGGGTCCGGCTCGGCGGCGGCATCGACGACCTGCTCGCCGCGCACACCCTGGTGACCGGCCGCGGCACCCCCGCCGACCTGGCCCCGCACACGGTGATCGAGTCCCGTACGGCGGGCCGCGGCCTGACCGCCCTGATCCGCCGCGACGGCCCGGTCGGCGAGGGCTGGGCGACCGAGGACCCCTCACTGGAGGAACTGCTGCTCGCCCACCTCCGCGCCCCCGAGGCCCCGGCCCTGCTCACCCCGGGCACCACGGCGACCGCCGAGGCGGTGACGGCATGAGCGCCGCCACCCTCGAGAAGGCCCCCGCTCCCGTGCGGCGGCCGGCCCCGCGCGGCCTCGTCCACACCGTCCTGCGCCTGCACCGCACAGCCCTGTGGATCTGGCTCGGCTTCGTGGCGTTCACCACGGGCTTCCTGCTCTGGCTGACCGGCCCCGGCGCCGACGCCACCGCGCACCGGCTGGAGAAGTTCGGCTACGGCGGAGTCATGGCCGCCGCCTACTCCGAGGACACACTCCTCTACTTCACCTCGGGCACGTACGACAACCTCTTCTACGACCCCGACACCCTGATCACCCTGGCCTCCTTCGCCGTCGCCCTGTTCGCCGGCGGCCCGCTGATCGCCCGTGAACTGGAGAGCGGCACCGCGCAGTTGGCGTGGACCCAGTCCGTCTCCCCGGCCCGCTGGCTCGCCGTGAAACTCGCCGTCCCCGCGGCCTTCGTCATCGTGGGCACCGGCCTGCTGACCGTGCTGTACCGGCTGCTCTGGTCCGCCCACAGCAACCTGCTGATCGCCGGCATCGGCCCGCGCTCCCTCTACTTCTCGCTCGGCCCGGCCACCGTCGCCGCCCCGCTGCTCGGGCTCGCCCTCGGCGCACTGATCGGCCTCACCGTCCGCCGCACCCTGCCCGCACTGGCCTACAGCGGGTTCGCGTACTTCCTGATCTACGCCTTCCGCGGCAACCACTGGCCCTTCCAGGGCCGCTACCAGCAGCCGGAGCTGCACTCCCACAGCTCGGCGTTCACCGCCACCGGCGCCGAGATCAGCGACCCCGGGTGCTACTCGGACCAGGCCTGCCTCGCGAAGCACGACATCGTCCGCTTCACCCGCGAGTACCTGCCGTCCCCTGAGTACTGGCCCCGCCAGCTCCTGGAGACCGGCGTCCTGCTCGCCCTCACCGCGCTCGCCGTCGCCCTCGCGTTCGGCGTTCTGCGGAGGCGGGCGGCGACGGTATGAGCACCGTCATCGCGCCCAAGGGACTCACCTGGACGGTGCTGCGGCTGCACCGCACGGCCCTGATCGTGTGGGCCGTCTTCGTCCTGGCCTGCGTCGGCTACCTGGTGTGGCTGACCGAGGTCACCGCCGACTCGGTGTACGCGGCTCAGGCGGTCTGCCGCAGCCACAGCGGGAGCTTCTGCGGCCTCATGGAATCACGGGCCTACAGGGAATCCATGAGCTGGATCAGCACCTTCTTCTACTACAGCTTCTGGGCCGTCGCCGCCTGGGCGGGCGGCTCGCTGATCGGACGTGAACTGGAGAGCGGTACGGCCCGCCTGGCCTGGACCCAGCACGTCACACCCACCCGCTGGCTGGCCGTCAAGCTCGCCGTACCGGCCCTGCTGATCGTCCTCGGCGGCGCTGTGTTCGTCCCCGTCTACCGCTGGGCCTGGTCGGCGCACCGGGACCTGATGGGCGACGACTGGAGCTTCCCGGACGTGTTCGCGGCACGCGGCCCGGCCGTGGTGGCGTACGGCCTGTGCGCACTCGCCGTCGGTGCGCTCGCCGCGCTGCTCCTACGCAGGTCGCTGCCGGCCCTCGGGGTCTCGGTCGCCGCGATGATCGTGCTCAACCAGTACATCGAGCGGCACCGTGAGGACTTCTGGCCCACGGTGGGCAACGGCTGGCCGCCCCAGGACCTGTGGCAGACCCGCGCCGGCACCTACCACACCCCGTCCCAGTTCTGGCCGATGCACCTCGTGGAAACCGGCATCATCCTCACGATCACCGCGCTGGCGACCACAGCCGCCTTCCGGCTACTGCGCCGCCGTACTGCTTGACACGGCGGGGGACTGGCCCCCTCGCGGGCTGGTCGCGCAGTTCCCCGCGGGCAGCTGCGCTGGGCTTGGGCCGGGCGCCCAGGGAAGTGCCTCGCGATGTCGTGTGGCGGCCGCGGCCCGGTGGGGGCTGGTCGCGCAGTTCCCCGCGGGCAGCTGCGCTGGGCTTGGGCCGGGCGCCCAGGGAAGTGCCTCGCGATGTCGTATGGCGAGTGCGGGCCGGTGAGGGCTGGTCGCGCAGTTCCCCGCGCCCCTAAGGAGTTGCAGCCGGCCTGCGCCACGACGAAACCGCCGACCACCTCGCGCACCACAACGGACCGCCGACCACCTCGCGCACCACGACGGACCGTTCCCCGCCCCGCGCACCACGATGGGCCGTTGGCCGCGTACGGCGCGCAGGGGACGGGGTGGGGGGTGTCCGCCCGCAGCGGCCGGCGTCCGTCATCCAGCACTACTCAAGCAGCCGAGCCGCCGGACCGAGGACGGATACCCTCCACCCCGGCCCCGACCCACCCACCGAACCCGACGCGCTACACACGCCCCCACCGGGGGCGCAACAGGCCGCCGCAGGCATCTCAGGGGCGCGGGGAACTGCGCACAACACCAGCCCCCACCGAACCCGCACCCAACCAACAACCGAACCCCGCCCAACCGCCGGAGGCAACCCGCAGGCATCTCAGGGGCGCGGGGAACTGCGCACAACCCCCGCCCCCACCCACCCCGCAGACAACCAAACAACCCCACGGCGCCCGGGAGCCGTCCCCCGATATCCCGCACGCCATGTCGCCGTAACCATTGGTTCAGACGGACTTGCGACGCTCACCGAATGAAGCCCGCCGCGCCAGAACCCTCGCCGCCACCCGAGGGGCCCGCGGGGAACGCGGACGCCCCGGTCGCCACCGTGCTCCCGCTCGCACTCTCCGACGCGCCCGTTTCGCTCCTGGCGCGGAAGAATGGGGCCATGAGCCAGTCGAACGCCCAGGCAGAGGTCCAGCACGTACAGCCCTCCGTGGGCTCCATAGCCGCGCACCGCCCGCACACCGTGTCGGCCACCGTCTCCGACCTGGAACCCGACCTCGACGCGGATCTCGACGCGTACGAGGAGATCCCGGTCGACGGTGCCGCCCAGCTCCCGCAGGGTCGTTTCCTCGACCGTGAACGCAGCTGGCTCGCGTTCAACGAACGCGTCCTGGAACTCGCCGAGGACCCGAACACCCCCCTCCTCGAGCGTGCCAACTTCCTCGCGATCTTCGCCAGCAACCTGGACGAGTTCTTCATGGTCCGGGTGGCGGGCCTGAAGCGCCGTATCGCCACCGGCGTCGCCACCCGCTCGGCCTCCGGCCTCCAGCCGCGCGAGGTGCTGGAGATGATCTGGGCCCGCTCCCGCGAGCTGATGGCCCGGCACGCCGCCTGCTACCACGAGGACGTCGCCCCCGCGCTCGCGGAGGACGGCATCCACCTGGTCCGCTGGAACGAACTCCAGGAGAAGGAGCAGGCCCGCCTCTTCACCCTGTTCCGGCACCAGATCTTCCCGGTCCTCACCCCCCTCGCCGTCGACCCGGCGCACCCCTTCCCGTACATCTCGGGCCTCTCCCTGAACCTGGCCGTGATCGTCCGCAACCCGGTCAACGGCAAGCGGCACTTCGCCCGGGTCAAGGTCCCGCCGCTGCTGTCCCGCTTCCTGGAGTCCTCCCCCGGCCGCTACGTCCCCATCGAGGACGTCATCGCGGCCCACCTGGAAGAGCTCTTCCCGGGCATGGAGGTCCTGGAGCACCACACCTTCCGGGTCACCCGCAACGAGGACCTGGAGGTCGAGGAGGACGACGCCGAGAACCTCCTCCAGGCCCTGGAGAAGGAGCTCATGCGGCGCCGCTTCGGCCCGCCGGTCCGCCTGGAGGTCGAGGAGTCCATCGACCGCGAGGTCCTGGACCTCCTCGTGCGCGAGCTGAAGATCTCCGAGGCGGAGGTCTACCCGCTGCCCGGCCCCCTCGACCTCACCGGTCTCTTCCGCATCGCGGGCCTCGACCGCCCCGAGCTGAAGTACCGCAAGTTCGTCGCGGGCGTCCACCGCGACCTGGCCGAGGTCGAGTCGGCGTCCGCGCCCGACATCTTCGCGTCCCTGCGCGCCCGCGACGTCCTGCTGCACCACCCCTACGACTCCTTCTCGACCTCCGTCCAGGCCTTCCTCCAGCAGGCGGCCGACGACCCCGACGTCCTCGCCATCAAGCAGACCCTGTACCGCACGTCGGGCGACTCCCCGATCGTCGACGCCCTCATCGACGCCGCCGAGGCCGGCAAGCAGGTCCTCGTCCTGGTCGAGATCAAAGCCCGCTTCGACGAGCACGCCAACATCAAGTGGGCGCGCAAGCTGGAGGAGGCGGGCTGCCACGTCGTCTACGGCCTGGTCGGACTGAAGACCCACTGCAAGCTGTCCCTGGTGGTCCGTCAGGAAGGCGACACGCTTCGGCGGTACAGCCACGTCGGCACCGGGAACTACCACCCGAAGACGGCCCGGCTGTACGAGGACCTCGGCCTGCTCACCGCCGACCCGCAGGTCGGCGCGGACCTCTCCGACCTCTTCAACCGGCTGTCCGGCTACTCCCGCCGCGAGACCTACCGCCGCCTCCTGGTGGCCCCCAAGTCCCTTCGTGACGGCCTCATTTCCCGTGTGAACAAGGAAGTCCAGCACCACCGCGCAGGACGCCCGGCCTTCATCCGCATCAAGGTCAACTCCATGGTGGACGAGGCACTCATCGACTCGCTCTACCGCGCGTCCCAGGCGGGCGTACCCGTCGACGTCTGGGTGCGCGGCATCTGCGCGATCCGCCCCGGCGTCACCGGCATGTCCGAGAACGTCCGGGTCCGCTCGATCCTCGGCCGGTTCCTCGAACACTCCCGGGTCTTCGCCTTCGGCAACGGCGGCGAACCGGAGGTCTGGATCGGCAGCGCCGACATGATGCACCGCAACCTCGACCGCCGTATCGAGGCCTTGGTCCGCGTCACCGACCCGGCCCACCGGGCAGCCCTCAACCGGCTGTTGGAGACCGGCATGTCCGACACCACCGCGTCCTGGCACCTCGGCCCGGACGGCGAGTGGACTCGGCACGCCACGGACGCGGACGGCCAACCCCTGCGCAACGTCCAGGAGATGCTCATAGACGCCCGGAGGCGCCGGCGTGGCACAGCAACACCTTGAACCGACGGACCCGCTGGCCGGACCGGTAACCGGGGACGCCCTCGCGGGCTACCTGCGGTCCCAGGCCACGGAGTTCCTCCGAGCCCTGCGCCAGCACCGCGAAAGCGGAGCCCAGGCCCAGGGTCCGGAGGACCCCGTCGACGCGGCCCGGGCCCTGCGCCGCTCGGTCCGCCGCATCAGCGCCAGCCTCCACACCTTCCGACCTCTCCTGGACCCCGACTGGTCGGAGCACCTCCGTCCCGAACTGGCCTGGCTGTCCGGCACGTTGGGCATGGAGCACGCGTACGAGTCCCGCCTGGAACGCCTGTTGCTGGCCCTGCACAGGCTGTCGGGCGCGGTGTTTCCGGCGCAGACATCTGCTGTCGTCGGCGGAGCAACCCCCTCAGCGCCCACCCCCGACCGCGGCAACCTCACAGTGGGCGCGGCAAAGGCAGGCGCCCTCCTGGACCGCCAGCTCACCCTCGCCCGCACCCGAGCCCACAGCACCGCCCTCCAGGCCCTGGGCTCCTCCCGCTTCCACGCGGTCGCCGACAACATCGCCGTACTCGCCAGCGAAGTCCCCCTCACCCCCACGGCGAAGAACACCCCCCTCCACCCACACGCGACCGCGGCCGAGGAGCGCCTGGCGGACGCGGCGACCGCCCTCCCCCTGGTCACCGCGGGCCACCCCTACAACGCCGAGGCCCTCATCCACGGCCTCTCCCCCGACCCCTCCCCGCACCCCCAGGACGCCCCCTGGCACCAGGTCCGTCTCCTCCTGCGCCTGCACAGATACGCGCGCGAGGTCCTCTGCGGCACCAACCCCCCGGTGGAGGTAAGGCTCCTCACCGCGGGCCAGGCCCTGGACCGCCACCGCGACGCCTCGGAGGCCGCGGCGGCCGCCGCGGCGGCGGCCCGCACCCCCCGCATCGCCCCGGCCACCGCCTACGCCCTCGGCGTCCTGCACGCCGACCAGCGCCACGAGGTGGAGGCGGCCCGCTTCGCGTTCCAGCAGTGCTGGCAGAAACAGGCGGTGAGTACATGACTCGTCCCGATGACGACAACGACTCCGTCGTCCAGGCAGCCGGATGCGTCCTGTGGCGCCGCTCCCCGATCGACGGCGACCTCGAGATCTGCCTGGTCCACCGGCCGAAATACGACGACTGGTCGCATCCCAAGGGCAAGTTGAAGCGCGAGGAGGACGCCCTCACCGCCGCGCTGCGCGAGGTCGAGGAGGAGACGGGCTACACCGCCGAGCCCGGAACCGAGCTGCCCACCGTCCGCTACATGGCCAACGGCCGCCCCAAGCGGGTCCGTTACTGGGCGGCCGAGGCAACCAGCGGCCGCTTCACCCCGAACGACGAGGTGGACCGCATCCTGTGGCTCTCCCCCGCCGCGGCCCGCAGCCGCCTGACGCAGTACCGCGACCGCACCCTGATCGACGAGCTGCTGCCGCTGTAGGGCCTGCCCTAGCCCCCGGCAGCGTGTCCCTCCGCGTCCGCCCGCGCCTGGCTGCGCGCTCTGCGGGCCGGTCCGCGCCAGCCGCAGGCGCACCGGGCCAGACAGAAGCGGCCCTGTTCGACCATCTGCGTGTGATGGGCCGACCCGTCGGAGGGGGGTGGGGGGATCCTGTCCTGCTGTGCCACACCGACCACGTTACCCACCCCGGGTAAGGGACAGTCCGCGCGTGACGGTGCCCGCCCACCCGTCGTTAACGGCAGCGACAGGCAGTCCGTGGCGGACGTACCGGCTGGGGGTAGGCGGCGATGGCGGAGCGGCAGCACAGGCGGACCGGCGGGGCGGTCGTCGCGGCGGTGCTGGTGGCCGGTGCCACCGGCTGCTCGGGCGGCGGCACCACCCTGGACGACGCGCACGCGGCCGATCCGGTCGGGACCCTGCGCCGGGCCGCCGACACCCTGGTGGACGCGGGCAGTTCGAGGGCGCGTACGTCGATGGAGATGGCCACCGGAGGGACCCGGGTCACCATCCGCGGCGAGGGTGTGTACGACTACCGCGAGCGGCTCGGCCGGCTGAAGGTGATGCTGCCCCAGGACCCGGCCGGCACCAGCGAGCACCGGCCGATCACCGAACTCCTCGCCCCGGGGGCCCTGTTCATGAAGAACCGGGGTGCCGGTGTCCCCGCCGACAAGTGGGTGCGCGTCGACACCGCGGGCCTCGCCGACGGCAACCTCGTCACCGGCGGGGCCACCGACCCGCTCGCCGCCGCCGAGGTGCTGCGCGGGACCAGGACGGCGACGTACGTCGGCACGACCGAGCTCGCGGGGACCGAGGTGCGGCACTACCGGGGTACGGCCGACCTCGCCGCCGCGGCGAAGGGTGCCTCCGGCGCCAACAAGAGCGTCCTCGCGGCGGCGGCGAAAGGGTTCGCCACGGCCGCGGTGCCCTTCGACGTCTACCTCGACGAGCAGGGCCGCATCCGCAAGATCCGGCACCGGTTCAGCTTCGTCAACGGACAGCAGCCGGGCACCGTCGCGGTCGCATCGACGACCCTGCTGTTCGACTTCGGGGTGGCCGCGGACGTACGACTGCCGACCGCCCGGGACATCTACGCGGGCAAGATCGCCGAAGGGTGAGCAGCCGTGACGGGCGTCAAGAACTAGCCCGTCCGTGCCATGCGCGTTGTGTAGACCGCTCCCTACTCTAGGAAGTCGGTAACGGCAGAGAAGAGGTGATGCGCGTGGCTCCGGTCGGCGGTACGGCGGTGCAGGACCACGTGGCCCTCGCCGAGATCGAACTGTGCGGAGAGCTGATCATCGCGGCCTCGGCCGCGGACGACCGGCTCAGCCTGGAGAGCATCGACGAGGTGCTGAAAGTGGCCGAAGAACGCGCGAGCGCCCCCGGCTCGGTCGGATAACCGGCCGGGGGCGCCCGTCCCGTCGTAGCGGAAGTCCGGATGGGTCAGGTTCGCAGCAGGCGGCCGATCGCCTTCGTGGCCTCCTCGACCTTCGCGTCGATCTCGGCGCCGCCCTGCACGGCCGCGTCCGCGACGCAGTGCCGCAGGTGTTCCTCCAGGAGCTGCAGGGCGAAGGACTGCAGGGCCTTGGTGGAGGCGGACACCTGGGTGAGTATGTCGATGCAGTAGACGTCCTCGTCGACCATCCGCTGAAGGCCCCGGATCTGGCCCTCGATCCGGCGCAGGCGCTTGAGGTGTTCGTCCTTCTGCTTGTGGTACCCGTGGGTGGCGTTTTCGGCCACCGGCTCGGAGGGCGCCGTGGCGCCGGCCTCGGTCGTCGTCATCGCGTCCTCCAGATCCATACCCCTACCGGGTATATCGTACCGAACTTTGCTGGGTATAGGGCCCTTGGTATGCCCCCGTACGGATCACACTGCCTGATGGGCGACACTGGGAGACGGCCCATTAGCCGTGGCCGGATGATGCACCTAGCATCAGCCTGACCGAAACCGATGCACCCCGAGGACCCCTTGTGCGCTTTCGTCTGACCCCCAGGGAGACGAGCTTCTACGACATGTTCGCCGCCTCCGCGGACAACATCGTCACGGGCTCGAAGCTCCTGATGGAACTGCTCGGGGCGGACACCGCCGGCCGGGCCGAGATCGCAGAGCGTATGCGGGCCGCTGAACACGCCGGTGACGACGCCACTCACGCGATCTTCCACCAGCTGAACTCCTCGTTCATCACGCCGTTCGACCGTGAGGACATCTACAACCTGGCGTCCTCCCTCGACGACATCATGGACTTCATGGAGGAGGCCGTCGACCTGGTCGTCCTCTACAACGTCGAGGAACTGCCCAAGGGCGTCGAGCAGCAGATCGAGGTGCTGGCGCGGGCCGCCGAGCTCACCGCCGAGGCCATGCCGAACCTGCGGACCATGGACAACCTCACCGAGTACTGGATCGAGGTCAACCGGCTGGAGAACCAGGCCGACCAGATCCACCGCAAGCTGCTCGCCATGCTCTTCAACGGCAAGTACGAGGCCATCGAGGTGCTCAAGCTCAAGCAGATCGTGGATGTGCTCGAAGAGGCCGCCGACGCTTTCGAGCATGTGGCGAACACGGTGGAGACCATCGCCGTCAAGGAGTCCTGAGCCCTTCCATGGACACCTTCGCTCTGGTCGTGACCATCCTGGTCGCGCTCTTCTTCACGTACACCAACGGCTTCCACGACTCCGCGAACGCGATCGCGACCTCGGTGTCGACGCGGGCGCTCACCCCGCGCGCGGCGCTGGCGATGGCGGCGGTGATGAACCTGGCGGGCGCGTTCCTGGGCAACGAGGTCGCCAAGACGGTCAGCGAGGGGCTGATCGAGACCCCGCAGGGCTCGAAGGGGATGGGGATCCTCTTCGCGGCGCTCGTGGGCGCGATCGTCTGGAACCTGGTCACCTGGTACTTCGGCCTGCCCTCCTCGTCCTCCCACGCGCTCTTCGGCGGCCTGGTCGGGGCCGCGTTGGCGGGTGGCAGCGAGGTGATCTGGCACGGGGTGGTCGAGAAGGTCGTCATCCCGATGTTCGTGTCGCCCTTCGTCGGCCTGATCATCGGTTACCTGGTGATGACGGCCATCATGTGGATCTTCCGCCGGGCCAACCCGCACAAGGCCAAGCGCGGCTTCCGCATCGCGCAGACGGTGTCCGCGGCCGGCATGGCGCTCGGCCACGGTCTCCAGGACGCCCAGAAGACCATGGGCATCGTGGTGATGGCCCTGGTGATCTCCGGCCACCAGACGTACGGCGACCCGATCCCGTTCTGGGTGAAGATCGTCTGCGCGGTGATGCTGTCGCTGGGCACGTACGCGGGCGGCTGGCGCATCATGCGCACCCTGGGCCGGAAGATCATCGAGCTCGACCCCCCGCAGGGCTTCGCCGCCGAGACCACCGGTGCCGCGATCATGTTCACCACCGCGTACCTCTTCAAGGCGCCGGTCTCCACGACCCACGTCATCACCTCGGCGATCATGGGCGTCGGCGCCACGAAGCGAGTGAACGCGGTCCGCTGGGGCGTCGCCAAGAACATCGTCCTGGGCTGGTTCATCACGATGCCGGCCGCGGCGATCGTGGCCGCGTGCTCCTTCGGGATCGTGAACCTGGCGTTCCTGTAGGAACCGTGCACGTAAACGGGCCCGCCCCCGGGAATCCGGGGGCGGGCCCTCTGTGTCCTCGCGGTGGCACCGCCATGCAGCACCGCGAGGGGTTCGATACGGCCTAGCCGAAGCGGCCGGAGATGTAGTCCTCCGTGGCCTGCACCGACGGGTTGGAGAAGATGCGCTCCGTCTCGTCGATCTCGATCAGCTTGCCGGGCTGGCCCACGGCCGCCAGGTTGAAGAAGGCCGTGCGGTCGGAGACACGGGCGGCCTGCTGCATGTTGTGCGTCACGATGACGATCGTGAAGCGCTCCTTCAGCTCACCGATCAGGTCCTCGATGGCGAGGGTGGAGATCGGGTCGAGGGCCGAGCAGGGCTCGTCCATGAGCAGCACCTTGGGCTCCACCGCGATCGCGCGGGCGATGCACAGACGCTGCTGCTGACCACCGGACAGCCCCGAACCGGGCTTGTTCAGACGGTCCTTGACCTCGTTCCAGAGGTTCGCGCCCTTGAGGGACTTCTCGACCACGTCCGCCAGCTCGCTCTTCTTGTACGAGCCGTTCAGGCGCAGGCCCGCCGCCACGTTGTCGAAGATCGACATCGTGGGGAACGGGTTGGGGCGCTGGAAGACCATGCCGACCTCGCGGCGCACGGACACCGGGTCTATGCCCTGGCCGTACAGGTCCTCGTCGTCGAGGAGCACCTTGCCCTCGACCCGGCCGCCCGAGGTGACCTCGTGCATCCGGTTGAGCGTGCGCAGGAACGTCGACTTGCCGCAGCCGGAGGGGCCGATGAAGGCCGTCACCGAGCGGGGCTCGACGGTCATCGAGATGTCTTCGATCGCCTTGTGGGAGCCGTAGTAGGCGGTGAGCCCACTGACGTCGATTCGCTTGGCCATAACTACTTCACTTCCAGATCTCGGTCGCTGTATGGCCGCGTCAGCGACCGGTCTTCGGGGCCTTCCAGCGGGCGATGCCGCGGGCCACCAGGTTCAGGATCATCACGAAGGCGATCAGCGTCAGCGACGCCGCCCACGCACGGTCGTACGCCGCACCGGCGCCCGCGCTGTTCGCGTACTGCTGATAGATGTACAGCGGAAGCGACTGCTGCGCACCCTCGAAGGGGTTGGCGTTGATGAGCGAGTTCCCCCATACCAGCAGCAGCACCGGCGCCGTCTCACCCGCGATACGGGCGACCGCCAGCATGATGCCGGTGGTGATGCCACCGATGGAGGTCGGGATGACCACCTTCAGGATGGTGCGCCACTTCGGGATGCCGAGCGCCAGGGACGCCTCGCGCAGCTCGTTCGGGACGAGCTTGAGCATCTCCTCCGTGGAGCGCACGACCACCGGCATCATCAGGATGGCCAGGGCGAGCGAGCCGGCGAAGCCGAAGGGCTGCATGTCGAAGGCCAGCATGATCGCCAGGATGAACAGACCCGCGACGATCGACGGGATACCCGTCATGACGTCGACGAAGAAGGTGACGGCCTTGGCGAGCTTGCCGCGCCCGTACTCCACCAGGTAGACGGCGGTGAGCACACCGATCGGCGCCGCGATCACCGTGGCGAGACCGACCTGCTCCAGACTGCCGAGGATGGCGTGGTAGATGCCGCCGCCCGGCTCGTCGTCGGAGACCAGACCCATCGAGTGGCTCAGGAAGTAGAAGTCGAGGACCTTCACACCGCGCGAGACGGTCGACCACACCAGGGAGACCAGCGGGACGACGGCGAGCAGGAAGGCGACCCAGACCAACGCGGTCGCGACCCGGTCCTTGGCCTGGCGGCGGCCCTCCACACGGGCGGCGATGACGTACGTGCCGAGGACGAACAGCAGCCCGGCGATCAGGGCCCACTGGATGCTGCTGTCCAGACCGGCGGCCGCGCTGATGCCGAGGCCGAGGGCGACGGAGCCGACGGCGATGGCGTACGGGGACCACTTGGGCAGGCTGGCGCCGCGCAGGGTGCTGGGGCGCTTCTCGGTGATTGCGGTGCTCATGCGTTGGCCCCCGAGTACTCCTTGCGGCGGGCGATGATCATGCGGGCCGCGCCGTTGACCAGCAGGGTGATGACGAACAGGACCAGACCGGAGGCGATCAGCGCGTCCCGGCCCGTCTCGCTGGCCTCACCGAACTTGCTGGCGATGTTCTGGGCGAAGGTGCCGCCGCCCGGGTCGAGCAGGCTGGCCTGGATGTCGAAGGACGGCGAGAGCACGGTGGCCACGGCCATCGTCTCGCCGAGCGCACGGCCGAGACCGAGCATCGACGCGGAGATCACACCGGAGCGGCCGAAGGGGATCACCGCCATGCGGATGACCTCCCAGCGGGTGGCGCCGAGCGCCAGGGCCGCCTCCTCGTGCATCTGCGGGACCTGGCGGAAGACCTCGCGGCTCACGTTGGTGATGATCGGCAGGATCATGATCGCGAGCAGGATGCCGACGGTCAGCATCGAGCGCGGCGCGCCCTGCTGCCAGGAGAAGATGCCGGTCCAGCCGAGGTAGTCGTTCAGCCAGCCGTACAGGCCGTTCATGTGCGGTACGAGGATCAGGGCGCCCCAGAGGCCGTACACGATGGACGGCACGGCGGCGAGCAGGTCGATCACGTAGGCGATCGGGCCGCTCAGCCTGCGGGGGGCGTAGTGCGTGAGGAACAACGCGATGGCGACCGCGATCGGGACCGCGATGACCATGGCGATGATCGAGGAGACGATCGTGCCGAAGGCGAGCACGGCGATGCCGAACTTCGGCGGGACGAGCTGCGTGTTCCACTCGAACGCGGTGAAGAAGTTGGCGTCGTCCTTGCTGATCGCCAGCGAGGCGCGCCAGGCGAGGAAGGCCGCGATCGCGGCCATGATCACCAGCAGCAGGATGCCCGACCCGCGGGAGAGACCGAGGAAGATCCGGTCACCGGGTCGGGTGGCGCCACGGGCCGCGCGCTTCTGCTCGGCCTCGGTCGGTTGGGGAGTGGGGGGAGGAGCGTCTGTTATCTGTGTGGTGTCCATCGGGTTCTCCGGTCTGCTGAGCCGCACATGTCGTACGGCTCCTGGCGGCGGTGCACCGGACGGTGCGGTCCGGCCCGGGTCCCTCGAAGCGGGTCCCGGGCCGGACCACACGCTCAGGTCAGCTCAGGCTCTCGATGGTGGTGCGAACCTTGGCGATGATGTCCTCGGGGATCGGCGCGTAGTCGTTGTCCGCGAGGACCTTCTGGCCGTCCTCGGAGGCGGTGTAGCGCAGGAACGCCTTGGTGGCGGCCAGGGTGTCGGACTTGTTGCCCTTGTCGCAGACGATCTCGTACGTGACGAGGACCATCGGGTAGGCACCGTCGGCCTTGGTCGCGTAGTTGAGCTTCAGCGCCAGGTCGGAGCCGGTGCCGACGACCTTGGCGTCCGCGATGGCCTTGGTGGCGTTGTCGACGGTGGGCTCGACCGGGGCGGAGGCGCCGGTGTCGATGCTGACCGGCGTGATGCCGTCCTTGGCGTAGGAGAGCTCGAAGTAACCGATGGCGCCGTTGGTCTGCTTGACCTGCTGGGCCACACCGGAGGACTGCGCGGCGGACTGGCCGCCCTTGGCCTGCCAGGTCTTGCCGCCTTCGTAGGGCCAGTCGCTCTTGGCGGTGGCGATCAGGTACTTGGTGAAGTTGTCCGTGGTGCCGGAGTCGTCCGAGCGGTGGAACGCCTGGATCTTCAGGTCCGGCAGGTTCACGCCCGGGTTCAGTGCCTTGATGGCCGGGTCGTTCCACTTGGTGATCTTGGCGTCGAAGATCTTGGCGATGGTGGGCGCGTCCAGCGTGAGCTTGTCGACACCGGAGATGTTGATGCCGAGGGCGATCGGGCCGCCGACCATCGGGAGGTCGATGCCCTGGCCGCCGGAGCAGACCTTCTTGGAGGCCGTGACCTCTTCGGGCTTCAGCGCGGAGTCGGAACCGGCGAAGGCGACCTGGCCGTTGGTGAACGCGGTGACGCCGGCGCCGGAGCCGCTGCCCTTGTAGTTGATCTGGACACCACAGGCGGCGGTGAACTGCTTGACCCAGGCGTCGATCGCGTTCTTCTGCGCGGAAGAGCCGTCGGCGAGCAGCTGGCCCTTGGCGTCGTCGCACTTGATGTTGCCGGCGGCCGCGGTGGCAGACGCGCTGCTGCCACCGCCGCCGCTGGTGTCGTCCGAGCCGCACGCCGTGAGGGCCAGGGCGCCGGAGACGGCGAGAGCACCGAAGGCGAGGGCCCGCCGGTTCTTGCGCTGAAGCTTCACTTGAGTTCCTTCCGGGAGCCGCCGTCCTGAATCCGGCGGCGTGCGCGAAGTCTGAGTGATACGGATGCGCATTCGAGGCACACCACGCATCGCGTAAGGCCGAAATTAGGCAGATCAGGTGAAGGCGCCTATGGCCGGAAGTGAACGGAGGGTGAACCCCTGCGAAAGGTGCGGTGAGGTCACGGAACGCTTACGTCGAGGGCACAGTGTGATTCCGGAACCCACCAGGGAACCCTCACACCCACAGTCCCGTCTCGTTCCACGGAAGCCGACGAGGCCGACGAAAGGCACGGACACATGGAACGGCGCACGTTCATCGGAGGCGGCGCGGCCGCGATCGCGGCGGTGGCGACGGCCGCCTGCGACGGCGGCGGAAGCGCCGGCGCCACACAGAGCACCTTCGGCCAGGCCCTCTCCTCCCGTACGCCCACCGCGGCCGCCGCGAACTGGTCGGCCCTCGCCCGCGGCCTGGACGGCACCCTGGTCCGCCCCGGTGACTCGGACTGGACGACCGCCCGACAGCTGTACAACACCCGCTTCGACTCGCTGAAGCCGGCCGCCGTCGCGTACGTGGCGAACGCGGACGACATCCACACCACCCTCGCATACGCCCACGCCCACGGCATCCGGGTGGCGATCCGCAACGGCGGCCACTCCTACGCCGGCTGGTCCTCGGGAAACAACCGGCTGATCGTCGATGTCTCCGAGCTGAACCGGGTGCGCGCCTCGGGCGGCACCGCCGTGGTCGGCGCGGGCGCCAAGCTGATCGACGTCTACCGGGCCCTGACCGCGAAGGGCGTGACGATCCCGGCGGGCTCGTGTCCGACCGTCGGCATCTCCGGTCTCACCCTGGGCGGCGGCCACGGCGTGGCCTCCCGGGCGTACGGCCTGACCTGCGACAGCCTCACCCGGGCCACGCTGATCACCGCCGACGGCAAGGAAGTGGTCGCCGACGCGTCCACCCACAAGGACCTCTTCTGGGCCCTGCGCGGCGCGGGCAACGGCAACTTCGGCGTGGTGACCGAACTGCACTTCAGGACCCACCCGGCCCCGCAGGGCGTCACCGCGTACGCGACCTGGCCGTGGTCGAAGGCGGCCGCCGTGGTCAGGGCCTGGCAGGAGTGGGGTCCCACGCAGCCCGACGAGATCTGGTCGTCCTGCCACCTGGAGAACGGCGGCTCGCCCTCCGTGGCGGTCGCGGCCTTCTCCCTGGGCACCTACGGCGAACTCCAGAACGCCCTCGACCGCCTGGCCGACCGGATCGGCTCACCGGCCCGCAGCGTGACGCTCCGCCGGCACTCCTACGAGAGCGCGATGGAGGCGTACGCGGGCTGCTCGTCCTTCTCCACGGACGCCAAGTGCCATCTGCCCGGCTCCACCCCCGGCCGCTCCCCCCAGGGCGCCCTGGGCCGCGAGACGTACGCGGCCCACTCGGACTTCTTCGACCGCTCGATCCCGGCGGCCGGCATCCAGACCCTGCTGAGGCAGATCTCCGCGGTCCGGGGCGGCTCGGGCAGCATCGCCCTGACCGCCCTCGGCGGAGCGGTCAACCGCGTCTCCCCCACGGCCACGGCCTTCGTCCACCGCCGCTCCCGCATGCTGGCCCAGTACATCGCGTCCTGGCGGGCGGGCACGACGGGCACGACGGCCCAGTCCTGGCTGACAGCAGCGCACAACGCGATGCGGCCCTACGCCTCGGGAGCGGCCTACCAGAACTACACGGACCCGACACTGAAGGACTGGCGGAAGGCGTATTACGGCGACGCGGCGACAAAGCTGGCGAAGGTGAAGAGGCAGTACGACCCGCAGGGGTTCTTCAGCTACCCACAGTCCCTGTAGCTGTTTTCAGGGGCGCGGGGCTGTATCGATATGCGGCTCCGCGCCGCGGGCGCGACAAGCCACGACGGCGCCGCACTCGGCAGCTATGCGGCAAGGTCCCTCTCAGATGGCGCCGCCTCCTGCCGAGCCCCAGGAATCACCGAGGCCCCCCGCTCGACCCCTCGCGCGCGAACAATCCACGCCCCCTTCGAAGACCCCTCGACCGCCTTCATCAAAGGCGTCAGCAGAGCCATCGCAACCGGCGACAACAACAGAGCCACAGCCGTCCCGAGCGCGAACCCACCAATGACATCCGTCGGATAGTGCACACCCATATAAACCCGGCAAAACCCTTCAAGCAGCGCAAGAGCAATACCGAAGAGTCCGAACTTCCGATGCGCGACGAACAACCCGACCGCAATCGCCATCGTGATCGTCGCGTGGTCGCTCACAAACGAATAGTCGGTCTTGCCGGAGACCAGAACCTCAAGCCCCTCGTGGGTCCGGAACGGCCGGGGCCGCTCGACGAACCCCCTTATGGGCACGTTGACCAGCACGGCGATCGCGGCAGCCAACGGCGCCCACACCAGCGCGGCCACGGAGGACGCCGCGTCCTCACCACCCCGCCGCCGCACGGACCACCAGCACCACACGACGAGCAGGACCATGGCCAGCAGGATCCCGTACTCCCCGACGTACTCCATGACCCGGTCGAACCAGTGCGGGGCGTCCTTGGCCAGGCCGTTGATGTCGTAGAGCAGGTCGACGTCGGGGTTCGACCCGGATTCGGCGAGAACAGCCATGATGCTGCGGCCCCTTCGTCGTCTTTCCCGGCGTACCCATGTGCGCTCGGCTACGCCCCCAGGAACGCACGGCTCCCGTTAATACGTTCCACACTCCACTGAATGATCACGCAGACGTTATCGAAGAGAGACACATCGCCGCAGCTCAGGGGGAGGGTTTCACGTTCGGTCACACCGTCGTGGGCAACGCTTTCGCGCCATCTTCGGTGACCCGGGTGGCACCGAAGTACTCAGAGGTGTCGATCGGGTCGAACCGGATCACAGCACCTGTTCTGGGTGCGTCGATCATGTATCCGCCGCCCACATAAATCCCCACATGGTGGATGGCGCGCGAGTTGGTGGGGTCCTTGGAGAAGAACACCAGATCCCCCGGCAACAGTTCACTTCTGGCCGGATGCGGGCCCGCGTTGTACTGATCGTTCGCGACGCGCGGCAGCGTGATGCCCACGCTCTCGTACGCGGCCTGTGTCAGCCCCGAGCAGTCGAAGCGTCCGCCCTGCGCGGCCGTACCCGTACCGCCCCACAGATAAGGCGTCCCGAGTTTCTTCTGCGCGTAGTAGATGGCCCCGGCGGCCTGCTTGGAGGGATCGACGCGGGTGGTCGGCGCGGCGAAACTCTCCTCCAGGGTCGTGATGGTCTTCACGTAGTTCTGGGTTTCCTTGTACGGCGGCACGCCCCCGTACTTGATGACCGCGTAGGCGCCCGCGTTGTACGAGGCGAGCATGTTGGCGGTGATGTTTCCCGGCACGTCCTTCACATAGGACGCGAGCGAGCAGTCGTACGAAGCCGCCGAGGGAATCGCGTCGTTGGGATCCCAGACGTCCTTGTCGCCGTCACCGTCCCCGTCGATCCCGTGCGTTGCCCAGGTCCCGGGAATGAACTGCGCGATTCCCTGCGCGGCCGCGGCGCTCCGGGCCTTCGGGTTGAACCCGCTCTCCTGGTAGAGCTGCGCGGCGAGCAGGGCCGGGTTGATCGCGGGACAGAGGTTGCCCCACTTCTGCACGAGGTTCTGGTACGCGGCCGGAACGGCACCCTTGGCCAGCGCCTTGGTAGCTCCGCCCACCCCGCCGGCGAGGTTCCCGGCGACGACGTAGACCCCCACGACGAGCAGCATCACGAAGCTGAGCCCCGCTCCGAGAGCGGCGCCCGCCACGAGCCACGCCTTACGCACCGTCAACCGCCCCTCGGTCACTGGGAGTACGCCCGCGCCAGTTTATGAGCTTTCCCCGGCGGAAACCTGGGTACTCGGCGGGGTCGGCACAAAGATCAGCAGATCGCGTCCCGGTAGAGCGCGGCGGCCTCCGCCCCGAGCACCACGCTGTACGACACGTCGGCCGTCGCCCCGCCCTGCTCGTGCCCGCCCAGCACCCCCACGACCTGCCCGTCGCCGTTCACCCAGGGACTGCCGCTGGTACCGCCGGTGAACTCCGGGCACTCGATCCGCTGCTGGGTACGGCTGTGCGCGGTCGGCTTGTTGGTGCAGCTGATTGGCACGTCCCTGGCGGAGGGGTACCCGGTGACGGTGACGGCGGTGGCCCCGGTGGCGGTGCCGGTCACGAACCGGTTCCCGCCGACGGAGTCCTGGACGTCCCCCTCGACCGTGGCGAAGGCGACATCGCTGTCCTCGTCCTGTCCGCGGGACCACCCCTCGGGCATGTACCGCTTCCCTACCTTCCACTTGCCGTACGGCGCCCTTCCGTCCCGGTAGCCGGGCACGAACAGGAGATCACCGTCTTTGCCGTCGAGACAGTGCGCGGCGGTGACGATGAGATCGCGGTGCGGGCTGCGGACGACGGACGCGGTGCAGATGTGCTGCCTGCCGTCGAACAGGGCGCCCACGCGGGCGTTCTGCGGGATGGCCGCGGCGACCGTCGTCACCCCGAAGGGCCCCGTCCCGTCGTCGGCGGCCGCTTCGGAGGCCGAGGTGACGGTGAGCAGGACGACGACGACATGGAGAGCGAGACGTGGCGTGCGCTTCATCGGACGGCAGCATTCCGCACGAAGGTGAGAAACGCGTCAACCGCCCGTCGCGTGGAGCCCGCACCGCTGGGAACCCAGGGCCTCGACGACGATCCGGGGAGGCCAGGTGTTCGAGGCTTCGAGCTGACCCGCCGCGAGGGCCGGGACGGTGTCCGGCTGCGTGTACGCCACGGCGGCCACGGCCCGGCCGTACTGCTCCTGCACGGCCATCCGCGCACCCACGCCACCTGGCACCGGGTCGCCCCGCTGCCGGCCGCGGCGGGCCGCACGGTGGTCCGCCGACCTGCGCGGCCACGGCGGGTCCGACAAGCCCGCGACCGCCCCGGACCACCGTCCGTACTCCAAACGGGCCATGGCCGGCGACTGCGTCGCGCTCATGCGCCGGCTCGGGCACGAGCGGTTCGCGGCCGTCGGGCACGACCGCGGCGCGTACGTCGCCACCCGCCCAGGCCCTGCGGGGAAGAGGCCCCCGAGCAGCTCGCCGACACCCTGCTCACGTTCTGGGACCGCCTCACCTGAGCCCCCCGGGAGTTGTGCGCAACGCGTGTAGATGGTCAAGCCGTGACCATCGTCCACCCATCCACCCGCCATTGATCAGCAATCCACCAGCACCCTTCGGTAAGGCGGAAGTCAGGATTCCACCACCCGTCTTGTTGTCACGTACTCAACAAGGCGATGGTCTACGCGGGTCGCCGCCCCCACCGGGAACCTCACCGGTGGTCCCCCCACTGCAGGCCTCTGCAACCACTCTCAGGAGGCTGTACGTTGCGTACTCCCAACACCCCCCACATCTCCGGCAGATGGCGTCGGATCGGCTCCGCCGCCGTGGCCACCTCCGCCCTCGTGTTCGCCGGACTCGGCACGGCCGTCCACGCGACCGCCGCCACGCCCGACCACGTGAGCGCCAAGGCTGTCGCCGCCGCCGTGGCCAAGGCCCATGTGCAGTACGAGAGCGCGTGTGACGCCACCCCCAAGAAGGGCTACGCCGCGTGCAACGCCCTGCGCGTCACCGCCGGCACCACCGCGTACATGGAGAAGCAGGCCGCGCTCAAGGGCGTGACCGCCAAGACGCTCAAGCCGAACGCCTCCTCCGCCACCCCGACCGGCTACGGCCCGAGTGACCTCCGGTCCGCCTACGGCCTGACCTCCGCGTCCGCGAACAACGGCGCCGGACAGACCATCGCCATCGTCGACGCCTACGACGACCCCAACGCCGCCGCGGACCTGGCCACCTACCGCAGCTACTACGGCCTGCCCGCGTGCACCGTCGCCAACGGCTGCTTCAAGAAGGTCGGCCAGACCGGCTCCACGACCTCCCTGCCCACCGCCGACAGCGGCTGGGCCGGTGAGATCTCCCTCGACCTCGACATGGTCTCCGCCATCGCCCCCAACGCCAAGATCCTGCTGGTCGAGGCGAGTTCGTCGAGCATGGCCGACCTGGGCAAGTCGGTGAACGAGGCCGTCACCCTGGGCGCGAAGTTCGTCTCCAACTCCTACGGCGGCTCCGAGTCGTCGAGCGACACCTCGTACGACTCCTCGTACTTCAACCACCCCGGCGTCGCCATCACCGTCTCCGCCGGCGACGAGGCCTACGGCGCCGAGTACCCGGCCGCCTCCAAGTACGTGACCGCCGTCGGCGGCACCGCCCTGAAGACCTCCTCCACCAGCCGCGGCTGGACGGAGACGGTCTGGAAGACCAGCTCCACCGAGGGCACCGGCTCCGGCTGCTCCTCGTACGACGCCAAGCCGACCTGGCAGACCGACGCGAGCTGCACCAAGCGCATGATCGCCGACGTCTCGGCCGTCGCCGACCCGGCCACCGGAGTCTCCGTCTACGACTCCTACGGCTCCGACGGCACCGGCTGGAACACCTACGGCGGCACCAGCGCCTCCGCCCCGATCATCGCGTCGGTGTACGCCCTCGCGGGCACCCCGGGCAGCAGCGACTACCCGGCCCAGTACCCCTACAAGCACACCACGTCCCTCAACGACGTGACCTCGGGCAACAACGGCACCTGCTCCGTCAGCTACTACTGCACCGCGGGGTCCGGCTACGACGGCCCGACCGGCCTTGGCACCCCGCAGGGCGTGGCCGCCTTCACCAGCTGATTCCGGCCATCTCACCGCAGAACTCCCCGTCGGGTCACGGGGAAGCCGCCCTCGAGAGGGGGGACGTGGGGTCCCCCTCGGCGGCACCACGGCAACGGGTCGCGACATCCGGTCGCGACCCGTTCGCCGTGTCGGAGGGTCAAGTGACGGCCGCCCGCACTCCAACCAGCCGCCATCGGCGAGTAACGCCGACCCCCCGTTCGGTATGGCGCAGGTCAGGATTCCACCGGGTCCCTTGTTGTCACGTACTCACCAAGAGGACCGTCGTCGCAGGCCGCCGCCCGCCGCCGGGACACCGCACCGACGGCACGCACCCGCACCGCCCCTGTTCCATCACCATCAGGAGGCTGCACCTTGCGTACCAACTTCCCCCACATACGCCTGAGATGGCGCCGTACCGGCTCCGCCACGATCGCCACGGCCGCCCTCGTCCTCGCCGGCCTCGGCACCGCCGTCCACGCGGACGCGGCCGCGAGCTCCTCGAAGGTCACCTGGGCCGCGACCCCCTGCGCGACCCCCAAGAAGGCCGGCGAGCTTGCCTGCAACTCCCTGCGCGTGACCGGCGGCACCACCGCCTTCCAGAAGGCGCAGAAGGCCGAGGGCATCACCCCGAAGGCGGCCGACGCCTCCACCCCCTCCGGCTACGGCCCGAGCGACCTCCAGAACGCCTACGGCCTGACCAGCGCGGCCGCGAGCAACGGGGCCGGCGAGACCATCGCCATCGTCGACGCGTACAACGACCCGAACGCCGAGGCCGACCTCGCCAAGTACCGGTCGTACTACGGCCTCTCCGCCTGCACCACCGCCAACGGCTGCTTCAAGAAGGTCAGCCAGACCGGCTCCACCACCGCGCTGCCCCCCAGCGACGCCGGCTGGTCCGAGGAGATCTCCCTCGACCTCGACATGGTCTCCGCCATCGCCCCGAACGCCAAGATCCTGCTGGTCGAGGCCAAGTCGGCGACCATGGCCAACCTGGGCACCGCGGTGAACGAGGCCGTCACCCTGGGCGCGAAGTTCGTCTCCAACTCCTACGGCGGCTCCGAGTCCTCCTCGGACACCTCCTTCGACTCCTCGTACTTCAACCACCCGGGCGTCGCCATCACCGTCTCCGCCGGTGACTCCGGCTACGGCGCCGAGTACCCGGCCGCATCCAGGTACGTGACCTCGGTAGGCGGCACGGCCCTCTCGCCGTCCTCCACCAGCCGCGGCTGGACGGAGACGGTCTGGAAGACCAGCAGCACCGAGGGAACGGGCTCGGGCTGCTCGTCCTACGACGCCAAGCCGACCTGGCAGACCGACGCGAGCTGCGCCAAGCGCATGATCGCCGACGTCTCGGCCGTCGCCGACCCCGCGACCGGCGTCTCCGTCTACGACTCCTACGGCGTCACCGCCGGCTGGTACACCTTCGGCGGCACCAGCGCCGCCTCGCCCATCATCGCGGCCGTCTACGCGCTGGCCGGTACGCCCGGCAGCAGCGACTACCCGGCCCAGTACCCCTACAAGCACACCTCGTCCCTCAACGACGTGACATCGGGCAACAACGGCAGCTGCTCGACGAGCTACTTCTGCACCGCCGGGTCGGGCTACGACGGACCGACCGGCTGGGGCACCCCGGAGGGAGTGACCGGCTTCACCAGCTGACTCTCCGTCAACGAACGGGCCGCGGGCTCCCCTACCGCGGCCCGTTCGTCATGCCGGTCGCACTCCGGGATAGCCTTCACCCGCAGAACATCGGTGCCAGAAGCGCCGCAGGTCGAAACAGGGGTTAACGACGGAACCACACGACAGGTTCCGCTCAGGCCTCATTGCCCGGCGTGACCTGCCGTGATACACAGAGTGACCAGACAGTCGTTCGTACGAAACCCGCCCATCAATGCCGCCAAGTCGACATACGAGGGCGGAATTGTCAGCGACAATGAGGCCTGACCTCTGCACACTCGCAGGGGAAGCGGAACTACCCACCAGGGGCGGTGACTTACATGTTCTTTGCGGCCGACAAGGGAGACATCAACACCATCATCGGCGGGATCGCTCCCGACTGGGGGCCCTTCGGGGCGCTGGGGACCGAAGCGAAGACGATGATCCAGGTCGTCATGGCAGTCGCCATCCTGCTCTGCCTCGGCATCGCCATCTGGGGCGCCGCGAAACAGCGCATCGGCGCCACCGCCCTGCGGGACACCTTCAGCGCGGAACAGGGCAAGGGCCTGATCATCGCGGGCCTGACCGGAGTCTTCATCATCGGCTCACTGGGCACGCTGTTCACCATCGTGTACGGCATGGCCGTATAACCACCCCGCCCGGTACACCCCCTCCACCCCACCCGTCCGCAGTGCCCACCGGCTGAGGTTGCGTTCCCTGATGTCGAGTCACCACACCGCACCCGCGCGGGAAGCAGCGCGGCTACCGTCGTACTCCTACGCGTTTTCGTACGACGTCGAGGGGGCGTGAGCGGCATGAGTCTCGGAGACGACCAGAACGGCTCCGGCGGTTACGCCGGAACCGGCCAGACCCGCACCCGCTACCCGGAAGGCGGCGCCGACGTCTACGGCGGCGCCCGCCGCCCCGGCCGCTCGTCCTCCAGAAGCCTGGTCACCGTGGTCGGCGTCATCGTCCTCCTGATCGCCGCAATCGCCTTCGCGAACCGCGGAGGGGACGATTCCGCCGCGTCGGCGGAGGGGGCTGGGGGACAGCCGAAGGCGACGACGACAGCGCCGAGCGGGACCGAACCGGTGCGGTCCACGCCGGGTGCGATTCCCACGGGGTACGCGCGTGACGCCCAGGGAGCACAGAGCGCGGCGGCGAACTACGCGGTGGCGTTGGGCTCGGCGGACATGTTCAACAAAGCCAAGCGCGACGCGACGCTCCAAATCGTCATCGCCCCCTCGCGTGTGGCCACGTTCCAGTCCGCTCTGGACCAGGCCTACACCGCCGCCTTCAACAAGAACGTCGGGCTGAACGACGACGGCTCCACGCCCGCCGGCTACACCTTCGTCTCCCGTACGAATCCGATCGGCACCAAGGTCACCGCATCCTCCGCGAACAGCGCGACCGTCGAGGTCTGGTGCAGCGGGCTGCTCGGCATGGCGGGCGAGAAGTCCACCAACCCCGTCACCAACAGCTGGTTCACCATCACCATGAAGCTCGAATGGGCCGCCGACGACTGGAAAATCGTCACACAGTCCCAGAAGGAAGGCCCGGCGCCCGTCCCAGGCGACGACACGGCCTCCAGCGCCGACGAGATGGCGAAGGCCGTTGACGAGTACGGAGGGTTCACCTATGCGCGGTAATCGCTACGTACTCAAGGCCGCAGCGGCCGTCACAGCCGTACAGACGGCGACTCTGCTCCTGGCGACCCGGGCCTTCGCGGCCCCGGCACCCACACCGTCGCCCTCCACGAGTGACAAGGCCTGCAGCCTGCTCACCGGCACCACAAAGGCCCTGTGCGAGAGCGACCGCAACAGCAAGCAGAGCGGCGGGTCGATCAACGACGACCCCACCTCCACCCTCGACCCCATGTCCTCCCTCGCCAACAGCTGCGCCAAAGCCGCCGCCTGGACCATCGACAAGCTCAGCGAGGCCGTAAAAGACACCGCGAACGTCGACTTCACCAACCAGAAGTTCCTCCAGCAGTACGCCGTCGTCTTCGCCGCGTCGACCATCCTCACCCTTCTCCTGTGGCTGCTGGCAGTAGCCAAGCGCGCGGTACGAGGCGTCCCCCTCACCACCGCCATCAGCGAAGCGATCGGCTTCCTCTGGCTGACCGTGCTCGCCTCCGCCTTCACCCCCCTGATCCTCTACACCGTCGTATCAGCGACGGACGGCGTCTCAGAGGTCCTCGCGAAGGCCACCGGCGACCAGACCGACACCTTCTTCGGCACCTTCTCCGGCGCCCTGGAAAAGGGCAACGACATCGGCGGCGGCCCCATCATGCTGATCGTCGTCTCCCTGGTCAGCATCCTCGCCGCCGGAGTCCTCTGGCTGGAGCTCGTCATCCGCGCCGCTCTGCTCTACGTCGGCGCCCTCCTCGGCACCGTCGTCTACGCCGGCCTCGTCGACAAGAACCTCTGGGGCCACGTCCGCCGCTGGGCCGGCATCATGATCGCGGTGATCCTGGTCAAACCGGTCATCGTCATCGTGCTGGGCCTCGCCGGCGCACTCTCCTCCGACGACGGCCCCGACGCCTTCTCCGCCGTCGTCTCCGGCCTCGCCATCATCCTGCTCGCCATCTTCGCCAGCGCGATGATCTACCGTTTCGTCCCCGGCTTCGGCGACGAGATCGCCGGCTCCCGCAGCAACCGCATCATGCAGAACGCCGAGGGGAAGGCGGCGGCCGTCATCAGCTCGCCCGCGACCCTCGTCGCCCAGGGCATCAAGACCCACAGCTCCCGGGCCGACAACAACGGTCAGGCCTCCGGAGGATCGGGCGCCCGCCCGAGCAACCCGGCATCCGGCGGCGTCGCCGCGCACAGCTCGCGCACCCCGAACGGAGGCGGCGGATCTGTCCCCTCCGCCGCTCCCGCTCCCCGTTCGAGCAACCCGGTGAACACCCCGCACGCCAGCAACAACCGCAATGGCAGTAGCAAGAGCACAGGAGGTGACGGGCGTTGACGACCGAGTCCCACGTGTCGCATACGGTCACGCCCCGCCGTACATATCTGATCGGCCGCGCCCGGCCGAACGCGATCGTCGGCCGGAACCGTGAGAGCGGCGAGATCACACTGATCATCGCGGGCGCGTTCCTCGGCATGATGTGCGGGCTCCTCGTCCCGGTGCTCTCCCTGCGCATCGTGCTGCTGATGGGCTTCCCCCTCCTCGCGCTCGCCGCGGTCTACGTGCCCTACAAGCGCCGCACCTTCTACAAGTGGTTCGAGATCAACCGCAGTTACAAGCGCACCCTGCGCCAGGGCACCACCTACCGCTCCTCCGTGATGGAGGCCGGCACCCACGTCGACGGCCGTGAGGTGGAGATCGGCCCGCCGCCCGGCATCGGCCGCATCAACTGGCTGGCCGCCCCGTTCGGGCCCGACGAACTCGCCGTACTGCTCCACGCGGACCGCCGCACCGTCACCGCCGCCATCGAGATCGAGGGCCCAGGCGTCGGCCTGCGCGACTCCGAGGACCAGGAAGCCCTCGTCGACCGCTTCGGCACCCTGCTCAAGCACGTGGCCAACGGCGACGGCTTCGTCACCCGCCTCCAGATGCTCGCCCGCACCCTCCCCGCCGACCCGGACGCCCACGCCAAGGACGTCGCCGTACGCGGGGACGACAAGGCGCTGCCGTGGCTGCAGACGTCGTACGACCAGCTGCAGTCGATGGTGTCCACCAGCAGCGAGCAGCACCGCGCGTACCTCGTCGCCTGTATGCACTACTCCCGTGAACTGGCCGCCGAGGCGCACGCCATGGCGCGCGCCGCCCGTCCGCAGTCCGGCCGCAAGCTGGACAGGGACGCGGGCCTCGCGGTCGTCATGGCCCGCGAGCTGACCGACATCTGCTCGCGCCTCCAGGAGGCCGACATCCGCGTACGACAGCCCCTCGGCCAGGGCCGGCTGTCGTCGCTGATCCACTCCATGTACGACCCCGACCACCCCATCGACCACATCCAGGCGATGACCAAGCGCAACGCCTGGCCGGCCGAACTCGACGCCATGGAACCGACGTACCTCCAGGCGAAGACCCGGGAGTCCTCCACCCGCGCCCCCTGGTGCCATGCCACGGCCTGGGTCAAGGAGTGGCCGATGACCCCCGTCGGCGTCAACTTCCTCGCGCCCCTGCTCGTCCACACCCCGGACGTCATCCGCACGGTCGCCGTCACGATGGACCTCGAACCCACCGAGATCGCCATCGAGCGCATGCTGACCGAGAAGACCAACGACGAGGCGGAGGCGTCCCGCGCCGCCAAGATGAACCGCACGATCGACCCCCGTGACGTGGCCGCCCACTCCCGCCTCGACCAGCGCGGCGAGGACCTCGCCAGCGGCGCGGCGGGCGTCAACCTGGTCGGCTACATCACCGTCTCCTCCCGCTCGCCCGAGGCCCTGGCCCGCGACAAGCGGACCATCCGGGCCTCGGCCGGAAAGTCGTATCTGAAACTGGAGTGGTGCGACCGCGAGCACCATCGCGCCTTCGTGAACACGCTTCCGTTCGCCACCGGCATCCGAAAGTAGGGGACCAAGCATGCGGGATCCGCTGTCCGTCCTCACCGACGCCTTCACGTCCTTCCTCTTCGGAAAGGTCGAGACGACCCGCCTGCCGGTCCGCACCTCCACCGGCCAGGCGCAGGCGGTCTACCTCCCGACCGCCGCGCCGGGCCTCGGCGACTCGGGCGTGATCATCGGCCGCGAGGTCTACTCCGGCAAGGGCTACATCTACGACCCCTTCCAGCTCTACGGACAGCAGCTCCCCGCCCCCCACTGGCTGGTCCTGGGCGAGTCCGGCAACGGCAAGTCGGCGCTGGAAAAGACGTACGTCCTGCGCCAGTTGCGCTTCCGCGACCGCCAGGTCGTCGTCCTGGACGCCCAGGGCGAGGACGGCGCCGGCGAATGGAACCTCATCGCGCAGGAGCTGGGGATAACTCCCATCCGGCTCGACCCGATGGCGGCCCTGGACCAGGGCATCCGCCTCAACCCCCTGGACCCGGCGATCACCACGACCGGCCAGCTCGCCCTGCTGCGGACCATCGTCGAGGTCGCGATGGGCCACGGACTCGACGAGCGCTCCGGCTTCGCACTCAAGGTCGCGCACGCCTACGTCAACGAGACGATCGTCGAACGCCAGCCGATCCTCACGGACATCGTGGAGCAGCTACGGCACCCCGAGCCCGAGTCGGCCGAGGCGATGAACGTCGACATAGAGGACGTACGCGCGTGGGGCCTGGACGTGGCCCTGGTCCTGGACCGGCTGGTCGACGGTGACCTGCGGGGCATGTTCGACGGCCCGACCACGGTCGGCATCGATCTCGACGCGCCGCTGATCGTCTTCGATTTGTCCCACATCGACCGCAACTCCATCGCCATGCCCATCCTCATGGCGATCGTCGGAGTTTGGCTGGAACACACCTGGATCCGCCCCGACCGGAAGAAGCGCATCTTCCTGGTCGAGGAGGCCTGGCACATCATCAACAGCCCCTTCGTGGCCCAGCTCTTCCAGCGCCTGCTGAAGTTCGGCCGCCGGCTCGGCCTGTCCTTCGTGGCGGTGGTCCACCACCTGTCCGACGTGGTGGACGGAGCAGCGGCGAAGGAAGCGGCGGCGATCCTGAAGATGGCCTCGACGAGGACGATCTACGCCCAGAAGGCCGACGAGGCACGAGCGACGGGCCGCGTCCTGGGTCTGCCCCGCTGGGCGGTGGAGATCATCCCCACCCTCACCCCCGGCATCGCCGTCTGGGACGTCAACGGCAATGTCCAGGTGGTCAAACACCTGGTCACCGAGACCGAACGGCCCCTGGTCTTCACCGACCGCGCGATGACGGAGTCCTCCGCCGACCGCGAACTCGCCGACGACGCCCTGCGCGCCGCCGAGTTGGAGGCGGAGGAGCGGGCGGCGGCCTTCGTGGAACAGCACATGGGCGACTCCGAGTCGACGGTGGCGTAGGAGGCGGGCAGTGGTGAGACCGGACGACCGCCGAGACAGCGGTCAGGGAGGCATCCCGGACGGGCTGTTGGTCGGCATACTCGCCTTCCTCCTCGGCATGACCCTGCTGGTCTGGTCGGCGACGGGCCTCGCGGGCCGGCTCGCCCACGGCGACTGGCCCCGGGGCGTCACCTTCACCCGCACCCCCCTGGCCATGCGCCACCTCATCGGCCACCCCCAGGACATCCCCGGCGCCTGGCCCGACACCCCGACCGACCAGCTCTCCGGCTACGGCCTGGTCTGGGGCCTGTTCATCGGCCAGCTGCTGATCCTGGTCGTCCTGACCGTCTTCGTGATGGGAACACTGGCCCGGTGGAGAGCGGTACGGGCGAGGACGAGAGCGGAGAAACTGGCGGCACGGGAACGCCGGAGGGGGTCGGGGCCGGTTCATGAGGTACCGGCACCGAGGTCGGCGACAGAGGTCCAGCCGGCTGTTACGGCCCCACTCACCGAGCCGCCGCAGGCATACGACCCGCAGCCGCCGACGGCGAGCGACCAGCCCGGGCTCCCCCAGCCCACCGCGCCATTGCTCACGACGTCGGCCGATGCCAAGCTGCCCACTTCCCTGTCCAAGGGTGAACGGTTGGGCGGGTGGGAAACACCCCGCGCCGAAGGCGCGGTCCAATACGGCCCCAGGGAAGCCCGCCACTCCACCGCAACCCAGGCCATCAGAGACGCGGAGGGCCCCGCCCTCATCGTCACCTCCAACCCCACCCTCTGGGCGGACACCAAAGACGCCAGAGCCAAACTCGGCCCGGTCCACGTCTACGACCCCACCCACCTCTGCGACACCCCGGCCCGCCTCCACTGGTCCCCCACCACCGGCTGCGGGGACAAGGAAACGGCCAAGACCCGCGCCCACTCCCTCCTCGCCCCGATCCGCCCCACCGCCAAGATCGACCAGGCCGTCGCAGACGTGGCCGAAACGCTCCTGCGCAGCTACCTCCACGCCGCGGCGATAGACTCCCGCACCATCCGCCACGTCCACCGCTGGTGCCAGGGCACCCAGATCCAGGACGCCGTACGAACCCTCCGCACCAACCCGAAGGCGGCCCCGGGCGCCGCCGGCGAGCTCGAAGCCGCCCTCACCGCCCACCCCGAACGCCGTGACATCGCCCAGGAGTTGACCAGCCGAGCCCTGTCCGCGCTCTTCACGGTCAACGTCCGCGAGGCCTGCACTCCCAACCGAAATGATGCCCTCGCCTTGGATTCCTTCGTCGACGAAGGGGGCACGCTTTATGTGGTGGGTGAATCGATCGAGGACCCCAGGACCAACCCGGGCGCGATGCCACTCCTGACGGCCCTCACTTCAAGCGTGGTCGAGCGTGGCCGGCGCATGGCCGAACGGTCATCCTCCGGTCGCCTCGACCCACCACTGACGCTCGTCCTGGACGACGTCGCAGCCGTGGCTCCGCTTCCCCAGCTCCCGGAGCTGCTGGCCGCCGGAGCGGACCGGGGGCTTGTGACCCTGGCCCTGCTCCGGTCCCGGGAACAGGCCCGCACCCGCTGGCCGGACGCGGACCTCCCGGCATAGACCTCAGAGGACGTACACCAGCGCTCCCAGAACGTCAGGAACGCTCCAGCGCGAACTCCAGCTCGGTCTCCCCCGGGGTCGCCGCCAGCGGCACGACCACACCCGTGGGCTCGAACCCCACCTTGCGATAGAACCGCTGCGCCCGCCCGTTGTCCTCATGCACGATCAGCCGCACCCGCTCCGCCCCGTGCGCCCACGCCCACTCCACAGCGGCGTCGAACAGCACGTCGGTGAGCCCGCTCCCGCGCTCCTCGGGCCGTACGAACACCCCGACGAGATGCCCCTGCTTCCGCTCGACCGGAAACCCGGCCCAGTCCGTGGTCCCGGGCTGCTCCAACAGGACCGTCACCGTCCCGACCCACCGCCCGTCCGGCGCCTCGGCGATGATCGTCTGTGCGTCGCCCGCCCCCTCGGCGCCCTTGGCCGTCCGCTCCCGCCAGTAGGAGTCGGGGCGCTCGACGGCCTCCTCGTAGGTCTCCAGGAAGGCGAGAGGCGCGACCGGATCCTGAAGTGCCACAAGCCGCAACTCCTTCGCGGCAGGCCACTCCTCGACGCGGACGGACCGGATCACGTAGCTCATGCGGGCCACAGTAGTACCCGGGTACTACCCACCTCACCTGGAATACTGCCCGCGGTCCGACACCCACGGCCCCCGCCCGCACGAGCATCGAAGCATGATTACGGCACAGGACCTCACCAAACGCTACGGCGACAAAACGGCGGTGGCCGACCTCTCCTTCACGGTCCGCCCGGGCACCGTCACCGGTTTCCTCGGCCCGAACGGCGCCGGCAAGTCCACCACCATGCGCCTGATCCTCGGCCTGGACGCCCCGACCCACGGCCACGCCACCGTCGGCGGCCACGCCTACGCCACCCACCCCGCGCCCCTCACCGAGGTGGGCACCCTCCTGGAGGCCCGCTCGGTCCACCCCGGCCGCACCGCCCACCACCACCTGCGCACCCTCGCCCTGACCCACGGCATCCCCCGCGCCCGCGTCGACCAGGTCCTGGACCTCACCGGCCTGACCGAGGTCGCCCACCGCAGGGTCAAGGGCTTCTCCCTCGGCATGGGCCAACGCCTGGGACTCGCGGCCGCACTGCTCGGCGACCCGGCCGTCCTCGTCCTCGACGAACCGGTCAACGGCCTCGACCCCGAGGGCGTCCTGTGGATCCGCAACCTCCTCAAGTCCCTGGCCGCGGAAGGTCGTACGGTCCTCGTCTCCTCCCACCTGATGAGCGAGATGGCCCTCACCGCCGACCACCTGGTCATCATCGGCCGCGGCCGCCTCCTCGCCGACACCACGGTCGACGACTTCGTACGGCAGTCCGGCGCGGGCACGGTCAAGGTCGTCACCCCGGACGCCTCCGCTCTCGTACGACTGCTCGCCGCCCCCGGAGTCCAAGCGATCCCGACCGCCTCCGAAACCCTGGAAGTCCGCGGCACCGACGCCCGCCACATCGGCCGCACCGCGGCGGCCCACGCCATCCCCCTCTACGAACTCACCCCCAACCAGGTCTCGTTGGAGGAGGCCTTCATGGCACTCACCCACGACTCCGTCGAGTTCGCCACGCCCCGGGAAGGAGCGACGGCATGACCACCGCGACGATGCCCTACCGGATCACCCGGGCCCGGGTCCTGCGCTCGGAGTGGCACAAACTCTGGACCCTGCGCTCCACCTGGATCACCCTCATCGCCACGAGCGTCCCCACCCTCGCCATGGGCGCGGGCGTCAGCGCGGCCTACGACGGCGGCGACGCCGACCACCTGGACACGGTCGTCCTCGTCCTCCTGGGCACCCAGTTCGCCCAGGTCAACCTGGGAGTGCTGGCCATCCTCTCCACCGCCGGCGAGTACTCGACCGGCCAGATCCGCGCCACGATGACAGCGGTGCCGACCCGCCTTCCCGTCCTCTGGTCGAAGGCCGCGGTCCTGGCCACGACCGCCTTCGTCCTCAGTCTGTGGACGAACCTCCTCACCTTCCCGCTCGCCCAGTCCTTCCTCACCGGCACCGAACACGAGTCCGCCCTCGGCGATCCGGGCGTCCTGCGCGCCCTCACCGGCAACGCGGCCGGCCTCGCCCTCCTCACCGTCCTGGCCCTGGGCCTCGGCGCACTGGCGCGCTCGGTCCCGATCGCGACAGGAGCCTTCATCGGCCTGGTCATGATCCTCCCGGAAGTGCTGGCCATGCTGCCGTACGACCTCGTCGACGACGCCGTACGCCACTTCCCGGGCCGCGCCCTGGAGACCCTCACCACCGCGGACACGGCTTCCTCAGGAAGTGCCCTGCTGGCCATGTCCCTGTGGGCGGCGGCCTCCCTGACGGCGGCCGCGGTGCTGCTGAAGCGACGGGACGTCTGACGGATGACGGCCAAAGCCCCCACCATGGACCCCGTGGCGGAAGAACGGGTGGCGGAGCCCCTCACCGAGTACGTCCAGCGCGTCACGAGGCGGGTGCGCTCCTTCGACCGGGGCCACCCTCTCCTCTGGGACCTGCATCTGACCGGCTTCTGGGTGACGGCGGCCCTCATCGACTACCTCGGCGACGGCTGGCGCAGCATCGCCCGCGACACCGACATCCCCGGCGGCCTGGTCCTCGCACTGAGCCTGGGCCTGTCCGCACCGCTCCTGTGGCGCCGCAGCCACCCCCGCACGGTGCTCCTCGCCCTCACCCCGTTCGCCCTGGTCAACGCCTGGACCGGAGTCGTGCTCCAGGCTGCCATGCTGGAGATGCTGGTCGTCTTCCACATCGCCCTGCGCCGCCCCCACCGCTCCCTGTGGTGGGCGCTGCCAGTCGTCCTGGCCCCCGTCACCGTGATCGCCGTACGCCACCCCCACGGCAGCGCCGACCAGGAGATCCTCCCGAGCCTGCTGACCTTCGTCTCGGCGGCGGCCATCGGCATCACGGTCCGCACCCGTCGCAACTACACCGAGGCCCTGGAGGACCGCGCCCACCGCCTCGAGATCGAACGCGACCAGCAGGCCCGCCTCGCCGCCGCCGCCGAACGCGCCCGCATAGCCCGCGAGATGCACGACATCATCGGCCACAACCTCTCCGTCATCACGGGCCTGGCCGACGGCGGCCGCTACGCCGCCCGCAAGTCCCCCGACCGCGCGGCGGAAGCCCTGACCGCCATCTCCACGACCAGCCGCCAGGCCCTCACCGAGCTCCGTCGCCTCCTGGACGTCCTCCGCGAAGAGGAACAGCAGGAAGCCACCCTGACCCCCAACCCGCCCTCTCCGACCTCGACCACCTCATAGAGGGCGTACGCGGAGCGGGCATCCCCGTCCACACCACGGTCCACGGCACCCCGACCCTCCCCCCGGGCCGCCAGCTCACCGTCTACCGAGTCATCCAGGAAGCCCTCACCAACACCCCCAAACACGCGGGCCCCGACGCCACCTCGACCATCGACATGTCCTACGGCGACCACGGCGCCGTCACCGTCACGGTGACCGACACCGGCCGCGGCGGCGACCCCGACAGCACCGACGGCCGCGGCCTCCCCGGCATGCGCGAACGAACATCCCTGTACGGCGGCAGACTTGAGGCCGGCCCCCGCCCCCGTCCCGAACAAGGCTGGCGCGTCAGCCTGCACCTCCCGGAGGAAACCCCGCAGTGACCACCGTCCTGATCGCCGACGACCAGCCCCTCCAGCGCTTCGGCTTCCGCATGCTGCTGGAGAGCCAGGACGACCTGACGATCCTCGGCGAAGCGGCCAACGGCACCGAGGCGGTCCGTATGACGGCCGAGCTGCACCCCGACATGGTGCTGATGGACGTCCGTATGCCCGGCCTGGACGGCATCGAGGCAACCCGCCGCATCATCGCCACCGGCGACCGCACCCGCGTCCTCATCCTCACGACCTTCGACCTCGACGAGTACGCCTACGCCGGCCTCCGCGCCGGAGCCTCCGGCTTCCTGGTGAAGGACGCCCAGCCGGAGGACCTCCTGTCCGGCATCCGAGCGGTGGCGACCGGCGACGCGGTAGTGGCCCCCAGCCTGACCCGCCGCCTCCTGGACGCCTACGCCCACCATCTGCCGACAGGGAAGCCGGCCGGCGAACCGGAAGACCCACGCCTCGCGGCCCTCACCGACCGGGAGCGCGAGATCCTTACGGTCATCGGCAAGGGCTGGACGAACGCCGAGATATCCGCCCGTCTCCACCTGGCCGAGTCGACGGTGAAGACCCACGTGGGCCGCGTCCTCGCGAAGACGGGCTCCCGGGACCGGATCCAGGCGGTGATCCTGGCGTACGAAACAAAGCTGGCGAAATAGCCTGGAACGCAGAAAAGCCCCGTGCCGAATGGCACGGGGGTTTTCTCAATAATTGTTCGGCGGTGTCCTACTCTCCCACAGGGTCCCCCCTGCAGTACCATCGGCGCTGTAAGGCTTAGCTTCCGGGTTCGGAATGTAACCGGGCG